>NZ_JBITBU010000014.1:0-142788 GCF_044452545.1 Nocardia sp. NPDC051900 | reverse complement strand
GCGCCCCCGGGCGGGGGGGGCCGCCCCCCCCGCGCCGCCCCCCCCCCCCCCCGCCCCCCCCCCCCCCCCCCCCCCCACCCGGGGCCCCCCAACACCCAGCGCCGCAGGCGCTGGAAAAACAAACACAGTAGGCTCCCCGGTGTGCCGGAGGGACAAGGATTACCGGGTATGACCGACACGAGCGACGAAACGACGGGTGTGCCCGGTGTTCGGTGACCGAGCGCGCAGCCTGGGCTTGGCCAGCAGGCCCGATTTCGCCCTGGTCGGTCTGCTGCGCATCCCGGAAGTGCAGACCAGTCCGTGGATTTCGCTGACCAGACGGGTGCTGTTCGCGACGGGGCTGTTGTTCCTGGCCGCGCTGGTGGTCTACCTCGGACGCGACGGGTACCACGACAACTCGGGCAACGAACTGTCGTTCCTGGACGCGTTCTATTACGCGACGGTGTCGCTGTCGACCACCGGATACGGCGACATCCACCCGGTGACGCCCGAGGCGCGGCTGGCGAACATCGTCATCATCACCCCACTGCGCATCCTGTTCCTGATCGTCCTGGTCGGAACCACGCTGGGCGTGCTGACCGAACGTTCCCGGCAGGCTTTCAAGATTCAGCGATGGAGGCACACCGTGCGCAATCACACCGTGGTCGTCGGATACGGCACGAAGGGGCGGACCGCGATCGACGCCATGCTCGGCGACGGGGTGCAGCCCGCCGACATCGTCGTTGTCGACACCGACGTGGTCGCCTTGGAAGCGGCCGCGAACGCCGGGCTGGTCACGGTGCACGGCTCGGCGAGCCAGTCCGACGTGCTGCGGCTGGCCGGTGTGCAGCACGCCGACTCGGTTGTGGTCGCCACCAATCGCGACGACACCGCCGTGCTGGTCACGCTGACCGCCCGGGAGCTGAACAAGGCCGCCAAGATCGTGGTTTCGATCCGGGAGGCGGAGAACACCCACCTGGTCCGCCAGTCCGGCGCGAACTCGGTGGTGGTGTCCTCGGAGACGGCGGGCCGGTTGCTCGGCATCGCGACCACCACGCCCACGGTCGTGGAGATGATGGAAGACCTGCTCACCCCGGAGGAGGGCTTCGCCGTCGCCGAACGCGAGGTGGAGCCGTCCGAGATCGGCGGCTCGCCACGGCATCTGAGCGATATCGTCCTCGGTGTGGTGCGCAACGGGGTGCTCTACCGCGTGGGCGAGCCGGAAGTCGACGCGGTCGAGGCGGGCGACAAGCTGTTGTACATCCGTCGAGCGGGCAAGTGACCCCGGCGCGAACCGGCCGCACAGCTTCGGCGATAGTCTCGAACCGTGTCGGCATTTCAGCTCAATAGCGTTCCGTTGCTCTCCCGTTCTGTCGTCGACCGGGCCGAGCACATCCGAGGTGATGCCCAGGCCCTGAAGGAGGGCTGGGCCGAGGCCAGACTCCTGCGGATCAACGGCCGCGGGCAGGTGCGCCTCGACGAAAGCGCCCTGATCCTGGACCCGGCCGTGGAGTTCTCCGCCGAGCCGAGCCCGGACGCGGTGTTCCTCGGTGTGGAGGAGGGCGTCCATCTGTGGGCGGTGCGTGATCCGGAGCTGGAGGGCGCGCTGACCGACCTGCGCGCGCTGGCCGGCGGCGCCGTCGACGACCGCACCGCCGCGTTGCTCTCGACCGCGATCGCGTTGCTGAACTGGCACGACAAGGCCGGGTTCCACGGCGCGGACGGCACCGTCACCATGTCGGCCAAGGCGGGCTGGTCGCGCGTCACCGAGAGCGGTTACGAAGAGTTCCCGCGCATCGATCCGGCGGTGATCTGCCTGATCCACGACGGCGGGGAGCGGGTGCTGCTCGCCCGCCAGGCCAGCTGGCCGAAGTCGCTGTTCTCGCTGCTGGCCGGGTTCGTCGAGGCGGGCGAGTCGCTGGAGCGCTGCGTGGAGCGCGAGATGCGCGAGGAAGTCGGCCTCGACGTGCGCGAGATCACCTACCTGGGCAGCCAGCCGTGGCCGTTCCCGCGCTCGCTGATGCTCGGGTTCGCCGCGGTGGCCGATCCCACACAGCCGCTGGCCTTCACCGATGGTGAGATCGCCGAGGCCGACTGGTTCACCCGCGCGCAGGTGCGCGAAGCGTTGGCGGTGGGCGACTGGTCGAACCGGGACGGGGGCGCCCGGTTGCTGCTGCCCGGCTCGATCTCCATCGCGCGCACGATCATCGAATCCTGGGCCGCGATCGACTAGCGCGCGCGGGCCGATGCGACCCGCGCGCGGCGGCTGATCAGGACAGACCGGCGAGGACCTGCTTGACCGCCGCCAGCGACGGGTTCGTCGCGGTGGAACCGTCGGCGAACTTCACGGTGGGCACCACGTGGTTGCCCCCGTTCACGCTGCCGACGAATTCGGCCGACGCCGGGTCTTGCTCGATATCGATCTCGACGTAGCCGATGCCCGCCTCGTCCAGCTGCTTCTTGAGCCTGCGGCAGTAGCCGCACCAGGTGGTCGAGTACATCGTCAGGGTGGGGTTCGCGTCAGTCACGGACACTGCAACGCCGGACGTCCGCGCACTGTTCCAACTCGAACCATATGCCGACTTGCGCGGCATTTAGTATGCGCGCATACTAAATGCATGACGATCATCGCCACCGCGCACGCCACCTCCAGTGCGCCGCCGACCGCCTTTTTCGCCCGCTGGGCCGACATGGCCACCTGGCCGGAGTGGAACTCCGACACCGAGTGGGTGCGCTTGGACGGACCGTTCGCCGAGGGCGCCACCGGGACGTTGCGGCCGAAAGGCGGCCCGAAGATCCGGTTCGTCGTCGCGCGTCTGACCGATCGCGAGTTCGTCGACGTCTCGAAGCTGTTCGGCGCGCGGCTCACCTTCGCCCACGAGGTCGCCGTCGCGGAAAACCGCACCACGGTCACCGTCACGGTCTCGATCGACGGACCGCTGCGCTTGTTGTGGACCAAGATCCTGGGCGCCGACCTGGCGAAATCCGTGCAGCCCGACCTGGACGCACTGGTGGCCGTCGCCGAGGGGGTCCCGGCATGAGTGCTACCGGTTCGAGCGCGAAGTACTGGCTGGCCGTCGTGTCCAGGGAACATGTCCGGCGCGGTGTGGAGCTGGGCATCGCCCAGGCGAACCACGGCAAGCGCGCTGCGGTGGAACGCATGCGGCCGGGCGACGGATTGGTGTACTACTCGCCGCGCGAGGGCATGCGGGCCGGAGCGCCGGTGCGCTCGTTCACCGCGATCGGCACCATCGACGACCACCCGGCCTGGCAGGCCGACCCGCAGGACGGCGGCTGCTTCCGGCCGTGGCGCCGTTCGGTCAGCTACCGAGCCGAAGCGCGGGAGGCGCCGATCGATACGCTGCGTGACGAGCTGGACCTCACCAGCGTGCCGAACTGGGGGATGATCCTGCGTCGTGGCCTGATAGAACTCAGCCCGCACGACTACGCGCTGATCGCGCGGGAGATGACCGACGAGTGAGGGAGGCCGATGCACGAGGCGGGGGACGGCAGGCTGCGTTCCAGATTTCGCGCGGCAGAGGAAAGTCCCGGACTGTTGCTGTGGCAAGTGACCAACCGCTGGCAGGCGGCACAGCGGGCGGCGCTCGCTCCCTTCGACCTGACCCACGTGCAATTCGTGCTGCTGGCTTCGCTCACCTACCTCGCCGCCGGCCGCGAGGATCCGGTCCGGCAGCGTGACCTGGCGGAATACGCCGCCACCGATCCGATGATGACCTCTCAGGTGTTGCGCGCCCTGGCGCAGAAGGGCCTGATCGAACGCCGCGACCACCCCAGCGACCGCCGGGCGAAGGCCCTGGTCGCCACCGAAGCGGGCGTGGCGCTGGTGAACCGGGCCATCGTCGCGGTGGAGGAATGCGACGCGGAGTTCTTCGCGCCGCTCGGCTCGCAGGACAGCGCCCCCTTCGCTCGTTCCCTGCGGTTGCTGAGCGACCGCTGAACGCCACGCGCCCGGCCGCCCGAAGCGGCGACGAGGCGTACAACGGGCGGTCGCGCGCGGCGCACGGCTACCGCGCCGATGCCGTCTCTTGCCTCGGCGCCGGTCTGCTCGCGAGCGGCTGCTCCCGACCGCGACCGGTTGTGTGTCGGTGGGCGCTGTCATGATGGATCGCGTGCCCGCTCTCGACCTCGCAGACCTCGATCCCGAGCAGGCCGCCGCCGTGCGAGCACCGCGCGGCCCGGTGTGCGTGCTCGCGGGCGCGGGCACCGGAAAGACCAGGACCATCACCTATCGCATCGCGAATCAGATCGCGCAGGGGCACGTCAAAGCCGATCAGGTGCTCGCGGTGACGTTCACCGCTCGGGCCGCTGGGGAACTGCGGACCCGGCTGCGGGCCCTCGGTCTCGGCGGGGAAGCGACCCAGGTGCAGGCGCGGACGTTCCACGCGGCGGCGTTGCGGCAGCTGAAGTACTTCTGGCCGCAGATCGTCGGCGACGTGCCGTGGCGGCTGATCGATGCGAAGTTCCCGATCGTCGCGCAGGCGGCGCACCAGGCCGGGCTGTCCACGGCCACCGATAGCGTGCGCGACCTGCTGAGCGAAATCGATTGGGCGAAAGCGTCGCTCATCGCTCCGGAGGATTACCCGGCGGCGGTCGCGAAGCAGCGGCGCGAGACGCCCTACGAGGCACTGCGTGTCGCGGACGTCTACGCGGGTTACGAGAAACTCAAGGCGACGCCGGACGGGCTGCTGCTGGATTTCGACGACCTGCTGCTGCATACGGCCGCAGCGCTGGAGGACTATCCGGCGGTGGCCGACGAATTCCGCGGCCGCTACCGCAGTTTCGTCGTCGACGAGTACCAGGACGTCACGCCGCTGCAACAGCGCGTGCTCGACGCTTGGCTCGGCGATCGCGACGACCTGACCGTCGTCGGCGACGCCAACCAGACCATCTATTCGTTCACCGGCGCCACGCCGAGCTACCTGTTGGACTTCTCCCGGCGCTTCCCCGACGCCACCGTGGTCCGGCTGGAACGCGACTATCGGTCGACTCCGCAGGTGGTGTCGCTGGCCAATCGGGTGATCGGAGCGGCGCGCGGGCGCATCGCGGGCACCAGGCTGCAACTGATCGGCCAGCGCGCCGACGGGCCCGAGCCGGTGTTCGCCGAATACGACGACGCGCCGGCGGAGGCCGCGGCGGTGGCCGAGGCGATCGGCCGGCTCGTCGCGGCGGGCACACCGGCCGCCGAGATCGCCGTGCTCTATCGGATCAACGCCCACTCGGAGAGCTACGAGCAGGCGCTCACCGAGCGCGGTATCCCCTACCAGGTGCGCGGCGGCGAGGGCTTCTTCGCGCGCGCCGAGGTCAGGCAGGCCGTGCAGGCACTGCGGCAAGCCGCCGCCCGCGACGACCTGCCCGACCAGGCGCGCAGCGGCAACTCCCTGGTCTCGCTGGTCCGCGCGGTGCTCGCGCCGCTCGGCCTGACCGCCACGGAACCCGCAGGCGCCCAGGCGCGTGAACGTTGGACCTCGCTGGTCGCGCTGGTGCGGCTGACCGAGGAACTCGTCGGCCACGACGACCGGCTCGACCTCACCGGGCTGCTGCGCGAGCTCGCGACTCGCACGGAGGCCAGGCACCCACCCACGGTGCAGGGCGTCACGCTGGCCTCCCTGCACGCCGCCAAGGGCTTGGAGTGGGACGCGGTGTTCCTCGTCGGGTTGTCGGACGGAACCATGCCGATCGCGCACGTCCTCGCCGACGACGGCTCGGTCGCCGACGAGGCGGCGCTCGAGGAGGAACGGCGGCTGCTCTACGTCGGGGTCACCAGGGCGCGCGAATATCTGCGGCTGTCCTGGGCGCTGGCCAGGAACGAGGGCGGCAGACGCACCAGGCGGCGTTCGCGATTCCTCAACGGTCTCGTGCCGGATGATTCGCCCGCCTCGCGGATCGCGGCACCGTCGTCGGCCCCGAACGGTGTCCGCCCGACCTGCCGGGTCTGCACGAAACCGCTGATCGGCACCTACGAGATCATGCTCGGCCGCTGCCGTCGCTGCCCGGCCGAGCTGGACGCGGAATTGCTTGAGGCACTGCGGAACTGGCGTGTGGAGAGGGCGGCGGCGCTGCGAATGCCCGACTACGTCGTGTTCACCGACACCACGCTCACCGCGATCGCCGAACAACAGCCCGCCGACTATGCCGCGCTGGCCGCGATCGCGGGCGTCAGTGCGAAGAAGATCGACCAGTTCGGTGCCGATGTGCTCGCCATCGTCGCGTCCCGGCTTCGATCCACATCACAAAACCGCAGGTAGAAAATAGGTTGTCCCGCTCGACGATCTTGCCTATGGTGGATTTCACGCACCGGGAGGGCATCTCGGCGCGCACAGTTACCGACACACAACGAGTACAGGAGGGAGGCAGAGCAATGGACAACATCATGAACTTCGGCGCCAGTGGCGTTGCGGTCTATGCGCCCATGGCGGCCTCCCGGGGGATCCTCGCCTTGCAGGGGATCGGTCTGTCCGGAATCGGTGCGTTCGGCATGTCCGGCACGCAAGTGAATTGCATTGCCATGCATGCGTCGAACCGCACCCAGATTCAGGGCAAGCCCAGCGCGGGCTGGCACCCGACGGCTGTCGAGGCAGCAGTCGGTGTCTTCGCGGATGAAGTCGGCTTCGAGCCGGCGGATCCGCGGGCAGCACGCCTCCGCACCGCACACCCAGCGACCGTGAACAGGACTCGACACAGATGTCGACCTAGGTAGGGAACTCCTCCCCGACCTCCTGGCCACGGATCGCAAGACAGCGAAACCGTGGCCAGTATTCTCCGGCCCTTCAGCCGACCGGCACCGGTTTCGCCACAACAAACGAACCGCTGCAAACGAGCTGAAGGAGAACGACGTGTTCACCGCACAGAGTTGGCCGCAGGCCACTACTGACGTGACATGCCGAACCGTGGCGTCGCCTACTCGGACCCAGGAGATCACCAAGGTCCTGCCCTGCCGCGCTGGAGACCCGGACCTCTGGTTCGCCGAGAGCCCGGTCCAGTTGGAGCAGGCCAAGGCGCTGTGCGCGACCTGCCCGATCCGCAAAGGCTGCCTGAGCGCCGCCATGGATCGTGGTGAGCCATGGGGTGTTTGGGGCGGTGAGATCTTCGACCAGGGTGTCGTGATCGCCCGCAAGCGTCCCCGTGGTCGTCCGCGCAAGGTCGCGGTCCCGGCATGAGCCGGGGAGTGACTTCCCTCCCTCCGGTCGATGTGCTCGATTCGGTCGGTCCCGGCACGGGCCGAGCCAACGAACGAGAAAGCAGACCAGCCGCCCACCGTTGTCTGGTGGGCGGCTGGTCTGCTTTGCAGCGCCTGCGGCGCTGCGTGTTCGCGGCCCCGGGAAGTCCCGCGGCCGAGCGACCGAGACTCGCGACTGCTGTGTTGGTTTTGCAGCGCCTGCGGCGCTGCGTGTTCGCGGCCCCGGGAAGTCTCGCGCCCGAGCGACCGAGACTCGCGACTGCGTCGCATGCGCTTCGGTCACTCGGCCGCGAGACGGGCCGCGAACGGTGCTCGTAAGACTCGCACCCGACGGGGCGGGAGCGGCGTGAATTTTTCTTTTGAAGTTGCGCGGTTCAGCGCAGAGAGTTGGGGGAGTTTCAGCTCAAGAGGCGGTGCGTTCCTCGATGAAGCCGGGCATCCAGGTGCGGACCAATTGCATGAACGGCAGTTCGGCGTCGAGTTGCGCCAGGATGCCGACGGAGCCACCGAGTACTCGGAAGATCATCACGTATTGCGCCGGAAGTTGCAGTGCGCGTGCGGTTTTCATCTCCGGACTGGAGATCTCCGAAGCCTTGCCCGCGACCCGCTGCATCCACCTGCGGGTGAAGTGGAACGAGTCGGACTGGATCGGGTCGGTGAACGGCCGCAGGTAGTCGGCGATCTCCTGGTGGGTGACCACTCGGCCGGGGATCACCCAGCCGTGGTCGTACAGCAGTTCGGTGAGTTCGGCGAAGCGCTCCTCGACCGCGAGGGCCAGCATTCGGCCCAGCACCGGGGGGAAACCGTCCGGCATCGGTGCGCAGGCGCCGAAATCGATCACCGCCAACTTGCCGTCGGGCAGCATCATGAAATTGCCCGGGTGCGGGTCGGCGTGCAGGAGTCCGACCACCTCCGGGGAGGAGAAGTGGAACCGGCCCATCAGCCCCGCGACGCGATTGCGCAGCGCACGGGTGCCCTCCGGATCCTCGGCGCCCTGCTTGATGATCGTGGAGACGGGGACGCCGTCCAGCCATTCGGTGACGATCACCTTCGGCGCGCTCGCCACCACCTTCGGCACCACGATCTCGGCGTGCCCGTCGAAGCCCTTGGCGAATGCGCGCTGGTTGGCGGCTTCGTTGCGGTAGTCCAGCTCCTCTTCGGTGCGCTCGGTGATCTCGGCGAGAATCGGCTTCACGTCCGCGCCGGGGATCACGGAAGCGACCAGACCGGACATGCGAGACAGGGTCTTGAGATCGGCGCGCAGCGCCTCGTCGGCGCCGGGGTACTGCACCTTCACCGCGACGGTGCGCCCGTCCGACCACACCGCCCGGTGCACCTGCCCGATGCTGGCCGACGCGGCCGGGGCGTCGTCGAACTCACGGAAGCGGGTCCGCCACTGGGTGCCGAGCTGCTGGTCGAGCACGCGGTGGACGGTCGCGGCCGGCATCGGCGGCGCGGCGGCCTGCAGCTTGGTGAGCGCCTCGCGATAGTGCTCGCCGAACTCCTCGGGGACCGCGGCCTCCATCACGCTGAGCGCCTGCCCGAACTTCATCGCGCCGCCCTTGAGCTCGCCGAGCACCGTGAACAGCTGCTCCGCGGCCTTCTGATTGAGCTGCGCGTTGATCTCCGACTTGTCGCCTCCGGCGAGCTTCTTGCCGAACCCCACGGCCGCCCGCCCGGCTATGCCGAGTGGAATCTTGGCCAACTTGGCGTTGCGGGACGAGCGACGGCGCACGATCTCAGACACGTACCCATCATGGCGGACGGACCGGCCGGTCGGCCACGGCAATCTTGATCACCATCGGCTTCAGTGTCCATGACCTGCGGAAACGAGTGCGCACAAGCATGCGGGGTACCGGTCCCGTCCGCGCCGACCGAGGGTGTGAATCCGAATTCAGTTCGAGAGTCGCGTTCGAGATGGCGGGGCCCATCCAGGCAGATCAGCTTCAGCGAGGTGTCCGGCCGCCAGTCCAGCGCGGCGAAGGTGATCTTGTCCCGCGCCCGCCACGCCCACGGTGCGGAGTCGGTGACCGACGTCGCCGTCGGTGGGATGGACCGATGCGGTTCGTGCTCGCGGTCGCCAGATGAGTTCCTGGGTGGAGGCATCACGGCTGTATTCCGACGCCGTGCGCTGCGGAGAGGTGCACGCACCCGCAGTCGGGATGGCGGTCCCATCTGCGGCGATCGAGGGTGTGGGAGTCCAGGTCCAGTTCCAGCGTCGCGTTCAAGGTGGCGGGGGTTCGCCGGGGTGAGCAGTCGATGATCGTTTCGAGTTCGGCGAGGGCGATTGCCGTGGTGGCGGCGATTCCGGCGGGGGAGGCGTGGCCGATGCGGCCGAGTAGTTGGGCCGCCAGGTGTGGCCAGTCGGTGTCGTTCCGTGCGCGGATCAGGTCCGCGCAGCGCAGGCAGCTGGTGACGCCCGGCAACACCAAGGGACCGATGACGCCCTTGCTGTCGCGGATGCGCAGTGAAAGGTGCGGGATCTGGTGCAGCACTAGATCACTCACCAGTCGGGGGTCGGGCATCAGTGTGTCGGCGAGCACCACGAGGTCCACTCCCCAGGACCGCGCCGTCGCCGTACCGGTGGGGTAGTCCCGGGAACGGCTCGGCCGCATACCGAGCGCCCGCAAGCCGGCCGACACCGCGTCCGACAGCGGCCCGAGGCCGTGTACTCGCACCGTTCGCACGTGACCGGCCCGCTCCTCCGGGTGGTCCAGCAGTCCGGCTTCGTCGACCAGCGTGAGCAATGCCACGGCGCGTTCGGCGTCGATACCGCATTCTCCGGCGCGCCAGATGATCTGCGGCTTGGTGCGCAGACCGTCGAGCAGGCGGAGGAAGGTGACGACGGTCTCGGCGTCCATGCCTTCCGGATCGAGCACCACGGCGGTTTCCGGATCGCACCCGAGTTGCACGACGCCGGTCGGGCGGACCAGGACGGTAACCCGCGGACGCAATCGAGGACCACGACACATCGTTGTCATGTCATCAGTATGCGAACCCCGCGGGGTGCGGCCCGTGGCGAAATCCTTGGTTATCCACAGGATTTCGCGTCATCCACAGCCTGAATCAGGAGGATTCGCCGCCTTCTTTGCCCAGGTCGGGGCCGGTGTCGTCGTCCTTTTGCTCGCGTGCCGCTCGCTCACGAGCCTCGGTTTCGGCCAATTGCGCCAGCGGGTCGTCGAAGACGGTGGCGCCACCGCCGATGACCGAGTCGATGAAACCGGCGGGGGAGTCCAGGTCGTCGGAATCCGGCAGCAGGTCCGGGTGCGCCCACACGCGGTCGCGGGCGGTCATGCCCGCGTCGCTGGTGAGCCTGCGCCACAGCGCCGCCGCCTCGCGCAGCTTGCGCGGACGCAACTCCAGCCCGACCAGCGTGGCGAAGGTCTGTTCCGCGGGACCGCCGGTGGCGCGCCGCCTGCGCAGTGTCTCCGCCAGCGCGCCCGCGCCGGGCAAGCGGTCGCCTACGGCATCGGCGACGACCACCTGCACCCAGCCCTCGATGAGCGCCAGCAGCGTTTCCAGCCGTTCCAGCGCCTGCTTCTGCTCGGGCGTGGTCTGCGGCTCGAACGTGCCCTGGGCCAAGATCTCCTCGAGCTTCGACGGATCGGTCAGCGACATCGGGTCGATGTTCTGCGCGGCCTGCTCCATCGCGGAGAAGTCCATCCGGATGCCGCGCGCGTAGTCCTCGACCGCGCCGAGTACCTGCTGGCGCAGCCACGGCACGTGCGCGAACAGCCGCTGGTGGGCGGCCTCACGCGCGGCGAGGAACACCAGGATCTCGCTTTCCGGCTGCTCCAGTCCGGCACTGAACTCCGAGATCGCCGCGGGCAGCAGCGCCGCGGTGCCGGTGGGGCCGAGCGGAAGGCCGATGTCGGTGGAGGTCAGCACCTCTTTGGCGAGCTGGCCGAGCGCTTGGCCGAGCTGCGATCCGAAGGCCAGGCCGCCCATCTGGCCAAGCATGCCGACCATCGGCGCGGCGAACTGCCTGGCCTCTTCCGGCAGCGCCGCGGTCCACATGCCCGAAATCTGCTCGGCGACCGGGTCGCACAGCCGCTGCCAGGTGGGCAGGGTCTGCTCGATCCAGTCGTTGGCGGTCCACGCGACCGTCTTGGCGGCGCCCGCGGGCAGGGTGGTCGCGCCGTCGAGCCAGAGTTCGGCGAGATGCGCGGCGTCGGTCACCGCGCTCGCGGCGCCCGAACTCACCGGGGCGACGGTCGTGCCGAGCTGCTGGCGGGCCAGCCGCTTGGCGACGTCGTAGTTCACCGGCCCGGCCTGCGCCGAGCCCGATTGTCCCATGCCGCTGAGCATCTGGCCGAGCGAGGTCAGCATCTGGCCGAGCTGCGCCGGGTCGAATCCGCCCGCGCCGGACCCACCGATACCGAAACCGAACGGGTCGTTCGGGCCGGGACCGCTCGGCTCGTCACCGCGCTTGCGATCGTCGTCGTCGCGGTTCGAGAATCCGAAGGGGAGGTCGTTCATGCTCTTCACGTTACGCGTGTAGCACAGCGTCCCTGTGTTCGCGCGGCGCGAAACCGGAGGCGGCGCGCCCGGGCGAAATGACCGCCTCCGCCCACTCACGCCGCGGGCTGTCATTACTGTGGTCCAGGTGAATCGTCGGATCCTCACCCTGGTGGCCGCACTGATCCCGGTGCTCGTGCTCGGTGTCGTCGGCAGCGTACTGACTGTGCCGTTCGTCGCACTCGGGCCCGGCCCCACCTTCAACACCCTCGGCACGGTGGACGGCAAGGACGTCGTCGATGTGCGGGGCACCGAGGTCGATCCGACCACGGGCCATCTCAACATGACCACGGTTTCGGTGCGCGACGGGCTGAGCATCTTCGAGGCGTTCGGCTTCTGGGCCAGCGGCAAGCACGGCCTGGTGCCGCGCTCGGAGGTCTACCCGCCCGGCGTGTCGCGCGAGGAGATCGACAAGTCCAACCAGGAGGACTTCAAGGACTCGGAGGGCAACGCCGAGGTCGCCGCCCTGCACTATCTGAACCTGCCCACGGTCGTGCTGCTGCGCAAGGTGTCCGACGACGGGCCCGCCCGCGACGCGCTGCGTGCGGGTGACGAGCTGATCAGCATCAACGGCACGCCGATGACGACACCCAAGGACGTCGTGACGGCGGTCTCGTCCCAGGCGCCCGGCAGCACGCTCACCGTGGTTTTCCGGCGCGACAACGCCGAGCAGACCGCGTCGATCGTGCTCGGCGCCCGCCCCGGCGACCCGGCCAAGGGCTACCTCGGCGTGACGCCGGGCGAGGGCGCCCGGCCGCCGCTCGAGGTCGCGTTCAATCTCGCCGACATCGGAGGCCCCTCGGCGGGCCTGATGTTCAGCCTGGCCCTGATCGACAAGCTCACCCCCGGCGAACTGGACGGCGGCAAGTTCGTCGCGGGCACCGGAACCATCGATCAGGACGGCAAGGTGGGTCCGATCGGCGGCATCCAGTACAAGATGATGGCCGCGCGGGACGCGGGCGCGGAGACCTTCATGGTCCCCGCCGCCAACTGCGACGAGGCCAAACAGCGGACTCCCGACGGCCTGCGGCTGGTGCGCGTCGAGACCCTCACCGGCGCGGTGCAGTCGCTCAACGAGATCAACACCGGCAAGGAACCGGTCGGCTGCGGGTGAGCCGGATCTCTCGGCCGGTCGACAATCCGCGACGGAAGCCGCGCGACTCGCCCGGACCGTGCAGCGGCTGGTGATCCCGACCGAAGAACGCCGCGCGCCCGGCCGTTGAACCGCGATCGGGCCGCGCAGCGCCGCACCGGAGCGTCAGCGCTTCACTCCAGCGTGTGATGCAGCGCTTCGACGAGGTTCGGCGCCAGGTTGGGGTAGGTGCGCAGGTCGAGGTCGCCGAAATCGTCCGCGTCGTCCGCGGGGCGCAGCTGCAACAGGCACAGCGACGCGCCGTCGCGCAGCACCGCGGCGAACAACCGGGCCTCCCGGCGCTCCGGGTGCGCCTCGGCGGCGGCGCGCGCGGCCGCGTCGGCGGCATCGTGGTCGGCCAGCAGCGGGGCGAGCGCGTCGTCGAGCGTCGATTCGGCGTCCGGAGGGAGCACCACGATCTCCTGCACCAGCACGCAACCGCGGACGGCGGGGGGCCAGCTGGTGGTGGCCAGGAATTCGTCCAGGGCGATCGAGCCGCCGGTGATGTCGTCCGGGAAAGCCTCCTGGGCGACCGGCGTCAGCTCGTCGCCCTCGTCGAGCTGATCCTCCAGTTCCGGCTGCGCCGCGACCAGCTCCGCGGTCGGCACCAGGGCGAACATCTGCGGGGGACGGCCCCACCCCTCGGCATCGACGAATTCCGCCACCTCCCGGACGGATCGGGCAAGGACGAGTTCGGCGTGCAGGTCTGGGGTCACGCGAACATCCAATCAAACCGCAGGCGCGGACAGCCGGAAACCCGGGCGATCGGTTCCCCGGCGCGGCAAGCGCAACCCTGCCAGCTGCATGGTGTCCGATTTCCGTAGAGTGGGCCGAGACGGTCCGGAAGGACCACCCGCAACATCGGACTGCGGCGCATCGGCCGAGCGTATCGGTGCGAGCGTCGCCGGACCTTGGAGAGTGGCATCGTGGGCATGCGGCCCCCCACCGGCTTACCTTCGCTGTCCCGACGCAGCCGTGTGCTGCTGGTGGCGGCCATCGTCCTAGCGGCGTTACTGCTGCTCGGGCCGCGGTTGACGGACACCTACACGAATTGGCTGTGGTTCGGCGAGGTCGGCTTCCGCAACGTGTATCTCACCGTGCTGCGGACCAGGGTGCTGTTGTTCCTCGTCGTGGCGGCCTTCGTCGGCCTGGTGGTCTGGCTGGCGCTGCTGCTGGCCTACCGCACCAGGCCGGTGTTCGTGCCGGTGGCGGGTCCGAACGATCCGATCGCGCGCTACCGCACCACCGTGATGAGCAGGCTGCGGCTGTTCGGCGTCGGCATCCCGGTGCTGCTGGGCCTGCTGTCGGGTCTGGTGGCGCAGTCGAACTGGGTGACGGTGCAGCTGTTCCTCAACGGCCAATCGTTCGGCGAGAAGGATCCGGAGTTCGGCCTCGACGTCGGCTTCTACGCCTTCGACCTGCCCTTCTACCGGATGGTGCTGAACTGGCTGTTCGTCGCGGTGGTGATCGCGTTCTTCGCCAGCCTGGTCACCCACTACGTCTTCGGCGGCCTGCGGCTGACCGGCCGCGAGGGCACGCTCACCCGCCCCGCGCGCATCCAGCTCGCCGTACTGGCCGGGATCTTCGTCCTGCTCAAGGCGATCGCCTACTGGTTCGACCGCTACGAACTGCTTTCCAGCAGCCGCAAGGAACCCACCTTCACCGGCGGTTCGTACACCGACATCAACGCGGTGCTGCCCGCCAAGCTGATCCTGCTGTCCATCGCGGTGATCTGCGCGCTGGCCTTCTTCGCGGGCATCGTGCTGCGCGATCTGCGGGTGCCCGCGATGGCCGCCGCGCTGCTGGTGCTGTCCTCGATCCTGGTCGGCGCGGTGTGGCCGCTGGTGGTCGAACAGTTCTCGGTGCGGCCGAACGCCGCGGACAAGGAGAGCGAGTACATCGAACGCAACATCGCCGCCACCAGGCAGGCGTTCGGCATCACCGACGACAGGATCGATTACAAGGACTACAAAGGCGAGAGCAGCAAGAGCCCGCTCGAGGTGCCGGTCGACGCCGCGACCGTCGGCAACGCAAGGCTGCTCGACCCGAACATCCTCTCGCCCACTTTCACGCAGCTGCGCCAGCTGAAGAACTTCTACGGCTTCCCGGAGTCGCTGGACATCGACCGCTACAACCTCGACGGTGACGTCCAGGACTACATCGTCGCCGCCAGGGAGCTCTCGCCCGCGGCGCTGAGCGGCAACCAGACCGACTGGATCAACCGCCACACCGTGTACACCCACGGCAACGGCTTCGTCGCCGCCCCGGCCAACCGGGTGAACAAGCCGCCGTCGGACGATCCGAACGCCGCGGGGGGCAGCGGCGACGGCGGTTATCCGATCTTCATGGTCAGCGATCTGTTCACACCATCGGACAAGCAGCGGATCAAGGTGGACCAGCCGCGCGTCTACTTCGGCGAGCTGATCTCGCAGGCGAACCCGGACTACGCGATCGTCGGCGCGATGGACGGCCAGCGTCCGCGCGAGTACGACTCCGACACCGCCCAGTACACCTACACCGGCAAGGGCGGCGTGCCGATCGGCAACTGGTTCAACCGCCTGGCCTTCGCGGCCAAGTACGCCGAGCGCAACATCCTGTTCTCCTCGGCCATCGGCGACGACTCGAAGATCATCTTCAACCGCAGCCCGCGCGAGCGGGTGCAGAAGGTCGCGCCCTGGCTGACCACCGACGGCAACGCCTACCCCGCGGTGGTCGGCGGACGGATCGTCTGGATCGTGGACGCCTACACCACGCTGGACAACTACCCGTACGCGCAGACCACCTCGCTGGAGGGTGCGCTGGAGGACAGCATCGACAAGAAGACCGGGCGGCTGCTGCCGCGTAAGGCGGTCAGCTACATCCGCAACTCGGTGAAGGCGACGGTCGACGCGTACGACGGCAGCGTCACGCTCTACGAGGTGGACTCCTCGGACCCGGTGCTGAAGGCATGGCGCGGGGTGTTCCCGGGCGCGGTGAAGCCGGAGAGCGAGATCTCGCCGGAACTGCGGGCGCACTTCCGCTACCCGGAGGATCTGTTCAAGGTGCAGCGCGAGATGCTGTCGAAGTATCACGTGGACGATCCCCGAGAATTCTTCACCAACAACGCTTTCTGGTCGGTTCCCGCCGACCCGACCACCGAGGGCGGGACCACCGCCAACCAGCCGCCGTATTACGTGCTGCTGGGCGACCCGAAAACGAACAAGCCGACGTTCAATTTGACCAGTGCGATGACCGGCTACAACCGGCCTTATCTCGCGGCCTATATCTCGGTGCGTTCCGACCCGGACGGCTACGGGAAATTCACGATTCTTCGATTGCCAACGGACACACAGACATTGGGTCCGCAGCAGACGCAGAACCGGATGACGACCTCGCCTGAGGTGTCCCGCGAGAAAACGCTGCTGTCCAATTCGAACAAGATCAAATATGGCAATCTGCTGACCCTGCCGGTCGCGGACGGCGGCATCCTCTATGTGGAGCCGTTCTACAACGAACGCAACACCGGGCCGAACACGGCGACCTTCCCGCAGCTGCTGCGGGTGCTGGTGAGCTATCGCGACGAGGCGGGCAACGTCAAGGTGGGCTACGCCTCGACTTTGGCGGACGCGCTGAACCAAGTGATCCCCGGCGCGGGCGCGCTGGCGACGCCGTTCGGCGGTGACTCGGGCACCAGGCCCAAGCCGGGCACCACTCCGGTCCCCGCCGAGAACGGCAACAACGGGACCAGTAACGCCTCGACACCGCCGCCCGCTTCGGTCCCGCCACCGGCGACGGGATCGTCCGCCGCCAAGGACGCCGCGGCGGCCGAGCTCAACCGCAAGATCGAGAACGTGCGCAACGCCATGCGCAGCGGGAACTTCCAGGACTTCGGCCGTGCGCTGGACGAGCTGGACGCCGCGGTCAAGGCGTATCAGGACGCCGGTCGCTGAGTAGTGCCGCCGGATAGGACCGGCACGAAGAAAGACGCCGCCATCATCGCGATGGCGGCGTCTTTCTTTCGGCGCGGGATGGGTCAGCGACCGAGGGAGTCGATCAGCGCGCTGTTCTGGCTCAAGATCTGCTCGAACTGTCCCTTCAGGCCGTACTGGTCGGCCAGCTCGTCCGCGGCGGACTTGGCCTTCTCGACCACGGACTGCGCCGCGCTCACGGTGGGCTGGGCGGGCTCGGGCACGGCGGGAAGTTCCTCCGCCGGGGCCAGCGTCTCGGGCTCGGAGGTGCCCTGGCGCAGGTACCGGCCGCACACCGGCCACGCGCCGGGGCCCTGGGTGGCGAGCACGTTCTCCGCCACGCGAATCTGCTCCGCCTTGCTGGCGGTGTGGGCCGAGCCCTTGCCGCCGTTGGCGGCCCAGGTGCTCTGCGAGAACTGCAGGCCACCGTAGTAGCCGTTTCCGGTGTTGATCCCCCAGTTGCCACCGCTCTCGCACTGCGCGACGCCGTCCCAGTCGTGGGTGGCCGCGGAGGCGGAAGCGGTGGAGAATGCGAACGGGACGGCAACAAGAGCGCCGGTGATGGCGGCGAAGCCGATGGCGCGGGTGCTGATCTTCCGGTTCTCAGTCATGGTCGTTTCCCTCCCTGCGCCCGCCGGCACGGCGATCGTGCTTACTGCCGTGTCCCTGTCCCCAGGTCGTCGGGGATCCTCGAGCCGCGGGACAGGGTCACCGGTGTTCGGCGGTTCGAGTTCGAGCCCGTCTCGGATGATCCGGGCCGTGGAGTGACGGTAACGAAGAATTCTCAGCAGATCACATCTTGATAACGCCGGAATTGCATGATTCGAATAACTCGAATATGCGAGTTTTACCAGGTGGGAAACGTCGTCAACACGCTGATTCCATGCGAAGTTATCGCATCGTTATGTGAGTGAGATCACCTCGAAATGGTGAAGTAGGTCACGTTTGAAGTGGGTTTTCGGTGGTGAATCTTGAGGGCGCGGTGTGGAAATGTGCGGCATCGCGATTGCTGCGGGATGGTTTCGGCGTTCGGTGGCGGGCGGATGTTCCTGTCGTGCGGTCTGTTCACCTCGCTGAAACCGCCTCTGAGCTGGCGATTTGCAGACTCTGCGAACCCATGTGTAATGTTGTGTTCACCGACGCGGGGTGGAGCAGCTCGGTAGCTCGCTGGGCTCATAACCCAGAGGTCGCAGGTTCAAATCCTGTCCCCGCTACTAAGGGAAAACGGCTCCGGAACATGGTTCCGGAGCCGTTTTGCGTTGATCTGGCAGCACCTCGGCATCGCTGTCGTTCTCTGAGCCGAACGGCCCGGAACCGGCGAGGCTCCGGGCCGTTCGGCTCGGGCCGCGGCGCGAGGGGCTACTGCGGGTGGAATCGCTCCCGGACGGCGTCCATGCGGGCGCGTAATTCGTCCGGGCTGATCACGCCGCGATCCATCAGGGTGTGCGCCGTGACGACGACCGAGCGGGTGCGTACCGGGAAGTCGCGATAGATCGTCTCGCCCAGTGTGTCCTCGGCGTGGCGGCGTTCCAGGTTGTCGAACGCGCCGCGCCACGAGAGGCATTCGCACGTGGCCTGCATGCTGGACTCCCACGGGTCGGGTTTGCCGTCGAGTTCGGGCAGCGAGATCTCCCGGTGCGACGCGGGGTCCAAGGTCTCCAGCAGGACTTCGTACGGACCGCTCGTCACGGGCGTCCCTCCTTCTCGGCGGCGGCTTCGACTCGGTTCGGTGGCTGCTGTGCGGTCCAATCGGCCTGGGGCAGCGCCACGCCGATCATCGTGTCCCGGGTGACGATGGCCGCCAGTTGTTCCTCGGTCCAGCCCTCGGTGCCCTCGGGGCGCATCGGCATCACCATGAACCGCGACTTCTGGTTGGAGTCGTGCACGCGGATCTCGACGTCGGGCGGGAAGTGCAAGCCGAATTCGGCGAGCACTTCGCGGGGCCAGCGCACCAGGCGGCGACGGTAGTTGGGCGTGCGATACCAGTCCGGGGACATCCCGAGCACCGGTCGCGGATAGCACGAGCACAGCGTGCACACGATGACGTTGTGCACCTCGGGCGTGTTCTCCAGCACGTAGAAGTAGGTGTAGTCGCTCGGCGTCCCCGATCCGGTCGGATCGCGCCAGTCGATGCCGATCTCCTTGCACGTCTCGGTGCCGTCGGCGAGCAGGCGGGCTTTGAACTCGGGGTCGGTCCACGCCTTGGCGACCAGCTTCGACCCGCCGTGCGGACCCACCGATTCGGCCCACTCCGCGAACCTGCGGTGGTCTTCCTGGGAGAACAGCCCCTTCTCGATGGCGAGTTCCCGCACCGCCGTCTCGAGCACCTCGAATTCGCTGATCTCTTCGCTGGTCCGGATCGGCGCGTGCGCGTCGTGATCGTGGGTCGGGCTCACTGGGCATCCTCCTCCGCGGGCTCGAGCCAGCGCTCGGAGACCTCCGTCTCCAAGGTGTCGACGTCGAAGCCGGTGTATTTGGGCCATAAATCCTTCTGGCGGAATCGCACGACGTAGAACGGCTCGACGCGACCGTCGTCCCGTCCCCATGCCTCGTCCTCCGGGATGATCCACTCCGGCCGGTACTCGACGACGACACCGATGTGCCCGCGGGTGTAGGCCTGCGTGCGGGTGTGGAACATCGACGTGGCGTCGCGGACGCGCACACGGTCGCCGATCCGGTACCTCCTGCTCATGTGCGCGCCTCCATTCGTGCGCGTACTTCGTCCAGCTTGGCCGACAGTTCGTCGGGGGTGATCAATCCCTTGGCGACCAACGTCTTCGCCGCGACGGTCGCCCAGCGCGCGTAGTAGGGGAGGCCGAAGTACAGCGTCGCGCCGAGGTCGTTCTCCGCTCGCCTGCGTTCCTCGGAGTTCCATACGCCGCGCCAGCCGAGGCATTCGCAGGTGACGTACGTGCTCATCTCCCAGGCCTCTTCCTCCTTCTCCCGGTACTCGACCGGAGTGTCCGGCTGGCCGCCCACGTCGTGCAGAACGTGCCGGAGGGCGGCGAACAACGCGTTCGAGATCTCGTAGGGCGAGTCCAGCGGCTCGCGAAATACCGGTGCGAGATCCGCGACGCGATGCTGCAACTCGTCGAATCGGTTCGGTGCGCTCATCATGTCTCCGAAGTGACGGATCCGGGGTCCACGGCGGGGCGGTTGCGACAGGTGTGCTCGCGCACGCCTTCCCTGGTAGGAACTGGAGGGGGAGCGAGCGCCATGGAAACTCCAACGGGACGGCCCGCCCCAGGCGGGTGCAGTCGGACGACGGGGTGTGACCTCAGTCACAATCGCATGGTTCGGATACCGAGCGTACACGTCGAGATCGATTTGCTGAAGGATGCCTGTGGCGCGGCGAAGACGGGCGCGCTCGGCTCGGAGAATTGCGCTGCCGACCCTCTTGACTAGCGGAAAATGTGGAGGAAACTAGTCATTACACCGGAGCACCGGTAGGTGAGCGCACTGTCAGCTGAGACGTCGGTAGGCAGTGAAGACACCGACCCAGGATCCGGCTAGGCCCCCGGCAAGCCAGTCGCAAAACCGGAGACTCAGCGACGACTGAGGATCACGGAAACGACGAGACTACCGGGGACTGATCTGTGTAGGGGGTCTTTCGCCTGGTCTCAGGCTCGCGAACAGGACCGGAGTCGCGGCTGAATCGGCCCACTCCAACGGAATGCTGATGGTTGACTAGCCGTGTGCCGGCTGTCTCGGCCGCACATTCGGCAACCCGTATCAGGAGGCACCCGCAATGCCCACTCATGACGGAAGCTGGCCGCAGGGAACACCGTGCTGGGTCGACTGCCAGGTCGACGACCCGGCGCGCGCCCGCGAATTCTACGGCGCACTCTTCGGCTGGGAGATCCAGGACAGCCCGCCCGAGGCGGGGGGATACCTGATGGCGATGCGCAACGGCCGCGCGGCCGCGGGCATCGGACCCAAGCCGGAAGGCATGCCGATGCCGTCGGTGTGGACGACCTACCTCGCCGCCGACAGCGCCGACGCCATCGCGGAGAAGGTGAACGCCGCGGGCGGTTCGCTGATGATGCAACCGTTCGACGTGCTCGATGTCGGCCGCATGGTCGTCGGCGCCGACCCCACCGGCGCGGTCTTCGGGATCTGGGAGGCCAAGGCCCACAGCGGCGCGGGGGTATACAACGAGCACGGCGCCTACTGCTGGAACGAGCTGCACACCAGCGATTACAAGAAGGCCCAGGAGTTCTACGCCGATGTGTTCGGCTGGCAGTACTCCGAAATCGGCGACGGCGAGAATTTCGTCTACTCCACCTTCAGCTTGCCGCAGGGCGGGGACGCCGTCGGCGGCATCAACGACTCGACGAAGATGCCGGGCGACAACCCGTCGTATTGGCTGGCCTGGTTCCAGGTCGGCAACACCGATGACGCGCTCGCCAAGGCGCGCGATCTCGGCGCCACCGTCATGTCCGGACCCGACGACAGTCCCTTCGGCCGCATGGGCCTCGTCCAGGGGCCGCAGGGTGAGGTCTTCGGCCTCATCGATCCGACGACGACAGTCGGGGAGCCGCCGACCGGCGCGTGAGTCGTTCGGCGGCGACAACCGAGCCGCCGCGCTCGGTTGTCGCCGCCGGAGCAATCGTGGTCTCGGCGGGGGTGTCGACGGACTCCGCGGCTCGCGGCGCGGGAGCGTAGGGCCCGGTCGACACGGTTCATGAACGACGCTCGTGCCGAAGGGTGTGGCAATTCGTCGATGGTCCACGCCACGGTCGGTATACCGGGTCAGTCGGAGCGCGCCGATTCCGGCGACACCAGGCCGTGCTGATGGGCGTAGACCACGGCGTGGATGCGATCGCGGACACCGAGTTTGGCCAGGATGCGGGAGACGTGGGTCTTCACCGTCTCCTCGCCGACGCCGAGCTGCGCGGCTATCTCGGCATTGCTGCGCGCGTCGGCGAGCAACAGCAGCACCTCCAGTTCGCGGGCGGTGAGGTGATGGACCTCCGGTGGGGTGTGCGGCGGTGCGAGCGTGGTCGCGAAGCGGGAGACCAGACGGCGGGTCATCGACGGGTCGATCAGCGCGTCTCCGCGCGCCGCGATCCGGATGGCCGTGACCAGTTCTTCCGGCGGCAGGCTCTTCAGCAGGAACCCGCTGGCGCCCGCCTGCAGGGCGCGATACAGGTTGGCTTCGCTGTCGTAGGTGGTGAGCACCAGGACGTGCGTGCCGCCCGCGGCCACGATCGCGGCGGTGGCGGCGAGCCCGTCCAGTTTCGGCATCCGGACGTCGAGGATCGCGACATCCGGTCGTACCCGGGCGGTCTCGCTGATCGCGGCGCGGCCGTCGCTCACCTCGGCGACGCAATCCAGATCCGGCTGACTGTCGACGACGGCGCGCAGGCCGGAACGGAACATGCTGTGGTCGTCGGCGATCAGGACGCGGATGGGCAGGGTCACGATCCTCCGATCGGCACCGACACCGTGGTGTGCCAGTGCGTGGCGTCGCGGCCGTAGTCCAGGTCGCCGTCGAACAGCTCGGCGCGGCGGCGGATTCCGTTGAGGCCACGCGGTACCGAGGTGTCCGCGGTGACCGGTTCGGCGGCGAGGGGATTGGTCGCGCGCAGCACCACCCGCTTGGGCAGGTACTCCACCTCCAGTCGCGCGTGCGTACCGTCTCCGTGCCGCAGCGCGTTGGTCAGCATCTCCTGCACGATGCGGTACAGCGTGATGTTCAGCGAGTCCGGCAGTTCCACCGCCTCGCCGCGCACGCTTGTCTCGACGTCCAGCCCGGCCGCGCGGACGTGCTCGATCAGCCCGTCGATGTCGGCCAGTCCCGGCTGGCGCTGCCCCTCGTCCTCGTGGCCGTGCAGCAGGTCGAGCTGGCGGCGCAGATCGACCATCGCGGCCCGGCTGCTGGACTCCACCGCGGACAGCGACCGGGCGGCGGCCTCGCTCGCCGCGCCGCCGAGGGCCAGCCGCGCCGCGCCCGCGTGGATGCCGATCGCGCTGACGTGATGCGAGATCACGTCGTGCAGGTCGCGGGCGATGGCTGCCCGCTCATCGGTGACCGCGCGCTCCACGGCCGTCCGGTGCTCCTGCTGCCGCAATCGGGCGCGCTGCTCCAGATCGGCGATGTAGGCGCCGCGCGCCGCCGTGTAACGGCCGACCAGCCACGGTACGCAGCCCGCGGAGACGGTCGCGGCGAGCAACAGCCGCCAGTCGTGCGCCGCGGCGCTGTCGGTGAACAGGTGCGCTCCCGCGACTCCCGCGCACAGCAGCAGCATGGTGAGCACGGAGGTCGGCCCGGCGAGCCATGCCCCCGCGCGATATCCGGCCACCAGGAATCCGACGTCGGCGAATCGCACCGGGAATCCGTGCCGGTACAGCAGCAGCGCGGCCAGGAGCCGGACGAGCACCTGCACCGCCGCGACCACGCCCGCCGTCCGGGGCGGCGCGGCCAAGGCGAGATCGGCGGCGACGATCGCCGTCACGGCGGCGACCGTCTGCCACGGCGCCACCGCGAACACGCCGCACAGACCGAGCACCACCGCGTCGATGGCGGCGGCCACCACGGCGACCACCACCGACTGGCGAGCCAGCGACCTGCTCACGTCCACCAGTTCGTCACCGCCTCCATTCGGTTCCGGTGCCGAGCCCTGAGGGTGATCCTAATGATCGGGCCCCGTCCGAAGACGCCGCACGGACGACAACTCTGCCCGGGTGCGGACGCGCCCGCGTCCCCCGCGCGGGGGACGCGAAGTCCCTCGTCGGCGCGATGTCTTCCCAGGCCCGAGCCCGTAGCGTCGGGGATCGACGGCAGACGAAGAAGGAGTACCCATGGGCCGTGTGGAGTTCGAGTTGCTGACCTACGCCATCCCAGCATTCGCGGCGCTCATGCTGGTCGAGTGGATCGCCTACCGCCGTGATCCCGACCGATCCGGCAACGGCGGATCGGCCCGCGACACCGCATCCAACGTGACGACGTTCACGCTGGGCAGGCTGGTCAAGCCGCTGATGCAGCATCTGGTGCCGTTCTCGGCGGTCGTCGTCGCCGCGGCGATCACGCCGCTGCACCTGTCGCCGCGATCGTGGTGGGTCTGGGTGCTCGGCTTGATCGTGACGGATCTCTGCTACTACTGGGCGCACCGCGCCGATCACCGGGTCCGGCTGATGTGGACCGCGCACAACGTGCACCACTCCAGCGAGCACTTCAACCTCTCCACCGCGCTGCGTCTCTCCTGGCTGCACCCGATCCCCAACATCCTGCGTGGACTGGCGTGGGTGCCCGCCGCGCTGCTCGGCTTCCCGGCCTGGATGATCTTCCTGTTGCAGGGCATCGGGTTGCTCTACCAGTTCCCGATCCACACCCAGCGGGTCGAGACGCTGCCGCGCCCGATCGAGTTCCTGTTCAACACCCCGTCGCACCACCGCGTGCACCACGGGTCGAACAAGCCCTACATCGACAAGAATTACGGCGGCATCCTCATCATCTGGGATCGCATGTTCGGCAGCTTCGCCGCCGAGTCCGAACCGGTCCGCTATGGCCTCACCAAGAACATCGGCACCGACAATCCGCTGAAGGTCAACTACCACGAACTGGCGGCGCTGATCCGCGACGTGCGCGGCGCGAGCACCTGGCGCGGGCGGCTCGGGTACGTCTTCGGCCCGCCCGGGTGGACCGAGCACCCCGCACCGCCTGCCTCGATCGAGCCGCCGGTCCGCGCCGAGGAGCACGTCCCAGCCGTGCGGCTCGCGTCCTGATCGACTGGTGACGGGTAGCCGGGCGGCACCAGCCGTCCGGCTACCGGCGGCATCGGTGCCGTTCGAAAGCGGCGGATGACGTGAGCTCGGATCAGACGGAATCGAGATAGAACCGCAGACTCGTGATGCCGTCGCCATCGGTCGCGAACTCCACGACCGCGACTCCCGGTATCGCGCCGAGCCGCACACTCGCCGTGACGGTGCGTCCGGCGGCGATCACCTTGCTCCAGCGCATGTTGCGCGCCCGATTCGTGAACTCCTCCATCGACACCGGTGTGCCCGCGGGCAGTTCGATGTCGATTCGCTGCCCGAGCAGCTCGCGCACGCGGCTGAGGTCGGTGCTCGCCGCGGCGGCGAAAAGCTTTGTAGTAGCCCGCTTTCCGCGACGACCCACGCCGCCGAGCGCCCGCAGCATGCCCAGCGCCCCGCCGACGCCTTGGTTGACGATCAATTGCGGTCCGAGCTTCAACGCGGCGGCGAGGCCGGGCAGCCCGGTGCGCAACAGCTGCCAGATCATGCCCGCCAGCTCCCAGTGCGCGGCCAGGTAGGCGATCTTCCAGACGCCGTCCTGTTCCACCAGCCGGTAGCGCAGATGCATCGGGACCGAGACGGTGGCGCCGGTCGACATCGTTGTGACGATGGTGAGGTCGCGCAGCACCGTCGGCGGATGGACCAGGTCGCGCTCGACCCGGAACGCGATGGTGTTCGGCCCGATGAAGGTGTCGTAGAAGCGTTCGATGGCGGCGCGGCCGACGTGCGGGCGCGAGCCCACCGGGTCGTTGACCTCCGCGTCCGGGGCGAACAGGCCGACCCACGCGGACTTGTCGTGCGCGGCGACCGCGAACGGCGACGCCTCGACGGCCGTCAGCAGCGCTGCGCTCGAGTGATCCAGCGGCATGGCAGAACCTCCGTCGACGTGAACCGGACTCGACACATGGTAGAACAAGTTCTAGTTCTGGCGTCGTGTTCCGGTGCGTCCGCGCCGGTCGCCTCCGCACGACAAGGAACTCGATGGTGCGGACGCTTCGCCACCACCGCCGTCGGCTTCGATCTGGAGAAGTTCGCCGACTGTCCGGTGGATCGGAAAGCCTTGATTCCGTTCGTAACCTGACCTCGGGGGCCTGTGCCGCTCGCGAATCTATCGAGTCGGTGATATTGCATCGGACCAACTGGTCGCGGGTAGTTACCTGCGTTTTCTCGGATAGCTTCGACAAAACGATGCGGAAACGCTGCGTTTGGGCGATTTCGGGCTACAGTCGGGTCATGGGTATCGAGTACGCGAGCGTCATCGATCTACCCCGGTCCGAGGTTTTCGCCTGGCACGCGCGCCCCGGCGCCATGACCCGCCTGGCGCCGCCCTGGCAGCCGGTGTCGCCCCGCGCCGAATCTGACTCGCTCCGCGACGGGCAGGCGGTGCTCGGACTGCCCGGCGGCCTGCGCTGGGTGGCCCGGCACGATCCTCGTGAGTACGACCCGCCGCGCCGATTCGTCGACGCGGTGACCGTCGACGGAATCGGGTCGCTGCCCGCCGGGCTGCTGCCGTGGCGGCACACCCACGATTTCGAGGTCGTCGACGAGACGCGCACCCGGGTGGTGGACCGGGTGGACGCGCCGGTGCCCGCCGCGGTGCTGCGCCCCATGTTCGCCTACCGTCACCGGCAGCTCGCCGACGATCTCGCGGCCCACGCGCGGGCGGCGGGGGCGGGGTTCGTGTCGAAGACCGTCGCGGTGACCGGAGCATCCGGCACGGTCGGTTCGGCACTGGCCGCGTTCCTGTCCGCCGGCGGGCATCGCGTGGTGCGGCTGGTCCGGCATCCACCCCGCGCCGCGGACGAAAGGCAGTGGGTCACCGCCGAGCCCGCGCCGGATCTGCTCGACGGCGTGGACGCGGTGGTGCATCTGGCCGGCGCTTCCATCGCGGGCCGGTTCACCGAGGGGCACAAGCGAGCCATCGCCGACAGCCGGATCGGACCGACCCGCGCACTCGCCGAAGTGGCGGCCCGGGCGGCGGTGCCGGTGTTCGTGAGCGCTTCCGCGATCGGCTACTACGGCGCCGACCGGGGCGACGAGGCGCTGACCGAGCAGTCGGCGCGCGGTGCGGGCTTTCTCGCCGACGTGGTCGAAGGATGGGAGGCCGCCACGGCGCCCGCCGCGGAGGCGGGGGTGCGGGTGGTGCGCGTGCGCACCGGAATCGTGCAGTCCCCGCGCGGCGGCACGCTGCGGCTGTTGCGTCCGTTGTTCACGGCCGGGCTCGGCGGCCGCATCGGTGACGGTCGGCAATGGCTGTCGTGGATCGGGATCGATGACCTGATCGACGTCTACCATCGGGCGCTCTGGGACACCGGGTTGTCGGGTGCGGTCAATGCGGTTGCTCCGCAACCCGTTCGGAACGCGGAGTACACCGCGGTCCTCGCGGGCGTGTTGCACAGGCCCGCACTGTTGCCGGTGCCGGGGTTCGGTCCGGCGCTGCTACTGGGGCGCGAAGGCAACCGGGAAGTGGCATCGGCCAGCCAGCGTGTCGTGCCCGCGCGACTGGCCGAAGCCGGTCACCCGTTCCGCACCCCGGCCCTGGAACCGGCGCTGCGGCACTTGCTCGGCAGGCCCGCGGACTGACCTGGGCGACACGGAGGGGACGCCTGAGGCGGTTCTGGGTCCGGCGGGATGTCGTTCACGGGCGAGTCGCGTCCGGTCGGTGGCCGCAGTCGACGCGAGGCGTTGCGTAGGCGAGGGCCGAATCGTGTTACGGCGCATCGCTGCCGACGGGTGGCGAGAGCTGGGATGGCGGTGGCGTGTGCTCGATCATCGCCCGTCTTCCTACTGTGGCGCTGCGACAGCGATACGCCTCGGTAATGCATCAATTTTGCATCGAATATTGGGAGAAGGATCGGTGCCGTCAGTCATCGATCGGGTCCCACATGATCTGCGCCGGAGAACGATCCGCGGCGAGTGTTCCGTTCCGGCGTATCTCGACGCCTCAGGCGAGCAGGTCGGCGGCGTCGAGCAGACTGTCGACACGTTCCACGCCGTCGGGGAGAAAGACCGCCTCCCAGCCGGGGCCGCCGACCAGGACTCGGGCCCCCGCGCCGAGGCACGCGCGTACCGCGGAGGTCAGCGCGGTGGACTCCTGCTGCGACCACAGCAGCACGGCGGCGGGGTTTTCGAACCGGGCCAAGGTGTCGGCGAGCGCGGCGGCGGGCACGTCGGCGCCGAGCATCCGCGCCCCCACGCCGCGTTCGGCGAGGGCCGCGCGCAGCACCTCCAGCGGAAGCGAATGCGTTTCCCCGCTGGTGCAGGCGAGTACCACCGGCGTCGTGCCGACGGGCGCCGACGGCGGGTTCGTCCGGTGCAGCACCGAGATCACGCACCAGGACAGCAAGTGCTCCACATCGATGCAGCCCTCACCGCTGAGCTGGCGGTCGACGATGTCGGCGAAAGCCGGTCGGCACAGCAGATCCCAGGTGTCCACCACGCCGAACGCGCGGACATGCGCTTCGATCCGATCGGAGACCGCGGTGGTGTCCAACGCGAAGGCCGCCTCCAGCAACGATTCGCGGCGCCCGAGGGTGGGCGCGGGCCCGCGCACCGCGGCGGCCGCACCCGCCGGGCTCGCGCCCGCGCGGATCAGGGTCAGCATCCGCTCGAGCATGGCGATGTCGGCCTCGGTGTACAGGCGGTGCTTGCCAGGGCGGTGCTGTGGCGGGCCGATGTCGTAGCGGCGGTTCCAGCTGCGCAGCGTCGCGGTCGGGATACCGAGGCGTTCGGCGACCGCGCGCACCGTATATCCGGCCGCGTCGGACACGGGGACGGGACCGGCGGGCATCGCACTATTCTGCCCGCCGCCGACGGGATTCGTTCCACCCGGCCGGTCGACGGGTCCGCGCGGCGGCGCCACGTCATCCTCGATCTCTGGCCGGGCGGTCGCGCGTGAGCCGACGGGCTGTCGCCGTGCGCCGGGGCGCTGTCCGCGGTGTCATCGGTCCTCCGTGACGAGCTGTTTGCATCAATTATGCATCGTTCTATGGTAGTGTGGTCCGCGTCGCCGATTTCCGAGGAGTTAGCGTGCACCGTCGCGATCTGCTGCGTACGTCCACCCGCCTGCTCGTCGCGGCGGTGTCGGCCCTGTCCGTCACGGCGCTGGCGGCTGTCGGCGCCTCCGGGGAGCCCGGTCAGGTCGCCGGGCCCGCGCCGGTGCCGCGCCTCGAACTGGAGCGGTATCTGGGCACGTGGCGTCAACTCGCCGCTATCCCGCAGTACTTCAACCTCGCCTGCGCGCGGGACACGCAAGCGAACTACGCGCTCGATCCGCAGGGCAATATCGCGGTGCGCAACACCTGCACCACGTGGGCGAACACGCAGAACGAGATCAACGGCACCGCGGTGGTCAACGATCGGGAGACCGGGGCGCAACTGCACGTCAGCTTCCCCAGCGTGCCGACCCAAGACGCTTTGGACGGGCCGACCAACTACATCGTCACCGCGCTCGGCCCGGACTATTCGTGGGCGGTGGTCACCGACCCGAGCCGGGCATCCGGATTCGTCCTGGCTCGCGCGGTGTCGCTGGACGCCGATGCGTGGCAGCAGGTGCGCGCGGCGATCACCGCCGCGGGCCAGAACACCTGCCTGTATCTGACCTCACCGACGACAGGCGGTGAGTCGCGCATCGTCCCGCTCTGCGCGGGGTGATGCGGCGTGTTCGGCGCTCGCGAGGGTCGCGTCGCGCGGTATGGCTGAGCCGCCCGATGCCGTCCCGGCGCGGCCCTCATGAGCGCCGAGCACGACCGCACCGTCCGAAGGAGGCTCGAGAATGACCATTCGTGCCGCATGTCGGGAGCGTGCGCGGTGACCGTCACGATCGCTTTGTTCACCCGCGACCTGCGGGTGCGAGACAATCCGGTGCTGACCGCCGCGCACCGGGAGGGCGCCGAGGTGGTGCCGCTGTTCGTGCTCGACGACGCCATCCTCTCCGGCCGCTTCGCCGCGCCCAACCGAGCCAGGTTCCTCGCCGCCGCCCTCGCCGAGTTGGACGACGAACTGCGCGCCATCGGCGGCGGCCTGGTCGTGCGCCGCGGTGACGTGGCCGCGGAGGTCGATCGCGTGGCGGCGCAGGTGCGCGCCGCGAGCGTGCACGTCGCCGCCGACGTCAGCGGCTACAGCCGCGGGCGGGAACGCGCGCTGCGCGAGCTTCTCTCCCGCCGCGACTGCCTGCTGCACACGCATCCCGCCACCGTCACCGCCGCCGATCCGGAGACGCTGTTGCCCGCCACGGGGCGCGACCACTTCGCGGTCTTCAGCCCGTATTTCCGGCGCTGGACCGACGCGCCACAGCGCAAGCCGCTGAACAAGCCGCGCAACCTCACGGTGCCGCGGGTGTCCGGCCTGCCGCTGCCGGACGCGGCCGAGCTGTGCGCGGGCCCGACGTCGCCCCAGCTCACGGTGGGCGGTGAGACGACGGGCCGGAAGATCCTGCGCGACTGGTTGTCCGGGCCGGTGGAACACTACGCGCGCGACAACGACGACCTCGCCGCCGACGCCACCTCACGGCTGTCGCCCTACTTCCATTTCGGCTGCTTGTCGCCGGTGGAACTGGCGCACCGGGTCGACATGTCGAGCGAGGGCGGCCACGCGTTCGCCAGGCAGCTGGCTTGGCGCGACTTCTACCACCAGTTGCTGGCCGCCCGCCCGTCCGCGGCCTGGTCGGACTACCGTCCCCGCTCGATCCGCTGGCGCGACGACCAGCAGGCGATCGACGCCTGGCGGGACGGGCGCACGGGGCACCCGGTCGTGGACGCGGGCATGCGGCAGCTGCGCGCGGAAGGCTGGATGCACAACCGGGCACGACTGATCACTGCCAGCTTCCTGACCAAGTCGCTGCTGGTCGACTGGCGGGTCGGAGCGGAGCACTTCCTGCGCTGGCTGGTGGACGGCGATCTGGCGAACAACCAGCTCAATTGGCAATGGGTCGCGGGTACGGGGACCGACACCAGGCCCAACCGGGTGCTCAATCCGCTGCGCCAGGCGCAGCGCTACGACCCGGACGGCGCGTACGTCCGGCGCTGGATTCCGGAGCTGGCGCATCTACCCGGTGCGCGCATTCACCGACCGTGGCGGGAAAACGTCGATACGGCGGACTACCCGGCGCCGATCATCGACGTCGTCGGGATGTAGTGGGGCCGAGTCACCCGGACAGCTCGTTCGGCGGCTGCGCGACGAGCACGGCGTCGGCGACCGACTCGAAGGCTCTGATCACGTTCTCCAGTTCGTCGCCGACATCCCGCATCCCGGCGATCGCCGCCAGATCGTCGATGTCGAAGTACCACCGTGCGAACAAGCGGCGGAACGCGTCGTCGGCGTCACCCGCGAGCCGCAGGATCTCGGCGCGATAGCGCGCCGCCCCGACCGGATCCCACGGTGCCGCGAACGATCGGGCCGTGTTCCGGCCGCATTCCTCGACGATGCCGATGATCTCGGCGAGTTCGTCCGCGAGCGCCGTCACGCGGTGCCGGTGGGCGAGCTCGGCTGTCGCCGCGAGGTGGACCACGACATCGCGCAAAGCGCGGGTGAGATCGCAGTTCGGCTCGCACGCGATGCCCTCGGCGAGTGCCGAGAGCCGAGCGTGTACCGCGTCGGGAACGACGGGAAGCATGTCGAGCATCGCCGCGGCCCGCCCGACCGTATCCGCCGCCCGCCGAGAACAGTCGTGCGAGTGTCTCCGGGCCAACGGTTGCGACGATGTCACAGGTGCTCCTGACGGTCGATCGAAAGGTTTGCGCGCGGCGACGTTCCGCCCCGCGGTCGCGACCGGTGCCGCGACACAGATGATTCGAAGAGCGAGGACACGCGGATCAAGCCGCCTCGACCACCTACGTTCCCGCGCGAGCTTGGCGAATCCCGTTCGCGCGCGTTTGAATTGATGTGTCGAGGATTTGCCATGTCCGAGGAAAGGGGCCTGTCATGGGCACCGTCGAAATCGCGATCACCATCGGCCGCATCGTGGACACCTTGCAGAAGGCGCTGATCCTGCTCATCCTCTGAGCGACTCGTGTTTCCCGGGCCCGCCGACGAAGGTTGCCCGGGAATCACGGAGATTCGCTGGATCGTTCTCCCGGTCGATCAGTCGCCGTGCACCGACCGGTGGAATTCCCATGCGTCGGAGACGATGTCGGCGAGGTCGGGGCGCTGTGGCTTCCAGCCGAGCCGGGTCCCCGCTTTGCCGCTCGCGGCCACGCAGACGGCCGGGTCACCCGGCCTGCGCGGGCCGTAGTGGACCGGGAAGTCGCGTCCGGTGACTTCGCGCACCGTGTCGAGCACCTGCCGGTTGGAGTACCCGCTGCCGTTGCCGAGGTTGTACACCTCGTATTCGCCGGGACGGATGGCCTCCAGCGCCAGCAGGTGCGCGGCGGCCAGATCGGCCACATGCACATAGTCGCGGATGCAGGTGCCGTCCGGCGTCGGGTAGTCGGTGCCGTAGAGGGTGAACGAATCACGTTGTCCCGCAGCGGCTTGCAGCAGGATCGGGATCAGGTGCGACTCCGGCTCGTGCCGCTCGCCCAGGTGCGTGTCACCGGTGGCGACGGCGCCGGAGGCGTTGAAGTAGCGCAGCGACGCCGCGCCGAGTTCGCTCGCGCCGCACTCGCCCGCGATCATCAGGTCCACCGTCGCCTTGGTCGCCGCGTACGGGTTGGCCGGACGCACCTCGGCGCTTTCGTCGAAGGGTGTGCTGCCGTCGCCGGTGTACAGCGACCCGGTGCTGGAGAAGATCAGGCGCGGGGTGCCCGCGGCGCGAACGGCGCGCAACAGGGCGAGCGAGCCTTCGATGTTGTTCCACCAGTACTTCTCCGGATTCGCGACCGATTCGGCGACCTCGATCTTGGCGGCGAAGTGCAGCACGCCGTCGAAGCCCGCCGCCGGGGTGAGCACATCGGCGACGCGGTGGATCGACAGCTCGTGGAACGTCGCGCGCGGCGGGAGGTTCGCCGGGAAGCCGGTGGACAGGTCGTCGAGAATCACCACTTCATGGCCCGCGTCGACGAGTTGATGCGCGACGACGCTGCCGATGTAGCCGGCGCCGCCGGTGACGAGAAGCTTCACGGATGTCCTCTCCTGGGGTGGCTGGCGGAAGATCTCAGGGTAGGCCGTGACGAGGGCGTCGACGGCCGGGGCCGGGTTCCGAACCATCATCGCGTCCGAGCCCGGCCGGGGAACGCTGTCTAAGCTGTGAATTCGCTGGAGATATCGATCCAGCTGCCAGCTATTTCCCAGCGCAGTATCGGGCTCCCTCTAGATCCCGGGCCGAGGATCGTTCTCGCGGTCGAAGTCCGGCCGATGGCCCCACGGGCCGATACCAAGGAGAACGAGTATGAAGTCGTTGAAGTCCAAGGTGGCGAAGGCCGCGGCCGTCGGAGGCATCGCTCTGGCGGCGGTCGGCGTCGGCGCGGGCGTCGCGAGCGCGGATCCGGGCCACGACGATCGTGACCACGGCCGCGGCCCGGTTCCCGAGCAGCACCACCAGGACCCGCAGCCGAGCCCGCACGGATTCTGGTTCTTCAACCAGTGGGTCCCGTTGCCCTGAGTCTTTCGACACGCCGCCGATCAGGTCGATTACCTCGCTGGTAATCGACCTGATCGGCATTGTGGGCGAGGCTCGGATCATGGTGACGAACAGCAGGCGGCGAAACCGCTCCGCACTGGCCGGTGCGCTGCGCGGCTTGGCGCTCGGGCGGGTCGCGCTGGGCTCGGCCGCGCTCGTGGCCCCGCGGACGCTGACCACGGCGCTCGGCGTGCGGCCCACGCCCGAGCTCGACTACATGGCCCGGATCTTCGGCGCGCGGGCGATCGCGCTCGGCCTCGGGTATCTCACCGCGCCCGCCGAGGAGCTGCCGCGCTGGCAGCGCCTGGCGTTGCTGGTGGACATCCTCGACACGACACACGGCGGGGTGCGCGTCCTGCGCGGCGACGTCCCCCGGCCGACCGCGGTCGCGCTGGTCGCCCTGACCGGCGGGTACATGCTCGTCGGCGCGACCAGGCTGGCCAGGGATCTGCTGTGAATGTCTTTGGCACACTGGTGCGATGGCGACCGTTGTGGCATTCCACGCGCACCCCGACGACGAGACGCTGCTGACCGGCGGGACGCTGGCCGGACTGTCCGCCGCCGGGCACCGGACCGTCATCGTGGTGGCCACCGACGGCCATATGGCCGATCTCGACGGCCGGAAGGCGCTGCGGCTCGGTGAGTTGGAGGCGAGCGCCGCCGCCCTCGGCGTGCACCGCGTAGCGCACCTCGGCTACGCCGACAGCGGGCACGGCCCGGTGCTGTACGCCGACCCGCCGGACCGGATGCGATTCGCCCGCGCGGACCCCGAGGACGCGGCGCGTCGGCTGGCCGCGATCCTGCGCGAGGAGAACGCGGAGATCCTGCTCAGCTACGACCGCAACGGAGGGTACGGCCACCGCGACCACATCCGCGTGCACGAAGTGGGCAAACGCGCGGCCGAATTCGCTGAAGTGCCGCGCGTTCTGGACGCCACCCTGCCCCGCGATGGTTACGCACGCCTCGTGCGTTCGCTGACGCGGCTGGGACTTCCTTTCCACTACGACTTGTCGGTGCTCGACTCGTTCTACAGTCCGCGTTCGGCGATCACCCACCGGATCGACGTCTCCGCCCAAGCCGCCCGTCGCAAGACCGCTCTGGCCGCCCACCGGTCGATCATCGAGGGCTCCAGCCGCTTCGCGGCCATCGCGAAGGTGCTGCTCCGCATGCCGACGCCGGTGCTCGCCCGGGTGATGCGCTGGGAGTGGTTCGCCGAAGAAGGCGCTACCTCGACCTCGGGAACTCCGCTCGACGACATCTTCCGGCCCGCGTCCCGCTGAGCGGTGTGCCCTCTCAGGTTCGCGACCCACCGCGTCACTTGTGCGATTGCGCCGACGAGATTTCTCGAAGCAAGCAGCATTCGATTCCGGCGCGGGTCGTGATGCGCGGGCTGGTCCGACTGGATCCGGACGAGCGCCGCTGGGACCGCGCCGAACCCGGGCGCTTCCAGCCGGTGCGTCGATGCCGATAGGGCACGGCCGGTGGTTACCCGCGCGTCCACGGGAAGCCGACCGGTGTTCGACGGTTACGCCAGGTGAGCGGTGAGGTTCGGTGCGGAGGCCTCCTTCGCGGCGGCCCTACTGCGGTGGCATGTCACCTGCGAAGCGCGTATCGGCGGGTTCCCGAGGCAACACCACGGTGAAGGTCGCACCGCGGCCCGGTTCGCTGTCGACCGACACCCGTCCGCCATGGGCCGTCACCAGGGCTTGGACGATGGACAGGCCGAGGCCGGCGCCGCCGCTGGTGCGGGTGCGTGAGGCGTCCGCGCGGTAGAAGCGTTCGAACACCCGGGCGGCGGCCTCGGGAGACAGGCCGGGGCCCGCGTCGATCACGTCGACCCGGACACGATCGGGGGCGGCCGTGAGCCGCACCGTGATCGGCGTTTCCTGCGGGGTGTGGGTCAGGGCGTTGCCGAGCAAGTTGCCCAGTACCTGGCGCAGGCGGGCCTCGTCGCCGATGACGTCCATGGTTCCCTCGCCGTCGCCGAGTGCCAGTGTGATCGGGCGATCCGGCGCGTCGGGCGAGGGTTTCTGGCGGGCGGCGATGGCCCTGGCGTTGTGCACGGCGTCGCCGGCGAGGGCGAGCAGGTCGACGGGTTTGCGCTCCAGCGGGCGTTTCTCATCCAGTCGCGCCAGCAACAGCAGATCTTCGACCAGCAGACCCATCCGCTCGGCCTCGGCCTCGATCCGGCCGACCACCATCCCCGCGTCGCTGCTGGCGCCCTGACGGTACAGCTCGGCGAAACCGCGGATCGTGGTCAGCGGCGTGCGCAGTTCGTGGCTGGCGTCCGCGACGAAGCGGCGCATCCGCGTCTCCGAGCGGCGGGCCGCTTCCTCCGAGGCCTCGGTCGCGGCCACGCCGTGCTGGATCTGCGCGAGCATCTCGTTCAACGACCGCGCCAGATGGTCGACCTCGGTGTCGACGCCGCGCACCGGGACCCGCCGGTGCAGGTCGCCGCCTGCGATCGCCGCCGCGGTCTGCTCCACCTCGCGCAGGGGCCGCAGGCTGCGCCGGATGACCAGGTAGCCGACGGCGCCGAGGGCAAGCAGTGCCGCCGCCCCCGTGCCGATCTCGAAGAAGATCAGCCGCGATACCGTCTCCTGGTTGTCGGTGAGCGGCAGGCCGATGGTGGTCGAGCCGTACTGGTTGGTGGTGGTCAGTACGCGCCAGCGCACCGAGGAACCGTCCGCGGAACCCACCGTCTGCGGGGTGTGGGCTTTCGCGCCGCTGAGATCCGGGTTGCCCGCGGCGCTGTTGGCGCCCGGTAGGTCCTGATACACCTGCCCGTCGGCGCCGGTACGCAGTTCGAAGAACCGGCGCGGCTGTTCGCCCGCCGATCTCGGCTGTACCGGCAGGGCCGGGAGATCGGCCGGAAGCCATTGCACTCGACCGTCGCTGGTCGTCACTTGGCGCATCGGACGCGGTTCCGCCCACTGCCGTGCCGCGTCGTAGAGCTGCTCGTCGGTGCGCTGGGTGAGCGATCGGCTCAGCGCCGAGGTCACCGCCGCGCCCGACGCGAACAACGCCGCCGCGGTCAACAGCAGCAGCACGATCACCAGCCCTATCCGCAGCGGGACCGCCGACACTCGCCGCGCGAGTTTCTCCCGTACGCTCACGTCCGGCTCACCTGCGGTTCGCGTAGCACGTATCCCACGCCACGCAGCGTGTGCAGCAGCTTCGGTTCGGTGGTGTCGATCTTGCGCCGCAGGTACGACACATACGACTCGACCACGCCCGCGTCGCCGCCGAAGTCGTAGCGCCAGACGTGGTCGAGGATCTTCGGCTTGCTCAGCACCTTGCCCGCGTTGACCATGAAGTACCGCAGCAGGGTGAACTCGGTCGGCGACAGCGACACCGGCGCGCCCGCTTTCCACACCTCGTGGCTGTCGTCGTCGAGCACGAGGTCGCCGACCGACATCCGGCTGGCGTTCTCCTGGACGGACTGTATTCCGCTGCGGCGCAAGATGACTCGGAGCCGGGCGATGACCTCCTCCAGGCTGAACGGCTTGGTCACGTAGTCGTCCGCGCCGAGGGTGAGGCCGGTGAGCTTGTCGTCGACGTCGTCACGCGCGGTCAGGAAGAGCACGGGGGCGTCGACCCCGTCGGCGCGCAGTCGCCGCAGCATCCCGAACCCGTCCATGCCCGGCATCATCACGTCGACGACGAGCGCGTCCGGCCGTAAGGTGCGCACGCGGTCCAGCGCCTCGGTTCCGCTGAGCGCGGTGGCCACCTCGAAGCCCTGGAACCGCAGGCTCACGGCGAGCAGTTCGATGATCATCGGTTCGTCGTCCACGATGAGGACGCGGGCTTCGGGTTCGGTGCCGGTCATGATCCCATGATTGCGCCGCAGGCACGGAGCGACCTGCGAGCAAGCTGGGTATTTCCTGGGAGCCACGCGGGCGCGGACACGCGAACGGAGTATCGCCGCGTCGCGGGACGCGGCGATACTCCGTCGGCAGGGATCGGAATCGTCAGCTGGTGGGTGCGGTCAGGTCGTAGACCGTGACGTTGCCGACCGTCTTCGCGGTGTAGTGCGCCTTCACCCACTCGGTGATCTCGTCCGCGGCCGACTTCTCGTCCCCGGAGCCGGGCCGCATGCCCTGCCCCTGCGCGATGAACCAGTGCACCTCGCCATCGGCCACGTACTGCTGGAACCGAGCCAATGTCGGCGCGTCGTCGCCGCCGCTGAAGCCGCCGATCGCGATCACCGACGTGCCGGTGCGCAATTCCAGGCTCGACGCGGTGCCGGAGCCGATGCTCGCCGCCGACCACCGGCTGTCGGTGTTCTTCAGCAGGGCGTTCAGCTCGGCGTTGTCGGCGCTGCCGCCCGGTCCACCGCCGCCGGGAGCACCGCCCGTGGGAGCCCCGTCACCGGTCGGCATGCCGCCGTCGGCCGCCATGTCTCCGGTGGGCAGTTCGCCGCCGGTGGGAGCCGCGTCTCCGGTCGGCCGGCTTGTGCCGGGAGGAGCCGCGCGGCCGGCCGCGGACGCTCCGTCGGCGGCCTCGGCGCGGCCGTCGTCCGCTCCCGGGCCCGGACCACCGGCTCCGCCCGCACCGGGCCCGCCCATGGAACCCGCCTGCGCGGGCCCGGAGGTGGGGATGCCGCCGCTGTGCGCGTGGGTGACCGTTTCGACCGCGTAGGCCGTCGACCCGGCGAATCCGGCGAGCAACGCCGTGGCCGCGATCGCGACGGCGATCCGGCGGTGCGCGCCGACCAGCAGCGCCACCGTGGCGATCGCCGTCGCGGCCACTACGGTCCAACGCAGCCACGGCAGCCAGTCCGGCGTGCGGTTCAGCAACACGAAAGCCCAGGCGCCGGTGACCGCCGACAGCAGTGCCAAGGTGATCCTGGCCGCCACGTGCCCGCGCCGCCGCCACAGTTGCGTCACCGCGATCGCGGCGACACCGGCGACGCCCGGCGCCAGGGCCACCGTGTAATACGGGTGGATGATGCCGCTCATGTAGCTGAAGACCAGGCCGGTACCGAGCAACCAACCGCCCCAGAGGATCAACCCCGCCCGCAGCCGATCGGTGCGCGGCGCGCGGCCACTCAGCCATAGCCCGGCGACCAAGCCGATCAGCGCGACCGGAAGCAGCCAGGAGACTTCGGTCGCCATGGTGCCGCTGAACAGCCGGGCCAGTCCGGTATCGCCGCCGAACGCGCCGCCCATGCCCCCGCCGCCGGGGCCGCCGGATCCCCCTCCGCTCGGATTGCCGCTGCCGCCGAGCAACCGGCCCATGCCGTTGTAGCCGAGCGCCAGTTCCCACAGGCTGTTGTCGGTCGACCCGCCGATGTACGGGCGCGAATCCGCGGGCCACAACTCCACCAGCAGCACGTACCAGCCGCCCGCGACCACCATGGCCGCGCACGCGGTGACCAATTTGCCGATGCGAGACCAGAATCCGCCCGCTCCCGCGACCAGGAACACCGAACCCAGGGCGGGCAGGATCAGGAACGCCTGCATCATCTTGGTCAGGAACGCGAAACCGATGGCGACACCGGCCAGCGCGAGCCAGCCGGTGCTCGCCGAACGCCAGCGCGGGTCGTGCGAGTCGATCGCCCGCACCGTGCAGTAGGCCGCCGCGATCAACAGCAGGGTCAGCAGCGCGTCCGGGTTGTCGAAGCGGAACATCAACGCGGCGACGGGAGTCGCCGCCAGCGCCGCACCCGCCAGCAGGCCCGCGCCGGGCCCGCTCCAACGCCGCACCGCGGCGTACAGCAGGGCCACCGAGCCGACGCCCATCAACGCTTGCGGCGCAAGCAGCGACCACGAGCCGAATCCGAACAGCCGCCCCGACAGCCCCATCACCCATAGCGCCGCGGGCGGCTTGTCCACCGTGATCGCGTTGCCTGCGTCGTGCGCGCCGAACAGCAGTGCCTTCCAGCTCTGCGTGCCCGCCTGCGCCGCGGCGGCGTAATACTCGTTCGCCCAACCGGATACCGTCAGATTCCACAGATACAGCACCGCGGTCGCGCCGAGCAGCGCGAACAACGCCGGGCGCGCCCATCGCGGTTGGGTCGCGGGCCCGAAGAACACGCGATCCGCCCGGGACCGGCGTGCCGGTGCGCGATGGGCGCCGACGAGTCGCTCGTCGGCCGCAACGCCCGGCGGGACGCTCGTGATCAGCGCCATGATTTCGCCTTCCTTTCGTCTGAACCTCTGCTCGAAGGCTAGGAAGGCAGCCTGCCCGCAAGCTGGGGCAAACCTGGGAGTGCGCTGTGCGGCCGAGCGGCCCTCGTCACTCGCTCGGCGGGATCAGACCGTGCTGACCACCTCCTCGTACGCCAGTCGCGGCGAACGCGGGAACCACGCGTTCGGGCCCGGCTTGCCGATATTGACCACGACGAGGCCGGTGTATTCGCCGCCAGGGAAGAAGTCCTCGTCCAGGCCCGCGCCGTCGAAGCCGTTCATCGGGCCCGCCGCCAGACCGGCGGCACGGACGCCGAGGATGAAGTAGCCGATCTGGATCAGGGCGTTGAAGCGCGCGGACTCCGCGCGGTAGTCGGCGTCCGCGAAGTAGTCCTTGGCCTCCGGCGCGTGCGGGAACACCGTGGGCAGGTGCTCGTGGAAATTCAGGTCGGCGGCGAGGATCGCCGACAGCGGCGCGGCGGCCGTCTTCGGCTTGTTGTTGTCGATCATGTGGGTGACCAGCCGGGCCCTGGCCTCGGGGCTGCGCACCAGAACGATCCGCAGCGGTTGCTGATTCATCGAGGTCGGTCCGTATTTGACCAGCTCGTAGATCGCGCGGATCTGCTCGTCGGTGACCGGCTCGTCGGTGAAGGCGTTCGCCGTGCGGGCCTCCCGGAACAGCAGGTCCCCGGCGTCGGCGGCGAGCGTGAGCAAATCCGGCTGAACGGAGTTCACAGGGTTTCTCCTCGATAGTGGTCGGATCAGTCGTGGACGACGCGCCGCGACCGGGTCAGCAAGGCGCCGTCGGCGCGGACGAGCACGTCGTGCACGACGCAGCTCGGCGCGATCTCCGGCTTGCTGTTCGGGCGGATCTTCACCACCAGGCAGTAGGCGGTGGACACGATGGTCCCGTCGTCCTGCGGCTGCAGGTTGATCATGTTGAACCAATGCCTGCGCTGCATCGGGTCGGTTTCGAAGCGCTTGTGGAACTCGACCAGGTCGGCGATGATCCCGGCCCTGGTCCGGGCCGGCGGAATGCCCGGTGTGTGCTCGAATTCCGCGTCCTCGGTAAAAGTCGCGGCGTAGCCGGGGATGTCGCGGTTGTCCAGCCGCTGCATCTGTTCGGCGTAGAACTGCTGGACCTCGGCGTACAACTCGGTGCGGCTGGCGACGGTGGTCATGGTTGCTCCTGTGGTCGCGGCGGGGCTCGGCTGCACGCCAGCGTGGTCCACGCCGCTAGAGCCTCGGTTGAGCCGACCTCCGTCGTCCGCGGTTGACCGGATCTATAGGACGCGGGTCGACCCTGGTGGTCGAGAAGCCCGGCGAGTTCGTAAGTTCGACCGATGGAGGAGTCATGGCGGAAAATCGGCGCGTCGCGCTGGTCACCGGAGCGACCAGCGGAATGGGCCTGGAGATCACCAAAAGCCTGGCGGCCCAGGGGATCGCGGTGTTCCTCTGCGCTCGCGATCAGCAGCGGGTGACCGACACGGTGAAGAGTCTGCAGGACGACGGTCACGAGGTGGACGGCACCGTCTGCGACGTCGCCGACGCCGCGCAGGTCCGCGAGTACGTCGACGCGGGTGTGCGGCGCTACGGCCCGATCGACATCCTGATCAACAACGCGGGCCGCAGCGGCGGCGGCGTCACCGCGCAGGTGACCGACGAACTGTGGTTCGACGTGATCAACACCAATCTCAACAGCGTGTTCCTGATGACGAAGGCGGTGCTGAACGCGGGCGGCATGCTCGAGCGCGGCAGCGGCCGCATCGTCAACATCGCCTCCACCGGCGGTAAACAGGGCGTGGTGCACGGCGCCCCGTATTCCGCGTCCAAGCACGGCGTGGTCGGCTTCACCAAAGCGCTCGGCCTCGAGCTGGCCAAGACCGGGATCACCGTCAACGCCGTGTGCCCCGGATTCGTGGAGACGCCGATGGCCGAGCGGGTGCGGGAGGTGTATTCGGGGCTGTGGGGCGTGGACACCGACGAGGTGCACGCCCGGGTCAGCGCGCGAGTGCCGATCGGCCGCTACGTGCAGCCGTTCGAGGTGGCGGCGATGGTCGACTATCTGATCGGGCCCGGAGCGGGCGCCGTCACCGCGCAGGCGCTGAACGTCTGCGGCGGCCTGGGTAATTACTGACAAGGAGTGACGGCAATGACCGCAGTGGAGGAGAACGTCCCCACCACCGGACACGAGGACTATCTGCGGGTGCTGGAGGCGATCCAGACCGGCGCGTTGCAGTTGCTCGCGGGCTTTCCGCAGCAGCCGAGCGCACTGCGCTTCCAGGTGGGGGAGGTGACCGTCGAGGCCGAGTGGGCGGCCGTGCCCGCACCGATCGCGGCGGCCGCGGTGGAAGCCGTCGCCGCGCCGGAGGCTCCCGCGCTCGGCGCGGTCGTCCGCGCGCCCAGTGTCGGCGTGTTCTATCGATGCCCTGAGCCGGGCGCGGACCCGTTCGTCGAGGTCGGCGAACGGGTGAGCGCCGGGCAGCAGGTCGGCATCGTCGAGGCGATGAAGTTGATGATCCCGGTGACGGCGCAGGCGGGCGTGATCACCGGGATCCTCAAGGAAGACGGCGAACCGGTTCAATTCGACGAGCCCCTGTTCTCGTATTCGCCGGAATGACGGTGTGTTTCGAGCGGGCGGCCGCGACGCCAGGTGAGCACCCGGCGTTGTGTCCGCCCGCCGACCTGTGCGGCGCCGATGAGCGTCAGCACGTCGCCGTTCAGCGACATCTGCCGCACCTGCTCGGTCCGCGCCCATGCCGGGTTGGAGCAGACGCTGATCGCGTGCACCACCTCCGTGCCGGTGCGCCGCCAGGTGCCCGCGTACCCCATGAACGGGGTGGCTCCCTGGGCTCCGTCGGTGCGCATCATGCTCACCGACATGTAACCGTGCGCGCCGTAGATCAGCAGGCCGCGCGGTGCGTCGCCGAGCGGGCCCGTGCTGGTGACGTCCTGCTCGTCGATGTCGTAGTAGGAGACCAGTTCCCAGGTGCCGACAAGATCGGTTGCGTTCATGACACCGACGATGGCGGCCGCCGCTCTAATCACGCTGTAGCCGGTTGCCGGGCGAAGCGGTGACTGGCCCGCACCAGTTGCCAGACGACGTCCAGCTCCTCGCGATCGCGCGGCCCGTACACCATCACCAGCGTCCCGGGCAGGTATCCCCGCCGGGCCATCGGATGCGCCTCCGCCCAGCCCAGCCGAACCGACTGCGCCACAGTGTCTTTCGGCAGGCACATGTGCAGACTGCCGTCCCCGTGCCCGTGCAGGTGGGCGAATTCGGTGCCCGCGAGATACGCCTCGCGGGGTCCATGGGCGATCGTCGGCCGCAGGTGCAGGGCCCGGGTGTCGGGCAGGGAGACTCCACTGCGGCCGAGCAGAACGCCGTCGAGCGTGGTCATCCGCGACCACAGCTCCTCTTGCAACTCCGGCGGAGCGATCTGGTCGAGTTGCTGGTGCGGATTGTGCGCACGAGTGCGCGGCCGGTCACCGGAGCGCCGTGGCAGATCCAGGCGGCCGTCCACTGTTGTCGTCGTCATGACTGTGCTCCCTTCGGATTTCGCGTATTCGCGACCCCTGGAAACACATTACTTTCCAAAGTATAGTAGTAACCAAGGGGAAAGTGACTTACCGGGAGGACGTATGACAACCGCGCCGGTCGACCCTTGTCCGATCACACCCGTCATCGACCTGGTGTTCGGCCGCTGGTCCACCCAGGTGCTCTGGGTGCTCACCCACGACGGCAAGCTGCGCTTCACCGAACTGCAACAGCGCATTCCCGGTCTGACACCCAAGGTCCTCACCCAGCGCCTGCGCCAGCTCGAACGCGACGGCCTGGTCGCGCGCACCTACCACCCCGAGGTCCCGCCGCGCGTCGAATACGAGGCGACCCCACTGGCCAGAACGCTCACCCCGGTGTTCAGCAGCATCGTGACCTGGTCGTCCGAACACCTCGGCGAGGTCCTCGCGGCCCGCGCCGCCTATGACGCGGGAGAGACCCCGGGCTGATCCGCCCTACCGAAGACACGAGTGATCCGTGGTCCAGGGCGGCCGCTGTCACTGCGCCGGCCATCGCGGACGAGCGCCGAGCGCGGTGGCGCTACGGTGCGGGCGCTGGTCGAGCGGCGAGTTCGAGCAGGCATCCGGCCAACTCGCGCGGCATCGTGATCATGCAGTCGTGCCCGGTGGGGAGTACATGGAGGCGGGCGGGAGGCAGATCGGCCGGTGGCAGGGTGCGGGGCATGGCCGCGCGCATCGCCTTGAAGTCCTCGCCGCCTTCGCCGCAGTGGACGTGCGTCACCGGAATCTTCGCCAGTGCCGCGGGATTCGTCAGTGTCATCGGCTGCTGGAAGGTCTTCAGCGACTGCGGCGTCTGCATGGACGCCAGCCAGCCGAGATCGGGCTCCTCGGTGACGCCGTAGAGGCCGCCGTCGCCGGTCGGTTCGGTCTGCGGCGGCACCAGCCAGCCGTCGCCGGTGGCGGCCGCCGCGGTGGCGAAGGCGTCGACCATGCCCGGCATGATGTCGGCCACCGCCTCGCCGTCGCGCGGCACGAACGTGTCGATGTAGACGAGTTCGGCGATGCGGTCCGGCACGGCGTCGGCCAGCGCGGTGACGACGATGCCGCCGTAGCTGTGACCCACCAGGACGACTTCGGTCGCGTCCTCTGCGGTGACCAGCTCGATCAGGTCCTGAACATGGGTGTCGAGCCCGACATCCGGGGTCAGCAGGTGCGCGCGGTCCCCCAGACCGACCAGCGAGGGGGCCAGCACGCGGTGACCGGCGTCTTCCAGCAGCGGAGTCACTCGCTGCCAGACCCATCCGCCGTGGAAGGCGCCGTGAATGAGCAGGTAGGTCGACACGATCAGTTCTCCCTGAGTTTCGTTAGGGTCGCGACGGTTTCGGTCGCGGGCGGCACCGGCTCCGGGCGGATGCCGAGGCCGATCACCCTGGCCACCAGCCGGGGCAGGCGCGGGAAACGGCGCAGCAGCCGCACCAGCAGCGGCTTGTCGGTCCCGGGCCGTCCCGCACTGGGGTACAGGTCCGACAGCAAGTGCAATTGCGCGAATTGCACCACGCGCATCGGGAATTCGCGGCGGCGCTGAACGGTGCGCAGCTGCGTCGTGGACGCGGTCGCGCCCGCGGCGAGGATCGGCGCCAGCAGGCGAGCGGTCGCGATGGCGTCCTGCACCGCGAGATTGATGCCCACCCCGCCCGCCGGGGACATCGCGTGCGCCGCGTCCCCGATCGCCAGCAGGCCGGGACGGTACCAGCGGCGCAGCCGATCCACTCGGACGTCGAGGGGTTTCACGTCGTCCCAGTCCTGGATCTCCGCCTCCAGACGCGGCGCGAGCACGGGATAGATGCCGGACAGATCCGCACGGAACCGCGCCAGCCCCGCCGCCCGGATCGTCGCGAAGCCGCCCTTCGGAATCATGTACGCGACCTGGAGATAGTCACCGCGATCGATACAGACGATGAAGAATCCCTTCCCGCTGCGCACGGTGGGCAGGCGCTCGCCCTCCGGCTTGCCGACGCGGAACCAGAGCACGTCCATGGGCGCCGCGCTGGCGGCGACCTCGAGCAGCCCCGACCGGCGCACGATCGAGTGCCGCCCGTCGGCGGCGATCACCAGGTCGGCGCTGACCTCCAGCGGACCGTCAGCGGTCTCGGCGCGTACGCCCGTCACCGCACCGCCGCGCTGGATCAGCTCGGTGACCTCCGCTTCCTGCACCAACCGGAAGCCGGGGTAGCGCCCGCCCGCCTCGGCGAGGAAATTCAGCACATCCCACTGCGGCATGAACGCCACGAACGGGAAGGGCCCGGGCAGCGCGCTGAAGTCGGCGAACACCACCGGACCGGTGGCGGCCGCCATCGGCAGCTGAGGCAGCTCGACGTGCGGCAGCGCGAGGAATTCCTCGGCCAAGCCGAGTTCGTTCATCGCGAGCAGTGTCGAGGTGTGCACGGTGTCGCCCCGGAAATCCCGCAGGAAGTCCGGATGCTTCTCCAGCACCAGCACTTCCACGCCGGAACGCGCCAGCAGCAGGCCGGTCATCAGTCCGGCGGGGCCGCCGCCGATCACGCAGACCCGCACGGATTCGGTGCTCACGCCAGGCATGTGGGGACCTGCCCGCCGTTGTAGAGCACCATCTCGTCGAAAATCGCCAGCACGTCCAGCGGCTCGCCGAGTTCGCCGCCGGACAGTTCCGCATCGGCGCGATACAGGTTGCCGACCAACCGCTCCTGGTCGACCAGGTCGGCGAACTCACCGTGGTCGGCCTCCAGCGCGATCGCCAGCGGCGTCAGCCCGAGTGCGCGTCCCTCCACGGCCAGGTCCTGCACCCAGCGCAGATAACGCAGCGTCTGGTCGAAGATCTCAGGTCCGGTGACGGGGCCGTGTCCGGCGACGACCGTCTCGGCGCCCAGCGCGGCCAGCCGCCGGATCGCGTTGACGGAACCCCTGACCGACCCCATCAGGCAGAACGGCGCAGCGCCCGCCATCACCAGGTCTCCGGCGAACAGCACGCGCTCCTCGGGCAGCCACGCCACCACGTCGTTGGTGGTGTGCGCGGCGGTGCCGAAGTGAATGAGCTCCACCCGGCGCTCGCCCTGGTGCAAGGTCAGGTGATAGCTGAACGTGATGCTCGGCAACGTGACCCGCACATCGCCCCATTCGACATCCGGCCACAGCTTCGTCAGCGCCAGGCCGGTCTCGATCATCTCCGGCCGGATCCGGTCGTGGCCGACGACGACGGCGGCCGGGCCGAACAGATGATTGCCGAAGTTGTGGTCGCCGTGGTGATGAGTGTTCACGATGACGCGGGCCGGGCCGGTACCCAGCCCGTCGACGAACTCGACGAGTGCCCGGGTGCGCCCTTCCGTCGCCAGCGTGTCGATCACCACCGCGCCGTCCGGCCCGGTCAGCACGCCGGCGTTGCTGACGCACCAGCCGCCGCGGCTGTGCGTGTAGGCGTGGACGCCGTCGGCGATCTCCTGTACGCGCGGCGTCGCGGTCGTCTCGGTGGCGGTCATGTCGGTGACTTCGTCGTCGCGGCACAGCGTTCCGCGCACCGCAGCGTGTTGCGACTGTTGGCGGACAGCGCTTCGGTGAGGTACGCGCGGGCGTCGGCGAGATCGGTGTTCGCGCCGAGGATCTCGCGCGCGGCCTCGGGATTGATCGCGACCGTGTGCCGCGCGGTCACCACCGCGCCGTCCGGACCCTCGGCGAATTCCCACGCACCGCTGTGGCCGAACAGGATCGCGGGCGGCACCAGCTGTTTGTAATCGATTCGCTCGCCGGGCACACACACCCGGATCGACTTCGTGGTGTGCGGGATACCGCCCGCCGTCACCGTGTCCATCTCCATCAGCTGCACGCCCTCGGCATCCTCGGTGAGCTCGATGCGGCCGACGTGCGGCACCTGCTCGGGCCAGCGTTCGCTGTGGTAGACGAAGTCATACGCCTCGGAGGACGAGCATTCCAGCGTCACGGTGTCCTCGAAGGCGTGGATCACCTCGTCCACCGGGTGGCCGAGCTCGGCGACGCGGGCCAGCGCCGCGAGCTCGACCACGCTGTTGCGATCGACCGACGCGGCGACCTGCGCGGCATCGGCCCCGTCCACCACCGCGAAGTGGTGGTCCAAGGTGACCTTCGTCGCGCCGGGACCGATCTCGCGGAACGACCAGCCGCCGCCCATCGACGCGAACGGCGCCTGGCTGCGTTCCTGCTCGAACACGATGCGGCGCTGCTCGGCGTCCAGCACCCGCCGCGACGTCCAGTTCTTCACCGCGCCGCCGACGGTCGCCCACAGCCGGAAGCGCTCCTCGTCCGGCCCCTGGTGCAGGTGGCGCACCAGCACGCTCGGCTCGAAGATCACCGGCCATCTGGTCACGTCGGCGACCAGACCGTAGACGACGTCCGGGGCGGCCTGCACCACCCTGCTGTGGGACATCACTTCGCCGCTCATGCCGCACCGCGCAGTTGGGCGTTCACGATGTCGACCAGCTCTTGCGGCGTCTTGACCTCGACGAGTTCTTCCTCCGGGATCGTCACGCCGAAATCGCGCTGGATCCGCGCCGCGGTCTCGATGAGCGCGAGCGAGTCGTAGCCCAGCTCCTCGAATTCCACGGCGGCGATGTCGCCGCCGAGTTCGGCGAGGTCCTCGCCGCCCGCGCAGTCCACCAGAATGCGGCGTAGTTCGGTGATGGTCATGGTCATGATTCGCTCCTCGGCAGATCTCGATCGGACACGGCGCGCACGACGACCGCGGAGTTGAAACCCCAGCGCCCGCGTGCCAGGACGAGCGCGCCGCCGACGGTGGCGGAGCGCGGGGCGCCGAGAACCAGATCGATCCGGTAGTCCTCGGCGAGCGTGGAGGTGCGGGCGGTCGGCGGGATCACCGAGTCGCGCATGGCCAGCAGCGCGGTGACGACGTCGAGCGGACCCGCACCGGAGAACAGGCGTCCGGTCAGCGGTTTCGACGCGGTGACCGGAACGCCGCCCGGCCCGAACAGCGCCTCGATGGCGGCGGCCTCGTCGCGGTCGCGATCGGGTATGCCGGAGGCGTCGGCGAACACCACGTCGATGTCACCTGGCGTCATCCCGGCGTCGGCCAGCGCGAGTTCGGCGGCGCGGCGCAGGCCCGACGGACGGCCGGAGCCGGGCGGCGGGTCGAAGGTCGAGGCGTAGCCGGCGATTTCACCGTGCACTTTGGGCACCCCACGGGCACGCGCGGCGGTGGCGTCCTCCACGACCAGCATCGCGCCGCCTTCACCGGGCACGTAGCCGGCGGCGCGGGCGTCGAAAGGCAGATAGGCGCGGTCGGGGTCGGTCGCGGCGCTCACCCCGCCGCTGGACAGATGCGAAGCCCAGCCCCACGGGTCCAGCGCCGAGTCGACGCCGCCGGTGACCACCAGCGGGGTCCCGCGCCGCACGGTGCGCCGCGCGTGGCCGATCGCGTCCAGTCCGCCCGCCTGCTCGGCGACCAAGGCGCTGCTCGGCCCGCGCATGCCGTGCCGGATGGAGATCTGGCCGGTGTTGACCGCGTAGAACCACGCGAAGGACTCGTACACGCTTACGTGCTCGGAGCCGAGCGACCACAGCTTGTTGAATTCGCGATGGGTGAATTCGAAACCGCCGGAAGCGTTTCCGGTCACCACGCCCATGTCGTAGTCGGTCATCGTCGCCGTGTCGACCTTCGCGTCGTCCAGCGCCCACTGCGCGGCGACCAGCGCCATCCGGGTCGAGACGTCCGTCTGTGGCAGCAGCCTGCTCGGCAGGTGCTCACCGGCGTCGAAATCGGCCACCTGTCCGGCCAGTCGCGCCGACGAACCGCTGGTGTCGAACCGGGTGAGCGGCGCGATCCCGCCGCGCCCGGCCAGCACGGCGTCCCAGAAACGCTCCACGCCCATGCCGTTCGGCGCGAGCACTCCCATTCCGGTCACGAGGATCATGCCGCCACCGCCTCCGCCTTACGCAGCACCATCGCGCTCTGGAAGCCGCCGAACCCGCTGCCCACGGTGAGCACGGTGTCCATCCGATGGTCGCGGGCGACCAGCGGCACGTAGTCCAGATCGCATTCGGGATCGGGTTCGTGCAGGTTCGCCGTCGGCGGCACCACCTGGTATTCCAGCGCCAGCAGCGAGGCGGCGATCTCGACCGAGCCGATCGCGCCGAGCGAATGCCCGACCATCGACTTGATCGAGCTCATCGGCGTGGCGTAAGCGTGCGCGCCGAGACTGCGCTTCACCGCTGCGGTCTCGTGCCGGTCGTTCTGCCTGGTGCCGGAGCCGTGCGCGTTGATGTAGTGCACACCGGTCGGGTCGATCCTGGATTCGTCGAGCGCGACCCGGATCGCCTCGGCCATCTCGCGGCCGTCGGCCTTGAGGCCCGTCATGTGGTAGGCGTTGCACCTGGTCGCGTACCCGGATATCTCGGCGTAGATGTGCGCGCCACGCTTGCGCGCGCTCTCGTACTCCTCCAGCACGAACATCGCGGCGCCTTCGGCGAGTACGAACCCGTTGCGCGAGTTGTCGAACGGCCGCGAGGCCACCTCCGCCTCGTCGTTGCGCGGGGTGGTCGCCTTGATCGCGTCGAAGCAGGCCACCACGATCGGTGTGATGGGGGTGTCCGACGCGCCCGCAACCATGACGTCGGCGGAGCCCTCGCGGATCAGCTGCACCGCGTGGCCCACCGAGTCCAGTCCCGAGGTGCATCCGTTGGAGACCATCGCCACCGGTCCCTCGGCGCCCACGCTCCAGGCCACTTCGGCGGGCATCACGCTGGGGATCATGTAGTCGAACATGTGCGGAGAGAGATACGTCTCGTCGACCAGCCAGTTCTTCCCGGAGTCCGACAGCACCAGGTATTCGCGCTCCAGGCTGGTGGCCGCGGCGACCGCACTGCCGAGGCTCACGCCGAGCCGGTGCGGATCGACCGTCGCGAGGTCGAGCCCGCTGTCGGACACCGCCTCCCGCGCGCAGACCACGGCGAACTGCACAGCCCGGTCCATGCGACGAATCTCCCTGGGAGACAGCCCTTCCAGCGCCGCGTCGAAGTCCGCTTCACCGGCCACCTGGGACCGGTACGGCGAGGCGTCGAAGAACGAGATCCGGCGCGTCGCCGTGCGGCCCTCGGACAGCAGCTTCCAGAACTCGTCCTTGCCCGACCCGCCGGGCGCGCGGACGCCGAGCCCGGTGACGACAACGCGGCGGCTCATCGCACACCACCGGATGCATTGGTGTTCATGGCGTTCTCCCTTCGATGGTGCGATCGAGCATCGGGGACGGTCCTCGAACCTCGCTCGAGCGAGCGAGTCGAGTTGTTCTCGAGCGGTGGGGCGCAGGCTGTCGCTGTGATCGCCCGGCCGGCGCCGCCCGGACCGATCACCTGTTCCCGAGCACAGGAGACACGCGTGATGAAGTCAGCACACGGCCAGCACGGCGCCGCGGACTGGGTGCTCTGCCCGGCATGCCTGATCCCGCTGTACGGCAAGCGGTTCGCCCGCGACCTCGGCGTCTGTGGCGAATGCGGCAGGCACACGCCGATCACCGCGCGGCAGCGCATCGAGCAGCTCGCCGACGAGGGACGCTTCGAGCCGCTGCCGGTCGCCGCCACCGACGAAGACCCGCTGACCTTCACCGACACCAAGCCCTACCCGGACCGGCTGGCCGCCGCGCGCTCCCGCACCGGCATGCACGACGCGGTGCTGTGCGCGCTGGCCGCGATCGAGGGCAGGCCGGTGGTGATCGCCGCCATGGACTTCCGATTCCTGGGCGGCAGCCTCGGCACCGCGGTCGGCGAAATGATCACCGCCGCTGCCGAAACCGCGCTGGCCCAACGTGTTCCGCTGATCATTGTCACCGCCTCCGGAGGCGCCCGGATGCAGGAGGGCCCGCTGTCGCTGATGCAAATGGCCAAGACCAGCGCGGCGCTGGAGCAACTGGACCGGGCGGGCATCCTCACCGTCACCCTGATCACCGATCCCACCTACGGCGGCGTCGCGGCTTCCTTCGCCACTCTCTCCGACGTGCTGATCGCCGAACCGGGCGCCCGGCTCGGGTTCGCCGGACGGCGAGTGATCGAGCAGACCATCCGGCAGGAATTGCCGCCGAAGTTCCAGACCGCCGAATTCCTGCTGGAACGCGGGCTCGTCGACATGATCGTGCCGCGCGCGGGCCTGCGCCAGGCGCTCGGCGCACTGCTGCGGGCCGCGGGACCGGTCGATTCCGCCGAGACCTTCGTCCCCGCCGACGCGGGCGTGATCACCGATCCGGCCCGCGTTCCCGCGACCGATCCCTGGACACAAGTGCGCCGGGCGCGGTCTCCGCAGCGGCCGACCGCGCTGGACTACTTCGCACTCGCCTTCGACGAGTTCCGCGAGTTGCGCGGCGACCGGATCTCCGGCGATTGCGCCGCGGTGGTCGGCGGAACGGCGTGGCTCGGCGGGCGGCCGGTCATGGTGATCGGCCACCAGAAAGGACACGACCCCAAGGAGCTGATGGAACGCAACTTCGGCATGCCGACTCCGGCCGGCTATCGCAAAGCGGCTCGTCTGATGCGCCTGGCCGAGAAGCTCGGGCTGCCCGTGGTCACCTTGATCGACACGCCCGGCGCGTATCCGGGCGCGACCGCCGAGGAGCAGGGGCAGGCGATCGTCATCGCGGAGAACATCCGGTTGATGTCCGCGCTGCGGGTGCCGGTGATCAGCGTGGTGATCGGCGAGGGCGGCAGCGGCGGGGCCCTGGCGCTCGGCGTCGCCAACCGGGTGCTGATGTTCGCGAACGGCACGTACTCGGTGATCAGCCCGGAAGGCTGCGCGGCGATCGTGTGGAACGATCCCGCCGCCGCACCGGAGGCCGCGGCCGCGCTGTCGCTGACCGCGCGGGACCTGCTGCGTCTCGGTGTCGTCGACGCGGTGCTGCCCGAGCCGGGCGACGACGTGGGCGCGGCCCCCGTGGCCGCGGCCGAACAGCTGCACCGGGCCCTGACCGCGACCCTCGGCGAACTGTCCGGTCGCAGCGGTGCGGAGCTGGCCGACGAGCGCCGCGCCCGGTTCCGGCGCTTCGGCGCGCGGCGGCAGGTCCTGGTCCGGTCGGTCGCGTAGGAGTGGCGCAATGTTCGAGAAGATCCTGATCGCCAACCGTGGTGAGATCGCGCTGCGCGTCGCGCGCACCTGCCGCGAACTCGGCGTGCGCACCGTCGCGGTGCACTCGGTCGCCGACGCCGAGTCGGCGGTGGTGGGTTTCGCCGACGAGGCGGTGCAGATCGGCCCGTCCGCGGCCAAGCGCAGTTATCTGAACGCCGCGGCGATCCTGGCCGCCGCCGAGCTCACCGGCGCGGACGCGATCCATCCCGGATACGGATTCCTCTCCGAGTCACCGGATTTCGCCGACGCGTGCCGGGCGGCGGGCGTCACGTTGATCGGGCCGCCCGCCGACGTGATGGCCCAGCTCGGCGACAAGCAGTCGGCGCGCACGCTGATGGCGAAGGCGGGACTGCCGCTGCTGCCGGGCAGCCTCGATCCGCTCGAACTCGACGAGGCGCACGCGCTCGCGGATTCGATCGGCTACCCGGTGATCGTCAAGGCGGCCGCGGGCGGAGGCGGGCGCGGCATGCAGGTGGTGCACGAGAGTGCGGCGTTCCCGCGCGCATATCAGGAGACCAGGGCGACGGCGCGGATGCTGTTCGGCGACAGCCGGGTGTACCTGGAGAAGTACCTCGCCGCCGCCAGGCACGTCGAGATCCAGGTGCTGTGCGATGCCTACGGCAATGGCGTGCACCTGGGTGAACGCGACTGCTCGGTGCAGCGCAGGCACCAGAAATTGATCGAGGAATCGCCTGCCCCGCTGCTGCCGGACGGTCTGGCCGAGCGAATGGGCGCATCCGCCGTGCACGGTGTGCTCGAGGCAGGGTATACCGGCGCGGGAACCGTGGAATTCCTGGTCGATCGGGACGGCAATTACTATTTCATGGAAGTGAACTGCCGAATTCAGGTCGAACATCCGGTCACTGAAATGGTGACAGGTATAGATCTCATCGCCGAGCAGATTCGAGTCGCGGCGGGGCAACCGCTCGGCATCGATCAGGAAGATATCGTCCTGCGCGGCGCGGCGATCGAATGCCGGATCAATGCCGAAGACCCTGCCGCGGAATTCGCGCCCGCTCCGGGAATCCTGGCGGAATTCACCCCGCCCGGCGGCCCCTTCGTCCGCGTCGACACCCATGCGCACGCCGGATATTCGATACCTCCGCACTATGATTCGCTGCTGGCCAAACTGGTGGTATGGGCGCCGGACCGGGACCGGGCGCTGGCCCGGATGCGGCGGGCGCTGGCGGAATTCCGGATTTCCGGCGCCCGCGTCGCGACCACCCGGGATTTCCTGTACGAGGTGCTCGACCATCCAGCCATGCGCGCCGCAACGCACACCACCGGGCTGGTGGACGAGCTCCTCGGGCGGGGATGAGCGCGCCGGAGGTTCGCCCGGCCCGCGGCGATCGCGGCCGGGCGTCGGCGTCAGGCGGTCTCGGCGGCGGCGCGGTGCTCGGGGGAGTACCACCCGATCAGGTAACCGGCGTGGCGGCTGTTGAGCATCGCGCTCACCGAGTCGTCGGAGGCGGTCAGGATGTCCCGGTGCAACTTCTGCAGCTTCTGGCAGGGGTCGAGCCCCAGTTCGTCCTGCATGGAACGGCTGAATCGCTGGTAGGAGGCCAGGGCGCGAGCGCGCTGGCCCGACCGGCACAGGGCGAACATGTAGTACGCCTGGAGCCGCTCGTGCAGCGGATGCTGCATGGTCAGCCGCGCCAGGTCGGGACAGACCTCACGATGCCTGCCCAGTCGCAATTCCGCCTCCACGCGCAACTCGATGTTGGTCAGCCGCAGGTGATCCAGATGCGAGATCTCGGCGGCGAGCGGGATGCCACCCTCCACGTCCACCAGCGCGGGACCGCTCCACAGCGCTTCCGCGGCGCTGAACAGGTCCACCGCGCGCTCGTCGTCGCCGGTCTTGGCGGCGCATCGGGCTGCGTCGGACATGGACTGATAGTCACGCAGGTCGAACACACAGTCCCGCACGTCGAAGGAATAGCCTTTGCTGCGCGTGCGCAGATAGCGTTCGGCCACCTCCGCCTGTCCGACTCCGAGTTGCTCCGCCATCTTCTTGCGGATGCCGAGCACATATGTTTGCACGACCGTCACCGCGCTGCGCGGCGGATCGTCGTTCCACAGTTCTTCGATCAGGGTCGTCACCGGGACAACGGTGTCGTGCCGGACCAAAAGTAATGCCAGCAACTGCCGCTGCTTCTGCGCGGTCGGCGTCGCATTGTGATTGTTCAGGGCAAGCGTCAACGGGCCTAGCACGCGAGCGCATACGGGATACTTCACTGGGAACTCTCCTACGGGCGAATTTCCCCCCGACCGACGTGAGATTCTCGATTCCCACCGCACTGTAGGCTTCGTCCACAGTAGCGAGAAATCCGTCTCGGCACCATGAATCCTGAGTAATATCGGAGTTAATTCCGTGCGCGGGCTCCGCGAATTCTCCTCGGCTGCAAGGAGATTGGCCCGTTATTTGCTCTTCCCCGTCAGCTGCGGCGAATTCGTAGGATGTTGTCTTTTCGCGTGCCCGGCCTGCCCTCGGGGCTCGCGTGTTCGCGCTCGACCTCCTCGTCCACTTCCACGTGCCATTCGGCCGGATCCAGCGCGAGACCGGCCCGTACTTCGGCAGTGGTCGGGAAATGCACGTCGGCGGGTGGTTCCAGTACCCAGGAGGGCCATTGCGCGTGACCGACGATCAGCAACAGCCCGCCGGGAGCCACCGCATCGGCCGCCCGGCTCAGGATGCGCGTCCGTTCGCCGTCCTTCGCCGCCGGTGAGTGCAGATACTGCGCCGTGACGAGGTCGAAACTTCCCGCGGGGAAGGTGTGGTCCAGATCGTGCCGCTGCCAATGTATTTCGCCGTCGATTCCCTGGCGGGCCGCGTTCGTCCTGGCTCGGGCCAGCGCGGTCTCCGACACGTCGACCGCCGTGACCCGCCAGCCGCGCCCGGCCAGCCAGATCGCGTCGGCGCCCTCGGCGCAGCCCAGGTCCAGTGCGGTGCCAGGGGGGACGGCTTCGAGCTCACGCACCAGCAAGAAGTTCGGCCGTCCGGACCAGATCTGGTCGCGCTCCTGGTAGAAGGCCTCCCAGTACTCGACAGTCGTCGGCGTCGTCCGGTCGGCGTGGTGATGGGGTGTCGCACTCATGCGTCCCACCATCCATCGGGCCGACCGGAACGGCAAATATCGTTGCCGGTTCGGCAACCCGCCCCGCCGGCTGCCCGCCCGGTGTCCCCGGCCGCGACCGCCCGTGGGTCAGTAGTCCTCGAGCGGGTCGCGCAGGATCATGCCCTCGGCCGCGCGCAGGCGCGTGGTCATGGTCGTCAGCAGGTCGACGGAGTCCTCGGACAGGCCGATGGCCGTGTGCAGCAGCCTGCGCAGCCGCGGGCTGGCGAGCCGGTCGGCGAGGGTGTTGTCGTGCTCGGTCGGTTCGGCGTCGAGCTGTCGGTCGAGATTCACGGGAAGGTACTCACAATCGGTCATCGGGCCCCCAGGAAACCATGTCAATGCGACGCTCGTGCCTGGAACGACGCGTGGGCACGGGCGAGATCGTTCCGGGGCGCAGCGTACATCGCGGACGGTCGGTCGCTGGACCGGGTCGAAATGGGTGCATGTGGTCTCCGTGCCGCAGTCGGGTCGGCTCGTCCGTGCCATGGCCGTGCCCGCTCCGGCGCCGAGATCGTGCCCATTGTTCCACTCTCCCTGGACAATTCGGCGCAGCGACCCCGTCTACGCAGGTTGCGGACGTGCTGCGGCACGCAGAAGCGCACGTCGTGCCCGGCAGCGGGTGCGGCCCGGTTCCCAACTCTGGGAAAATCGCCTTGGCGACGCGGCCGGCGGAAAACCGGGAGTTCAGCTCGTTCGCCCATGACACGATGGGGGCGGCCGAAGCAGGTACCGACCGACGAAGGGCCAGTCATGGGCAACCTCGACGACCGGGTGGCGGTGATCACCGGCGGCGCCCGCGGACAGGGGCGCGCGCACGCCTTGGCGCTGGCGAACGCGGGCGCGGACATCGTGGTGTGCGATATCGCCGCACCGGTGCCCGGCCTGCCCTACGAGCTGAGCACCCCCGGCGACCTGGCCGAGACCGCCGCGCTGGTCGAGCGGACCGGCCGCCGCTGTGTCGCCGTCCGAGCCGACGTGCGCAGCCTGGAACAGATGCGGACGGTCGCCGAGCGCGCGCTCGAGGAGTTCGACCGCATCGACATCCTCGTCGCCAATGCGGGCATCGCGTCCAACTCGCCCGTAGCCGAGATGGACGAGCGGTTGTGGCGGGACATGATCGACACGAACCTGACGGGCGTGTTCCACAGCTTCCGCGCGGTCGTCCCGCACATGATCGAGCGCCGCTGGGGTCGCGTGGTGGCCACCTCCTCCATCGTGGCGAAGATGGGCGTGCGCAACGCGGCGCACTACGCCGCGAGCAAATGGGGCGTGCTCGGCTTGGTGAAGTCACTGTCGTTGGAAGTGGCGGAGTACGGCATCACGGTGAACGCGCTGCTGCCCTCCGGCGTGGACACCGACATGATCCAGAATCCGGCGACCTGGCGGCTCATGATGCCGGACAAGGAGAATCCCACCAAGGAGGACTGGATGGCGATCATCGAATCCGGGCCGCCCAACGGTGATCTGATCCAGCCCGCCGAGGTGGCCGAGGCGATGCTGCTGCTGGTCTCCGAGCACGGCCGCCACTTCAACGGCGAAGCCGTCACCATCTCCTGCGGCGGGAGCGCGAGCACCTCTTAGGGCTCCGGCCGCAAAAGTGCTTCCCGCCACGAAGTTCGCGCGGTGGCGCTGACTCTCGCCGGTCGCCTTCCTTGCGGCGGCTGGACTGAGCGTCCTGGTCGAGGCGCAGACCGAGGCGGCGCGCTCGCGCGGCCGGATGATGCTGACCACCATCGTGCGGCCGGTTACCGGGCGATCGAGATCACCGGCCTGGCCGACCGGTTCCAGCGGGTCTCCTCGCTCGGCGCGGCACTCATCGACCTCGCGCACGATTACGGCGAGACCGCCCGACCGGCGCGCAACCGCAAGTCGCTCGAAGGCGTGAGCGAAGAAACGGATGCTCGTCCGCGAAGTAGCGGGCGTCGCGCGACGCCCGCTACCGAACGCTCATGAGGCCGAGCCGGGCCCCAGCTGGCCCGCTTGTGCACGACTGGCTCGCCGGGCACGTCCCTCGCGGCCGGGCCGAGGCGAAGCCTGTCGCGAAGCGTCAGTGGCGACGTGACTCGATCGCGTCGCGGGCCGCGTGCGCGGTCTGGGCTCCACGCTCGCGCGCCAGGTGTGCCGCGTGCACACCGCGTTCCTTGGCCGCGTCGGCGAGCTCAGGTCCGCGCTCTTTCGCGATCTCCGCCCATTCGGCGCCGCGCTGCTTCGCCAGATCCGCGAGGTGAACGCTCTGCTCCTTGGCGACCTCCGCCCATTCGGCGCCGCGCTCCTTGGCGATCTCGGCCCATTCCGCGCCGCGCTCTTTCGCGATTTCGGCCCAGTCCGCGCCGCGTTCTTTGGCGATCTCCGCCCAGTCGGCACCGTGTTCTTTGGCGATCTCGGCCCACTCCTGCCCGTGCGTCTTGGCGGTCTCGGCCCAGTCGCTGCCGTGCTCTTTCGCCGATTCCGCCCACCCGGGCCGGTGCCGCTGGGCCGATTCGGCGAGTTCCGCCCCCTTGCTCGCGGCCACCGCGCCCACTGCCCGCGCCTTGTCCGCGGCCTCGTGCGCGTGCTTGCGCAGTGCCGCGCCGGTGGCGGTGTCAGAGGCCGCGCCGAACGGCAACGCCGCGGTCACCGCGGCGGCGGCATCGCGTGCGGCCCTGCGGCCGCGCCAGCCCAGCGAAGGCTTGCCCTCGGTATCGGCGGCGGTGATCATCAGTCCGCCGAGCAGCCCGAGATCCTTGAGGAACGCGTTGCGCTTCGCCGACTTGCGGGCGGGATCCTGTTCGTTCCAGAAGTCCTGCTCGGTGACGGCCGCGGGCACGACGGTCGCGGCGAGCACCAAGGCGGCCAGTCGCGGTGCCTTGCCGAGGGCCAGCAAAACGCCGCCGCCCACCTGAGCGAAGGCGTTGACCTGCACGACGGTCGACGGATTCGATGGCAATTTCGCGGCGACCTCCGCGGGCAGCTGTCGTTGCCCCCGCTCCAGCAGTGCGTTCGCGGACTTCACCCGCTCGTCCGGGTGCCGCAGCGTATCGACCCCGTCGACCACGAACACGGTGGCCAGTAGCGGCCGGGCGAGTCGGCGCAACAACATGATAGAACCCCTTCCCTCGATGGCGTCACAATTCGGATTCCCGCGCGATTCGTGACCAAACAAGCCGGTCCGCCGCCGTGTGAAAGCGGACTCATCCGGGTAACAGCTGATCGAGAGAGATCGATCCAGGGGGTAGAAGGCGCCGCCGCACCGCTCGTTCTCCCGCCCCTGCTCCGCCGGAAGGTATCCGCTGTGAACACCCGTACGGCCACAACGGCTTTCGATGCCGTCGTCGCCGAGTTGCCCGCCGCGCCGAAGTGCACGTTCCGCTTCGATTCCGTGCCCTGCCGTCATCGCGCGGAATGGTTCATCCGTAAACGGTCTTGCTGCCATCCGGCGGGTGTGGATTTCCTCTGCGAGACCTGCCATACCCGCATCCACTGGATGCTGGACATGGGCATGGTGTTCGAATGCGCCGGATGCGGGGTGCACTCGGCCAGTTTCGCCGAACTGTGCCCGACCGTGGCACCGCTGTGAGTGTGGCTCAGCGGCCGCCGGACCGCTCGCGCGCGGGGACGTCGGTCGCGGCCAGGAAGCCGGTGATGATCGAAGCGACTCGCTCCGGAGCCTCCACCATCGGAAGATGACCGCAGTCCGGTAGTTCCACCGCCGTGTGCGGGCGCAGCTTGCCGTTCAGCCGTCCGCCCGCCTTCGCCGACAGGATGCGGTTACGTCGCCCCCAGATCGTGCAGATCGGCGGGAAACCGGCGGGCGGCTCGAAGGTGTCCAACGCGCGGTAGGACGGAAAATCCTGCACCAAGCCGTGCAGAGCTCGCAGCCTGCCCCGATCGGTCCAGTACGCCCGCACGCGCGGCTCGTGCTGAGTGCGCAGGCGCCGGCCGCGGGGGCCGAGTTGATTGCCGACGATCAGCGAGACCACCGGGTTCGGCAGGCTGATCCGGCGGGCCAGCGGCGCCAGCGGCAGCCGCGCGTCCAGCCAGGCCAGGCCCGCCGACTGCCCCGAACTCACGGTGTCCAAGGTGAGCGGATTGATCAGGACGAGCGCGCGCACCCGGTCGGGATGACCCATGGCGTAGCGCAGCGAGGTGGCGCTGCCGAGACAGTTGCCGATCAGCACCACGTCGGTGACGCGTTGGGCGTCGAGGAACGCCGTGAGCATGTCGACGTAATCGGTGAGGCGGTAGCCGGTCGCGGGCTGGTCGGACTGCCCGTAGCCGGGCAGGTCGAGCGCGAAGACCTCATGCGAGTCCCGCAGTGCCGCGACTTGGTCGTCCCAGATGCGGCGTTGCGTGCCCGCGTTGTGCAGGAACACGACCGGAGACCCGCTGCCCGTGCGGTCGAAGACCACGGACCTGCCCCGATGTTCGAATACGTCCACGCTGACTCCCTACGAACCACCGGCGAGCGAACCGCCGGGTACCAGCGATTTTACGTGGACGAACCGGACCGAGCGGGCGGTTGGACTATCCGGTGGCGGTCGCCGCGCGCAGGAAACGGCCGGTCCGCCGGGCGCCGAGCTCCGCGGCGGGCGCGCCGCCGCCGAACACCGGCACGCCGCCGACCAAGACCGCGGTGACCGCCTCGTCGTTGCGGTTGACCATGCGCGACAGGTTGTCGAAGGGGGCGATGGGGGATTCGTGGTAGGCGTCCAGCGAATCGTCCAGGCAAGCCGGATCGAGCACGACGACGTCCGCTCGGTCGCCCACCCGCAGATGTCCGGCGTCCAGGCCGTACCAGTCCGCGAGTTCGCCCGTGAGCCGGTGCACCGCCTGTTCCATCGACAGGAACGGACGGCCCGCGTTCGCGGCGTCGCGCACCCGGCGCAGGAAGCGGAGCCCGAAGTTGTAGAACGCCATGTTGCGCAGATGCGCTCCCGCGTCGGAGAAGCCCAATTGCACGCCGGGGTCGGCGGCGAGCCGATCGAGCACTTCCGGTCGGTGGTTGGAGATCGTCGTACGCCAGCGGACCTTGCCGCCGTGTTCCACCACGAGGTCGAGGAACGCGTCCACCGGGTGCGTGCCGCCGCGCTCCGCGCCCACCTCGCCGAAGGTCTTGCCGATCACGCTCGCGTCCGGGCATTCCACGATCCGCGCATCGAAGAAATCACGGTGCCACACCCGTGGACCGAATTTCTTGTCGTAGTCCTTGCGGAAGCGGCGCCGGTACTGCTGGTCGCGCAACAGTTCCCGGCGCTTGTCCACTCGGTCGGCGAGGTGCAGCGCTTCGGCGCCGGAACCGAACTCCTCGAACACCACCAGGTCGATGCCGTCGGCGTAGACCTCGAACGGCACCGGAAGGTGTTGCCAGCGGAAATCGCCGCCCAGCGCGTTGAGCACTCGCGCGATCAGCGGGAAAAGGTACGCGATGCCGGGAATGGCCTTGAGGTCGGCGGCCGAGAGCAGGCTGACCTTCAGCGGCTTGCGGAACAGGCCGAGGCTACCGGCCGCCATCGTCACCAGGCTCTGCGGGCGGGACACGTCGGGTCCGCCCTGTAGTGCCCGCCCGCGCCGGCGCAGGATGGCGTTGAGCCTGCGCCGTTCCCGGGTGGTCGCGTAGGTGGACGGCAGGGTGCGCGATCGGCACACCGCGCCGTCGAGTTTGTCGAACAGCAGCTGCTGGGAGGACATGCCGACGAACCCGGCGTCCAGCGCCTCGGTCAGCTTCGCCGCCATCCCCGCCAGTTCGGCGGCATCGGGTCGGACGTCCTTGCGGGTCGCGCGCTCCAGACCCATTTCCGCGGCGCGGATGTCCGAATGCCCGATGAACGCGGCGACATTCGGGCCCAGCGGCAGTTGTTCCAGGGCGGCCGCGTATTCGTGCGCCGAGCGCCAGGTCTTGTGCTCGCCGACCGCGGCGAGGACGTGCTTGCGCGGAATCGCCTCGACCCGCGCGAACAGGTCGCCCGCGTCGGAGGCGTCGACGTGGACGGTCGACAGCGAGCACGAGCCCAGCAGGACCGTGGTGATGCCGTGGCGCAGCGATTCGGTCAGCGCGGGATGCTGGAGCACCTCCACGTCGTAGTGGGTGTGGATGTCGAGCATGCCCGGGATCACCCATTTCCCGGTGGCGTCCACGATGTTCGGACAGTCGGGGTCCTCGATCGGGTCGGCCGAGACGGTCGCGACGCGCCCGTCGCGGATGCCGAGGTGCCGGATCGCCGAGGGCGCGCCGGTGCCGTCGAACCACTGGCCGTTCGCGATGATGATGTCGTACATGGCTTTACACCTCGAGATCGGCGCGTATGACCTTGCCGGTCGCGTTGCGCGGTAGTGCGGTGGTGGTGAGCCGCCAGCGGGCGGGCACCTTGTAGTAGGCGAGCCGCTCGGCGGCGAACGCGCGCAGCTCCTCTTCGCTGGCCGCCGTGGCGGTTTCGACCACGACCACGGCGGCGACCTGCTGTCCGAGGTCGGCGTCGGGTACCCCGAGCACCGCGCACTCGCGCACCGCGGGATGCTCCTCGAGGCACTGCTCGATCTCCGTGGGATAGACGTTCTCCCCGCCGCGCAGGATGAGATCCGAACGACGCCCGGACAAGCGCAGCCTGCCGTCCTCCAGCACCCCGATATCGCCGGTGCGCAACCAGCGGTCGGCGGTGATCGCCGCGGCGGTCGCCGCCTCGTTCTGCCAGTAGCCCAGCATCACGTAAGGGCTGCGCACGCAGATCTCGCCTTCGGTGCCGTCGGGGACCACGTTGCCCGCGCTGTCGCGGATCTCCAGCGCGACCCCGACGACCGGACGACCGACGGTGTCCGGGAACGCCGCCAGCTCGGCCGGGCTCGCCAGCGTCGCGGCGGTGCTGCATTCGGTGAGCCCGTAGCTGGTCACCAGCGCGTTGCGGGCGACGGGCAGCTGATCGCGCAGCTTCTCCTGCAACGCGGCCGAGGACGGCGCGGAGTTCAGCGAGAAGGAAGCGAGCGAGGACAGGTCGTAGTCGGACAGGTCGAGTTCGAGCATCCTGGTCGCCATGGTCGGCATGGCGCCCCAGTTGGTGACCCGCTGCGCCTCGATCAGCCGCAGCACCCGGTCGGCGTCGAACGAGCCCTGGTGGATCACCGCCGCGTCGCCGGTGACCAGCCGGGGAACCACCAGGTTGTGCAGGCTGGCGATGTGGAACAGCGGCGAGGTGAGCAGGAAGCGCCGCCCGCTCGGCAGTTCGCCCGCCCCGGTGAGCGCGGCGGCCAGCGCGTCGTTGAAGACGTGATAGTCGGTGACCGCCACCAGGTTTCGGTGCGAGTGCACCGCCCCTTTGGGTCGTCCGCTGGTGCCGCTGGTGTACAGGATCACCGCGGGATCGTCTTCGTCGATCTCGGTGTCGGGCAGGTCGTCGGTGCGGTATTCGGCCAGCAGCGCGGGTATGTCGTGTTCCATGGTGAGCACCGGGACCGGGATATCCAGTTCCGCCACCAGCGCCGCGCGCTTCGCGTCGACCACGAGCACGGTGGGGCTGGTGTGCTCGACGCCGTAGGCGATCTCGCGCGGGGCCCACCACGCGTTGTAACCCACCGCGATCGCGCCGAGCGCTTGGGCCGCCCAGAAGGTGAGCACCCACTCGGGGGTGTTCGCGGCGAGAATGCCCACGCGGTCGCCCTTGCCGACGCCGAAGCGGTCGCGCAGGGCCGTGGCCAGCGCCGCGACCGCGGCGGCGTGCTCGGTGAACGACATCCTGCGGTCCGCGGTGACCAGATAGTCCCGGTCGCCGTGCGCGGCCGCGGCGACGAGCACTTCCCGCAGCGAGGACTTGCGATGGCGCACCACCGGCAGCGGCGCGCCGAGCACGTCCTCGACCACCATCTCGAATCGACCGCCGGGTCCGGTGAGCCTGCTCGCGGCCTGTGCCACGAACGTCTGCGGGTCGATTGCTTTTGTCATATCGGATACTTCCTCGTCACTGCGCAAGGGTTGATTCGTCACGGCTCTGGGATCAGCACGGCGCGGCCGGTGATCAGCCCGTGCTCCAGCCGGTCGAGGGCCGCGCGGCCGTCGGCCAGCGGATAGCGCTCCACTTCGGCGCGCAGCTTGCCCGCCGCGGCCAACGCCACGGAGTCGATCAAGTCGGACCTGGTGCCGCCGTAGGATTTCCGGACCGTGGCGCCCCACGGCCAGCCCATGCCGGTGGCGGGCGCCGCCGTGATCTCCGGCGCGCCACCGCCGAGGCCGACCATGCGGTAGGCCCCATCGGGCGCCACCGATTCCACCGCGAGCCGCGCGGTGGCGTCGACGCCGACGAAGTCGAACACCGCGTCCGCGCCGCGACCTGCGGTCCGGTCGAGGATCTCCTTCGCCGTGTCGTCGCCCGCGAGAAGTCCTTCGGCCGCACCGCACCGCGCGGCGAGTTCGAGCTTGTCGGCGCTCACGTCCACGGCCAGCACCCTGGCCGCCGTGGTCGCGGCGAGGATCTGCACCGCGAGGTGGCCCAGGCCGCCGATCCCGACGACCACCGCCACCGACCCCGGCCGCAGCCGATCACGGGCGCCGCGGATGGCGTGGTAGCTCGACAGCGCGGCGTCGGCCAGCGGCGCGGCCTCGGCGAAATCGAGGTCGCCGATCGGCACGAACGAACTCGCGGGCACCCGGACGTAGTCGGCCATCCCGCCGTCCGGCCCGAGTCCGGGGCACGGCGGCATGGCGGTGCGGCCCGCGGCGAGGCAGACGTTCTCGTTGCCGCCGACGCACTCCCGGCAGACCCCGCACGACCAGCACAGATACACGATGCCGCGCTCGCCCGCCCGGCGGCCGCCGACCCCGGCGCCGACGGCTTCGATGGTGCCCGCGATCTCGTGGCCGAGGGTCAACGGTTCCTCGCGCATCCGGAAGGGGATGTGCAGCACGTGCAGATCCGAATGGCAGATGCCCGCCGCGCCCACCCGCAGCAGCAGATCGGTGGGACCGATCTCCGGAATCGGTACCTCGCGCAGTTCCAGCACACCGGGCTCGGTGAGCTGCAGTGCCCGCATCATCCGCGCACCGCCGCGAACGTCGCGCGCAGATAGGCATCGCCGCGGTCGGAGCCGATCAGCCCCGGCGCCATCCGGTTCATGGCGTAGGCGAACGTGGTGCGGTGCTCGAGGTCGTTGACCACCATCGCGCCTCCGTACCCGGCCCACCAGCACACCCGGCCGTCGGGAACCTCCGGGGCGGTCTGCCGCTGCGGCAGACCGTAGCCGATGCCGAATCGCAGCGGCACCGCAAGCGCGAGATCCACGCCGTCGGACTGCTGCTGGAAGATCAGCTCGATCGTCCGCTCCGACAGCAGCCGCCGTCCGGCCAGTTCGCCGCCGCAGGACACCAGCGATTGCACCCGCGCCACCGAACGGGCGTTGCCGTGGCCGTTCACCGCGCCGATCTCGGCTTGCCGCCACCCGGCGCTCGCCGTCTCGACGATGTCGAGCAGCGGGCTGGTGAGCGTCTTGACCAGCACGCTTTCCTGGTCGAGCGCGGCCATGTCGAATTCCGGCATGGCGGGCGGGATCAAGGTCGCGATCCGCCCGTGGTGCTCGGGCGCGGTGCCGATGTGGAAGTCCGCGCCCAGCGGCCCGGCGAGCTCCTCGGCGAAGAACTCGCCCAGCGAGCGTCCGGTGACGCGGCGGATCACCGCGCCGATCAGGTGGCCGTAGGCCAGCGCGTGGTAGCCGGAGGCGGTGCCGGGCTCCCACCACGGCGGCTGGCTCGCGAGACGGGCGGCGGAGGCTTCCGCGTCGTAGATATCGGCGAGCTCGATCGGCGGCTGCCACCCGGAGACGCCGGAGGTGTGCGCGAGCAGATGACGAATCTCGATGTCGCCCTTGCCGTTCGCCGCGAATTCCGGCCAGTACCTGGCCACCTTCGCGTGCACGTCCAGTTCGCCGCGCTCGACCAGCAGCAGGGCGCACAGCGCGGTCATGGTCTTGGTGATGGAGAAGACGTTGACCAAGGTGTCCTCGGTCCACGGCTGCGTGCGTTCCCGGTCGCGGTAGCCGCCCCAGAGGTCGACGACCGTTTCGCCGTCGACGGTGACGCAGATCGATGCGCCCAGCTCGTCGCCGGAGGCGAGCCGGAACTCCAGTTCCGTGCGGACCCGTGCGAATCGTTCGGCGCAGAATCCCGAGGTTTCGGTGCCCGTGGTAGTGGTCATCGCCGCCTCACACGTGTTCGGGCGTGCGGCCGGGAACCGGCAGCGCGTTTCCCGCGGCGGTGGCGCGTTTCGCGCCGCGCGCCAGCTCCCGCCGCATGTCCCGCACGTACGGTTCGAATTCGATCTGGATGGTGTGCCGGGGCGAGTCGTAGTAGCGCCCCGACCTGGCCGACTCCGCGGACCGCATGGCCGCCCGCATCTCCTCCGCGGGCGGCAGGTGGTAACGGCCGGTCAGATAGGCGGCGACCAGTTTGCTCTGCTGCTCGGCGAAGTTCACGAGCGTGGGCAGCGGCTGGGCCAGCCCGAGGAAGAACAGGTTGTCGATGCCGGGCTTCACCATCTGCTTGAACAGCGGGAAGCGATTGTCGCTGTCGGGCAGCAGTTCCGGATCGGAGAAGAACGGGAAGGAGATGCGGTAACCGGTGGCGCAGACGATCACGTCCACCTCCTCGGCGCTGCCGTCGGCGAAGCGCACCCGCGAACCTTCCAGCGCGGTGATCGCGGGCTTGAACGTGACGTCGCCGCAGCCCGCGCGGTGCAGGAACTCCTCGCTCGCCGATGGATGCGCCTCGAAGGGCAGGTGGTCGGGCTTGGGCAGGCCGTAGTCCTCCATGTTGCCGCGGAATTTGCGGACGAAACGCTGCTTGAGTTTCAGGCCCAGCTTCGGCGGCATCCACCGTGGCATCGAGCGCTTGTCGCCGACCTTGCCGTTGACGTACTTCGGCAGTACCCAGACTCCGCGCCGGGCGGAGACGTAGAGCTTCGTCGCGATGAACCGCTGCGACAGCTCGGAGGCGATGTCCAGGCCCGAGTTGCCCATGCCGACCACCACGACGCGCTTGCCGCGCATGTCGACCGGGTCGAACGGGTCGTTGTAGGCGTGGCTGTGCAGCAGCGTGCCGTCGAATTCGCCCGGGTAGTCCGGAAGGCGGGGATCCCAGTGGTGCCCGTTGCAGACGATGAGCGCGTCGTAGTCCTTGGTGCTCCCGTCGCTCGTGCTGATCAGCCAGCGGCCGTCCGTCCCGCGCTCGGCGGCGGTCACCCTGGTGTCGAACACGATCCGGTCGCGGATGCCGAAATGGTCTACGTAGTCGCGGAAGTACTGGAACAGCTGCGAATGGTGGGGAAAGTCCGGCCACTCGTCGGGCGCGGGATAGTCCTCGAAGGCCAGGCGGAACTTGGACGTGTCGATGTGCAGGCTCTGGTAGCACGCCGACATGCCGTTGGGGTTCTTGAAGTACCAGTTGCCCCCGACTTCGTCGGACGCTTCGTAGCAGTCGAACGGTATGCCGTAATCGTTCAGGCGTTTGGCGGCGGTGATCCCGGAGGGACCCGCCCCGATCACGCAGACGCGGGGGAGTGCGGTTGACGTCATTCACTGTCCTCGTGCTGGAGGCCGTCGTCGGTGACGGCCGAACCGTCCGGTGCGGCTCACGCGCCGGAGTGACGTAGGCAACAAAGTAACACTCGCTAGACACTGTGTCTAGTGAGTGACGCACTGTCCATCGCTCCTGTTCCCGCGTAGACTCGGGCGGCGTCAACCGCACGTCAGTCCCTCTTTTCACGGATACGGGGTACCTGTTCACCATGCGTACGAACGCGAGCGCGAACCTGCGGGACGAGCAGAAGCAGCAGACCAGGGTCCGGCTGATGGAGGGCGCCAAGGAGCTGTTCGCCACCCGCGGCTACGCGGCGGTGCGGGTGGACGACATCGTCGCCGCCGTCGGTTGCAGCCGCGCCACGTTCTATCTGCACTTCGCGGGGAAGCAGGAGATCCTGCGTGCGATCGCCCAGCAGGGCACCCTGTCTACCGTGCTGCATTCCTATCAGGACCTCGATCGGGTGCTGGAGACCGGTTCGCGCGCCGAGTTCGCCCGTTGGATGGCCCGCGCCATCGAGTGGTTCCAGGAGTACAAAGACCTGCTGCCCGCCTGGGACGAGGCGACCGCGCTGGAACCGGAGTTTCGCGAGATCGCCCGCGACGGCATCCTCGCATTGCCCAACGCGATGACCGCCTACCTCGCGGCGTGGCCCGCCGACCGGCGTGACGAGGCGCGGTTGCGCGTGGAATTGCTCGTCGCGCAACTGGAGCGGTTCTTCACCCGATGGGCGATGCAGGGCACCATCGACGTCTCGGTGGAGCAAGCCGTCGAAGTACTCACCGACATCTGGTTTCCGGCGCTGCGCGCGCCGACGGACGCGAGTTGAGCGGGCTTGTTCGGCGCAGTCGACCTACCTGGGCAGGCCAGTCGGTGACGTCGGGCCGGTTGAGGTGCGAGAAGGCCTCCAGCACTGGTGCGAGAAGGCCTCCAGCACTGGTTTTCTCGCAAAGGACGCCGAAGCGTTGTGGTCTGTGGGCTGTCCGCAGGGTGACGGCATGTGTTGCCCACTATTCGCTGGATGCGTGAACGATGCCCTCCGCCGCCCCTATTCGACGGTGGCTCGCGAATCTGTCGGCGTCGTGCGGCATCATCTGTGCACGCAGCCAACCACGAAATCGCTCGGAGTTACCCATGTCGTCCCCACGAACCAAGCCGCAGCCCTTGTCGGACAGCGAGATTCAACAGATCGCCGCGGAGATAGCCGGTGGCAGCCCGCCCATGGTGTGGTTCACCTCCGCCGCGGTCGGCGTGCCGGAGGGGCGCTCTGGCAAGGTGATCGCGCTCGGCGACCCTGCCGACGGTGACTTCCTCCAGGTCCGGCCGACCGGATCGAAGGATGTACTGTCCTTCTCTCCCACCGAGGTGACCTTGACCAAGCCGCCGCGAGGGGCGGCGGGCGCCACCGCCCAGCAGAAGTCGACAACACGGAAGGAATCCCCTGTGACGCAGTCGTCGACCACGACGAGCACCACGACCGAGCCCGCGCGGCCGAGCGCACCCGCGCCCGCGGCCACCCCGAAGCCCGCGGCGGCCGCGGAAGCGAGTCGAGCCGACAGCGCGGCCAAGCAGGCCGCGGCGCCCAAACCGGCCAAAGCGGCCGCCGCCCGCAAGGCCAAGGCGCCCGAGGTCACCGTGACGCTCACCGGCACCGCCGACGGCGAGTGGTCCATCGACGTGGTCAGCGGGAAGAAGCGCACCCTGCGCGGTCTTCCGGTGGCCGGTTCCACGGTGGCACAGGCGGCGAAGATCCTGCATCCGGAGGTCGCCGAGGTGGTCGCGGGCGTCCTGGACGCGTTGCGCGGGGTGCAGGAGGCCAAGGTGCAGCAGTTACAGGCCGAGCTCGAGGAGGCCAAGCGCCTGCTGAACGAGCTGAGCGACTGAGTCACACCGCGGGACTGGCGGATCGGGCAGCCGTGCGCCAGATCCGTCGCTCGGTGCCGGGAGGCGTGTGCCGCACGTCCTCGTGGAACGCGTAACCGAGCGAGTACTGCTTCGCGTGGTACATGGCCGCGTCCGCGTCCCGGAGCAGGCCGTGCACGTCGGTGTCCGAGCTGCGCGGACCGACGCACGCCACGCCGACGCTCGCGGTGATCGGTATCTCCCCGGCGCTCAGCCCGAACGGCCGGACGAACGCGCCGAGCAGCCGTTCGGCCAGCACGGCGGCCTCCGGCCGGGCGAGCCGGGCGAGTACGACGAATTCGTCGCCGCCGTAGCGGGTCACCACGTCCTCGTGGCGCGCGACCCGCCGGATCCGGCCGGCCGCCGTCGAGATGAGTTCGTCGCCGACGGCGTGCCCGTAGCTGTCGTTGACCCGCTTGAAGCCGTCGAGGTCGATGAACAGCAGCGAGATCGGTTGCTCGGCCCACTGTTCGCCGCGCTGCCGCAGCGCGCGCAGCAGTGCGGCTCGATTCAGCAATCCGGTGAGTATGTCGTGGTCGGCCTGGTACTGCGCGCGCCGCTCGCTGCGGGCGCTGCGCACGATGGCGCGCTCGCTGCGCACCAGCATGCCGATCAGCAGTAACCCGAACAGCGACGACACCACCACGCGATCGAGCGGGCGCAGGCTCGACCCGACCACCGGCACCAGTGAGGCCACGATCAGCGCGATCGCGATGAGGCTGGCGCGCTGCCTGGAGTGGTGTGGGTGGATGCGCCGTGGCGTGCCGAGCGCGGTCATGGTCGGGTGCAGCGCCGCGGCGCCCACGGTGGCGTAGGCGGCGAGCAGGGGAGCCAGCAGCACTTCACGCCCGAACACGGTCGCGCCCGCGGTCTCCAGGCTGTAGCCCAAGTCGCCGAGCAGCACCGCGACGAGTCCGGCGTGCAGCAACCACAGCGAGGTCTCCGCGCGCGTGGAGGTCGCCATGGAGTGCGCCACCAAGGTCAGCAGCAGCGCGTCGAGTACCGGGTAGGTCGCCGCCAACAGCGCGTCCAGCCCGGTCGCGGTGGATTGCAGGATCGGGGAGATGAGGAAGGTCCAGGAGGCGAGCAGCGCGCCGAGCCCGATCAGGGCCGAGTCCAGGAGCAGGTCGTAGTCGCCGTGCACTTGGCGCGGCCACAACCAGATCAGCGCCGCGAGCCCGACGCCGAGATAACCCAGCAGAGTGAACGCGTCGTCGAGCGGATGGACCGCGTGGTCGCCGATGTCGCGCAGCGTGGTGCCGGTGGCGAACAGCATCGCCGAGCCGGACAGCAGATACCACGGCAACGGGTGCGCGGGCCGGTGCGTGCGCACGCCGACCGCGATCATGGCGAGGGTCGCGCCGACGATGATCGTCATCGTCACGAACGCCGCCACGTGCGAGTCCAGCGCCAGATGGACCGCGATCGCGGCCGCGCTTCCCCCCAGAAGTACCGCGTACCAGCCCGATCCGATGCCGCGCGGACGGCTGGTCTGTGGCTGTTCACTTGGTGTCATCAGCCCCCCTTGGTCGCTCCATCCCCGGTGAACCGGGCCGCGTAATAGGTCTGTGAATCCTCCACCGCGACTTCGACGTTCGCCTGTTCGTCGAGCACCGCCCTGATGCTGTCGGCGAACGAGAACCGAGTGTTGTTGTACGAGCAGATGTCCCAACCGACCGCAGCGCGCTCGGCAACCAATATCTGGACAACTGATTTGATCATGGCATGGAACGCCGCCCCTTGGCGGGCACTTGGCGCAACAAGGGTGAAACCCGCGTAGTAGATCGCGTCGCGCGCCGCGTGTTCGGGATAGCGGGCCGCGAAATAGTCCGGGCTGATCCACGGCACGGTCTCCAGATGCCTGGTCAGCGTGGTGACGCCGATCGGCTCGCCGTCGGCGTGCGCCACGTACTTCTGCACGCGGGGATCCACCATCTCCTCCCGGAACTCCTCCGGGTGCAGCACCTGCCGTGCGATGGCCTTCGCGCGCAACGGGCCGAACGCCTCCTCGTACAGGCGATGGAACATCGCGATCCGTTCCTCCGGAATCGCCGCCTCGACGGTCACGGTGATCTCGCTCATCGCGGACCCCACGGAATGGTGTGATACGCGGCGAGGACCAGCGCGCACGCCGGGTCACCGTCGGAGGTGGCGTCCACGGTGCACAACTGGACGGGGCCGAAGCCGCCGCCGCGGTGGCGGGTCATGTCCGCCAGGCTGGCGCGGATCAGGGCGGCGACTTCGTCGCTGGTGTCGGCCTCGTGCTCGACGAACAATCCCGCGCCGGAGCCGTCGTCGCGCAGCGCCCAGCCGATGCCCGCCGCGGCGGTCGCGCCGCGTTCGCAGGCGTGCCGCACCGCGTAGACGCAGTACAGCCGGTCACCCCACGGTATCGGCTTGCGTACCCGGCCGATCCGTTCGACGGTGGCGCGCGGCGGGATGACCGACGACAACCGGATCAGGTTCGCCTCACCCACCCCGAGATCGCGCAGCGCCGCGTCGAACGCCGACATGGCGGTCGGTCCCACGCCGGTCGCCGCGCCGATCTCGATCGTCAGCGAAGCCGGGAACGTCCGCTCCAGCGGCGGCCGCAGCCGATCCGGGCGAGGCCGCGCGCGTAGGTCGCCGCGTGAGGTGTCGTGAATCATGGTGCCCTCCCGATCCGCCGCGGCCACCAGATTTCGCAGGCCGGACTTGCGTCGAATTCGACTCTGCGGCACGAACGCCGATCCCGCAGCCAACCGGGTCGAAAACGATGTCCGGGCGGCGTGTCTCGTACCCTGGCACCGACCGGGACAGCGAGGAGCGAGTGTGCGGACATGGGTGGCGCCGGGGCGGGTCAACATCATCGGTGAGCACACCGACTACAACGACGGCTACGTCCTGCCGATCGCGTTGCCGCTGGTGGCGCGGTGTACGGCGGCGCCGCGCACGGACGGGCTGGTGCGGGTCGGCTCGCGGCAGCGTCCCGGCGAGCCGGTGCTCGTCGCGGTGTCCGACATCGAAGGCGTGCGGGCGCGGGTGCCTGGTTGGTCGCGCTATCCGCTCGGCGTGGTCGCCGAGTTCACCCGGCGCGGACACCGTATCCCCGGCGTGGATCTCGACCTCGACGGCGCGGTGCCGATCGGTGCGGGCCTGTCGTCCTCGGCGGCGCTGTCCTGCGCGGTGGCCATCGCGCTGCGTGATCTGTTCGCGCCGGGCCTGACCGATCGCACGCTGATCGACATGGCCCGCGCCGCCGAGAACGACTACGTCGGCGCGCCGACCGGCTTGCTCGACCAATCGGCCGCGATGTTGTGCACCGCCGGGCACGCGCTGCTGCTGGACGTGCGGGCATTCGCCGCCGACACCGCCGCGCCGCGCGGCGTCGAGCAGATCCCTTTCGATCTCGGCGCTTTCGGGCTGGAACTTTTTGTCATCGACACCGGCCAGCCGCACGAACTGGCCGACGGCCGCTACGCCGAGCGCCGCGCGGAATGCGCTGCGGCGGCCGAGGCGCTCGGCGTCGAGACCTTGCGCGACGTGGCGTCGGCGACGGACACCACCCGGATCGCCGACGACGTGCTGCGTCGGCGCGCCCGGCATGTGGTGACGGAGAACGCCAGAGTGGTCGCAGTTGCCGAAAAATTGCGGGAAGGGCTCGACCCGCGTGGAATCGGCCCGGTGCTCACCGCAGGACACGTCTCGCTGCGGGACGACTTCGAGGTGTCCACTCCGACCCTCGACGCGGCGGTCGGCGCCGCGCTGGCGGCCGGGTCGCACGGCGCGCGGATGGTCGGCGGCGGATTCGGCGGCAGCGTCATCGCGCTCGTCGACCGGGACCGCACCGCGGCGGTGGCGGAGTCGGTGCGGCAGCGTTTCGCCGACGCGGATCTGCCCGATCCGCGCACTTTCGTGGTGGTCCCCGCTTCTGGAGCCCACCGGGTCGACTGAGCGACCGACCGGATTTGTGCGCGAATGTGCCACGCCGTTGGGCATGATCGCGCACAGTGGTGTCTGCCGACACCATTCGGCGGGCGACGAGGAGGTCGCGCGCGCCGGGCAGGACCAGCACGACGCGGCTCTCGCACGACGAACGACCTCGCTCGCCGCCCCGGTTTCACCGCCAGGAGGAACGCTGTGCCGCTCGTCGATTCGTCCGTTCTCGCCGCCGTGCCCGGCCTGCACTCGGCCGCTTCGCCACCGCACCTCGAAGCCGCCGAGACCCTCCGCCTGGACGCGCAGCCCGTCGACTACGCGCTGGTCGCCCTGTATTTCGTGTTCGTGCTCGGCATCGGCCTTCTGGCCAGGCAACGGGTGTCATCCAGCATCGACTTCTTCTTGTCCGGGCGCTCGCTGCCTGCCTGGGTGACCGGCCTGGCGTTCATCTCCGCCAACCTCGGCGCGGTGGAGATCATGGGCATGTCCGCCAACGGCGCGGAGTACGGCTTCCCGACCTTCCACTACTTCTGGATCGGGGCGGTGCCCGCCATGCTGTTCCTCGGCGTGGTGATGATGCCGTTCTACTACGGCTCCAAGGTCCGCAGCGTGCCGGAATTCATGCGCCGCCGCTTCGGCACCGGAGCCCATCTGGTGAACGCGCTGAGTTTCGCCGTCGCGCAGATCCTCATCGCCGGGGTCAACCTGTACCTGCTCGGCTCGATCGTGAACGTGCTGCTGGGCTGGCCGCTGTGGGTCTCGGTGATCGTGGCCGCGGTGATCGTGCTGTCCTACATCACCCTCGGCGGTCTGTCCGCGGCGATCTACAACGAAGTGCTCCAGTTCTTCGTCATCGTGGCCGCGTTGCTGCCGCTCACCCTGGTCGGGTTGCACCGGGTCGGGGGATGGGACGGGCTGCGCGACAAAGTGACCGCCTCGCCGGGCGGCGCGGCGCAGCTGGAATCGTGGCCCGGTAACGCGCTCAGCGGATTCTCCAACGATTTCCTGTCGATCCTCGGCATCGTGTTCGGCCTCGGATTCGTGCTGTCGTTCGGGTACTGGACCACGAACTTCGTCGAGGTACAGCGCGCGATGGCGACGCACTCCATCTCCGCGGCGCGGCGCACGCCGATCATCGGCGCGTATCCGAAGATGTTCATCCCGCTGATCGTGGTGATCCCCGGCATGATCAGCGCGGTGCTGGTGCCGCAGATGGCGGAGTACAAGGCGGCGGTGACCGCGAATCCCGACTTCGAGAGCGACACCACCTACAACCAGGCGCTGCTGTACCTGATGAAGGACGTGCTGCCCAACGGCCTGCTGGGTGTGGGGCTGGCCGGCCTGCTCGCGGCGTTCATGGCGGGCATGGCGGCCAACGTCTCCGCGTTCAACACGGTGTTCAGCTACGACCTGTGGCAGCAGTACGTGCGGCGCGACCGGGCGGACGGCTACTACCTCGGCGTGGGCAGGCTGGCCACGATCGGCGCGACCGTGGCCGCGATCTTCACCGCGTTCATCGCCTCCGGATTCAGCAACATGATGGACTACCTGCAAACCTTGTTCAGCTTCTTCAACGCGCCGCTGTTCGCCACGTTCATCCTCGGCATGTTCTGGAAACGGATGACGCCGACCGCGGGCTGGACCGGTCTGGTCTGCGGAACAGCCTCCGCCATAGTCGTTTTCATCCTGCACGAGACGAAGGTCTTCGAGCTGTCCGGCCAAGGGGCGAGCTTCGTCGCCGCCGGTGTCGCGTTCGTGGTCGACATCCTCGTCAGTGTCCTGGTCACCCAGGTGACGCAGCCGAAACCGGCGGCGGAACTGATCGGGCTGGTGTACTCGGAGACGCCGAAGGAAGTGCGCACCGACCCGGAGGCCGACACGCTGCCCTGGTACCAGCGCCCGGTCCTGCTGGCAGGCATCGCGCTCGTGCTCGTGATCGCGCTCAACATCTTCGTCGGATAAGGAATCGCCGCAATGTTTTTCGATATCCGTACCATCGTCGGCGGGTTGCTCGGCTGCTACGCGATCGTTCTCGTGGTCACCGGACTGGTGCACGACACCGCCGCCGAGCAGGCCAAGACCGGCGGGGTGAACGTGAACCTGTGGGCCGGGCTCGGCATGGGCGTGGTGGCGGTGGCCTTCGTGGCCTGGGCGCTGCTGCGCCCGGTCCAGGTGCCACCGGAAGCGCATCCGGCGGATACCGATGAGGAGCGCGACTCAGCCTGACGCGAACGACGCCCCCTGGGAGACCCAGGGGGCGTCGTCATCGCACTGGTCAGACGCCCGGGCTACCGGTTCCGCCGGGCCACGTGCCGGGTGTGCCGGTCCCACCGACACCCGGGCTGCCGGTTCCGCCCGTTCCCGGGGTCCCGGTTCCGCCTGCGCCCGGCATGCCGGTTCCGCCGACGCCGGGCCGGGGAGCCGTGCCGCGTTCGGTCGCGGTGCCGCCGGCGTCCGGACGCGGGATGTCGCCGCGCCACGCGCCGGTCTCGCTGCCCTGATGCTCGATGAAGTGCTTGAAGCGCTCCAGGTCACTGTTCACCCGGTGCTTCAGCACACCGAGCTTGTCGGCGACGTTCTCCACGAACCCTTCCGGGTCGACGTCCATCTGCGTGGTCACCCTGGTGTGGGTGTCGTCGAGCCGATGGAACGTGACGACGCCCGCGTGCTTGGGTCCGCTGTCGGACTTCCAGGCGATGCGTTCGTCGGGATGCTGCTCGGTGATGGTCGCGTCGAACTCCCGCGTCGACGGGCCGACATGGACACGCCAGTGCATATGCCGGTCATCGATCTGCTGTACCGCTTCGACACCCTCCATGAACTGCGGAAACGACTCGAACTGCGTCCACTGGTTGTAGGCGGTGCGAACCGGAACCTCGACGTCCACCGTGGCGGCCATTGTGCTCACTTGCTACCCCTTTCCTCGCCCACCCGCGTCTTTCGCGGGTCGGCGTCTCTCGGTTGACAAGCGCTCCCTTGTGGGGCGACTCGGGACATTGGTCGCTTACCCGGGTCGTTGGGGGGCAAACAGAGCGGAACCCTCGTCACACGTGCCGCCCAGCGCCGTCGGACCAGGTCTCCGGCCCGATCAGGCCATGTTTTCTTCCCGAATCAATTCAGACGAGGACGTCGGCGGCCAACGCGTCCAGCGCGCGTACCGCTGTCGGCTCCAGCGCGCCTTCCCGGTGGTCGCGTCCAGCACGGCGAAAGCGCCTTCGTCCAGCCGCTCGCCGCGCCAGACCGCGACGGCCTTCGAGTGGGGCAAGATGGCCGGTTCCTCGCGTACTTCTATCCGCCAGCCCTTGTTCGCGTCGTACAGCCCGGGCACTGCCAGCTTTGTGTCGGAGGTTCCTGGGTTGCTCTGATCCTCGGGGCTCGAATCGGATCGGCTGTCGTTACCGCAGGCAGCCAGCACGCACAGGACGACTGTTCCAGCGAGTACGGACTTCGACGTCATCGAGATGCCCCCTGGTTCAGACAATCCTTCTGGCACAACACAATCGAGGGCTCGCGCGATCGTTTCAGCGGTATTGCCGCCTGGCGTCGGGAAGCATGGCGGTCTCGCCATGCTCCGCCGTTCCCGCCACCGGCCCAACCAGCCCGCCCCGGGCGTCTCCGGAACCGACGCGCCACACATCCCGAGCGTGAGAACCACCCGGAATGTGCGAGGACGGCAGGCCCGCGTGTGGTCAGGGTTGAGGACGAACAGATGCCGGATGATCGAGTGAAGGAGGGTTCCAATGAAGAAGGTCGAGATCTTCGACATGCCCACCCGCAGTGAGAGGCGCGATCCCGAGGCACTGAAGAAGCGCATTCAGGGCTCCAACGGCGGCCGGGACGACGCCTACGGCGCGTACCAGCTCGCCTGCCTGATGGCTGCCACCGAGGCGGAAGAGGACGGCAGCGACGACGAGGCGTGTCTGAGCCAATTCGAAGACGCGCTCCCCGGCTGGCTGAGCCGCCTCGGCTTGAAACTTGACGTCCATGCGTACGGCGTGTGCCACATGTCGGACAACGCGGGCGTCGATCGTGGCGACGCGTCGTCGATCTATTGGACGTTGTCGGGGTTCCGCGACCGCTCCCGAATCTACGAGGCCATCGCCTTCCCGTCCGGCACACCCGCGCCCTCCGGTTCGCTGATGGAGCAATATGACGACTGGTCGCAGAACGCCGCCGCGGTAGCGGAAGAGGAATCCAGCGACTCCGCGCGCTTCTCCGCCTTCGTCGACTCGATGACGGAATACCTGAATTCCTCCGGCAAGAAGTTCCCCGGAACGTCCTTCGGCTACTTCAACAGCGCGGGCAGCGAAATCTACACCCCCAGCATGGAAGAGACCGGAATGCTCTGGAGCGTGGCCCCGCTCGGCTCCTTCGACGGCCACATGTACGAATGCGTCACCGCGCTTCCCAAGTAAGTTCAAGATCAACGGCGCATGACTGCGGCATTTCGCGAGGTGGAGCCGCTCCACCATGTGCCGTTGATCTTGTTGTTCAGAACAGGGTCAGCGGCAGCAGTTGGGGTCGAGGACGAAGCACAGTGCCGCTAGGGCGTCCCGGCGGGCGCGGTGGAAGGTGTTCATGCCGCGCCGTTCGGATTCCACCAGCCCGGCTTTACGGAGCTGGCCGAGGTGATGGCTCACCGTCGACTCCGACAATCCGACCGCCGCGGCGAGATCGCCGCCGTTCTCCTCGTCGGAAGTGCTGGTCAACAGCAGTGACAGCAGTTTCACTCGCGCCGGGTCGGCGATCGCTTTCAACCGCAGCGCCACCGCGAGCGCGGCGTCGTCGTCGATCGGCCCGGCCGCGACCGGCGTGCAGCAGACCGGGGCGGACATGTCGATCACGGGCAGCGTCTTGGGCATGCGATCGACTCTACCTACTTTGTTGACATATGTCGAAAAGGTGGCAGACTCGGCATCGAACCGGTTCTTCGATATATGTAACACAAGTGGAGGTAGTCATGTCCCGCATCCAACTCGCCCTCAACGTCGACGACATCGACCAAGCCGTGCGGTTCTACTCGACCCTGTTCGGCGCCGAGCCCGCCAAGCGCAAGCCCGGCTACGCCAACTTCGCCGTCACCGAACCACCGCTGAAACTCGTGCTGATCGAGAACCCCGGCCACGGCGGCAGCGTCAACCACCTCGGCGTCGAGGTCGAAACCTCCGACCAGGTGCACGCCGAGATCGCCCGCCTGTCGGAAGCCGGGTTGTTCACCGAAGAGCAGATCGCCACCACCTGTTGCTTCGCCACGCAGGACAAGGTCTGGGTCACCGCGCCGGACGCCGAACGCTGGGAGGTCTACACCGTGCTGGCCGACAGCGAAACCTTCGGTACGGCACCCGAACTCGCCGGTGCGGCCATGCCTTCCGACGCCGAGGCGGTTCAGGCCTGCTGCGGCACGGCCGAGGAAGCCGCCGCCGAAGGTGCGTGCTGCGGCTCGGCCGCCAAGAAGGAGGCAATCGACTCGGGCGTCACCTGCTGCCACTGACCCCGGGCGGCGTTCACCAGGTGTTCGCTTGCCTGTGGATTCGATATATATCAATATCGATCCGTGTCGAAACAGGAGTTACCGCTCGTCGGCGTGGCCGCGCCATCGTGTGAGGTCACGCCGATGATCCGCCAACCGCTGACCGCCGACGCCGCCATCGAGCTGGCCAGCGTCTTCAAAGCGCTGTCGGACCCGGTCCGTTTGCGGCTGCTGTCGGTGGTCGCCGGCCATGCAGGGCGGGAGGCGTGCGTGTGCGACCTGTCGGACGGCTTCGACGTCAGCCAGCCGACCATTTCCCATCACCTGAAGGTGTTGCGCGAAGCCGGACTGCTCAGCAGCGAGCGGCGCGGGTCGTGGGTGTACTACCGCATCGAACCCGCCGCGCTTCGGCAGTTGTCCCGCCTGCTCGACATCACCGTTCCGGAAGCGGCGCGATGACCGACCTGACGCGGCGGCTACTGGCCGAATTCCTCGGCACCGCTCTACTCGTCGCGGTCGTCGTCGGCTCCGGCATCTCAGCCGAGCAACTGTCGCCCGATGACGTCGGCGTGCAGCTACTGGAGAACTCCACCGCCACCGTTCTCGGACTCGCGGTGCTGATCCTGGTCTTCGGGCCGGTGTCGGGCGCACACTTCAATCCCGTTGTCTCCGTGGTGTGCTGGCTACTCGGGCGACGCCAAGGCACCGGCCTTTCCGGCCGAGACCTCCCTGGCTACATCGTCGCCCAAACGATCGGAGCCGTCGTCGGAGCGATTCTCGCCAACGTCATGTTCGATCGATCCGCGATGCAGATCTCCACCCACCATCGCATCACCACCGGTCATGTGATCGCGGAAGTCGTCGCCACGGCCGGACTGATCGCCGTCGTCTTCGGCCTGGCCCGCAGCGGGCGAGCGGCCCTGTCTGCGGCAGCGGTCGGCGCCTACATCGGAGCGGCGTACTGGTTCACCAGTTCCACCTCGTTCGCCAACCCAGCCGTCACCATCGGCCGCGTCTTCTCCGACACCTTCGCCGGAATCGCCCCCGCCTCCGTGCCCGGCTACCTCGCCGCCCAACTCCTCGGCGCACTGACCGGCCTTGCCCTCGTCGCCATCCTCTACCCGGCCACCGCCGCCGCTGCTGACAACGCCGTCATCCCTCGCGACACCATCGACACGCACTGAGAGGCCGCGATGTCAGCCACACCGAGCGTGCTGTTCGTCTGCGTCCACAACGCCGGACGCTCCCAAATGGCCGCTGCCCTGCTCGCCCACCTCGCTCGAGACGAAATCGAGGTCCGCTCCGCGGGCTCGGCCCCCGCCGACGAGATCAACCCTGTCGTCGCCGAAGTCATGAACGAGATCGGCATAGACATCACCGACCGGAAGCCGAAGATCCTGACGCCCGAAGCTGTCGAAGCATCCGACGTCGTCATCACCATGGGCTGCGGCGACGCATGCCCCTACTACCCCGGAAAACGCTATCTCGATTGGAAGCTCGACGACCCCGCCGGACAAGACCGCGCCACCGTGCGCGCGATCCGCACCGAGATAGAACGACACGTCCGCGACCTGCTCGCCGAAATCGGTCTTCGGATTACGGATGAAGCGGGGCCCGGCACCGAGTGACTCGCTCTCGATGCCGGGCCGGAGATCACTTCAGCGGAGCGGGCATGGGTGCGTTGATCGTGGAGAAGTACATGATCGCCGCGCCGATGGCGACGGGGGCCGTCACCAGGATCTGGCCCGCGACCGTGCCGAGCGCGCCGACGGCGACGATGCCGCCGAGGCAGCCGACGGCGGCGGCCGGGATGAACGGGCCGAACATGCCGACGATGGTGGCGGCGGCGACGGTCGCTCCGGCGATGCCGCCGAGCACGCAGCCCACCGCCGCGCCGCCGATGCCGCCGACCAGGGTGCCGATGGTGGCGCCCATGGAGATGGTGCTGGTCATCCGGGACCAGGCCGCCTGCTCACGGTCGTACTCCGTCTTCCACGGCGCCTTGTCCTCGAACGGCAGGGCGACCGGCTTGTAGACCGCGTGCGCCATGTCGAACTGCGGGGTCAGCGTCGCGGTGCGGCCGGAGATCTCCGCGGCGATGGGGAATTCGAACTCGTCGACCAGGAAGGTCAACGGCGTGCCCGCGACGACGGTGCCGTCGGCGGCCTTCACCTTCAGCATCTGGTCCTCGACCACAAGCGAGCCGGAATCGACGCTGATGATGCTGGCGGTCTCGGTGGCGTGGGCGGTGAAACCGACGGCCTCGGCGGCCTCCGTGGATGTGTCTTCGACGGAAGCGCTGTCCACCGCAGCGACCTCGGGGGCGGCGGAACTCGTGCCAGCGGCGATGCTCACGGCAGCGGTGGTGAACGCGGCGGCCAGGGCTAGTTTCGTGATCTGCATGGGGAATCCTTGGTTTCGAAGGCATGGCGAAGCGACGGCCATACCTGTGACGTTTCGGTAGGTCGTTGAGGGTGACGGGCCTTCGCCCGCGAATGTGTGGTTAAGCGGCGGCGCGCATCCGCCCGGCGAGGCCGAGCAGCACGTCGATCGCGAGGAAGGCGAGCAGGCTCAACCCGACCAGCGGGATGAACCAGCCGACCACCAGCACGGCGGCCACCAGCGGCACGACCAGCCAGAGCGAGGTCTTGCGCAACCCGCCGCGTCGCGGGGCTCGGCCCAGCACGAACCGCCCCGTATCGCGGGTCGGCCGCCTCCGCCACCACATCAGGTAGCCGCGCACGATCACGGTGATCAGGCCGATCATCGCCGCGAGCAGCAACAACTGATTGAACAACCCGAACATCAGCCCCATGTGGAACTGGATGCCCCAGTTGGTGAGCTTGGCCATCAGCGGCCAGTCGGCGTACGGCAGACGGTCGGTGACCGCGCCGGTCGCGCCGTCGACGGCCACGGAGTCGACGGTGTAGGTGCCGGGCATCCGGCGTTCCTTCACCGCGAACGCCTTGCCCGGCGCGGCCGGTACGGCGATCTCGGCCGGCTGCGTGATGCCTTCGGCGCGGGCGGTCGCGTAGACCCGGTCGAGCTGGGCGATCCGCTCGGCCGGGGCGGTGGGCGCGTGCCCGGCATGTCCGCCGCCGTGGTGCTCGGAACCCGAATCATGACTCGAAGCAGCGGTTCCGGGCAGCGCGGTGCTGACCGCGGGTGTGGTCCAGCTGAGCTGCTCACGCAGTTCTGTGACGTTCGCACCCGCGTAGGTCGACCAGGTCATGCCGGTCGCCGACAGCAGCAGCGCCAGTGGAAGCACCCACATGCCGACCGCACCGTGCCAGTTCAGGGTGCGGCCTCGCGCGCGCTGCGACCGATCGGCCGCGAACAGCCAGCCCCAGCCGTTGCGGGCCCGTCGGCTGCGCACCCGGCGCACCCAGATGACCAGCCCGGCCAGCGCGACGATCCACAGCCAGGACGCGGCGAGCTCGCTGTAGAGCCGACCGGGTTCGCCGAGGTGCAGGTCCCGGTGCAACCGATCGATCCAGGTGCGCATCGGCAGCGCACCCGAGCTGCCGTATACGACGGAATCACCCACCGGCTGCGCGGTGTACGGGTTCACGAACACCGCCCGCCGCTCGGATTCCCCCAGCGACGGGTCGCTGAACAGCACCCGGGTGGTGTCTTCGGCGCCCCCCGCCGGGGCGACGGCGACGAGCTGGAGATCCGGCCGCGTGGCGACGGCCGCGCCGACCTGCTCCGACAGCGGCTTCGGCGTTCCGGTCGCGGTGACCGTCAGCAGGTCGCGCGACCCGATCGACTCGAGCGTCGGCGATATCGCGTAGAGCGCACCGGTGACGGCGGCGATGAGGATGAACGGCCCGACGAACACTCCCGCGTAGAAGTGCAGCCGCATGGCCAGCGCGTACAAACTGTTACGCGCGGTGGCCCGGCGTGGGCCGGAGGAATCCGACGGCTCCGATAAGTCGGCGTCGGAAATAGTTTCTGTTGTGCTCACGATCATTTCGTTTCTGACGGCGGAACCCGGGTGGGACGCAACCCTTTTCCTGACGACCGTGGGCACGCGACCGCCGCGGCGACCGTCCTGCGCGGATAGCCGTCGCGGAATCACCTGCGTACGCGCTCATTCGACGGAAGCGCGATCTCGGCACCGCACGGAAGGAAGGTGTGCGACCCGGTGGACGGCGTCGCGTCGGCACGCTCAGGCGTGGGCACGAGAGTGCGCGGCGACGCTGCGCTGCACGAGGAAAGACCGTGACGATGAGCGATACTCACGCCACGCGTGCACCGGGTGTGGAAAGAATTCAGAGAACGACCGCGAGCGGCGGAGCGCGTGTGCGCAGCGCCTCGGCGGCGAAAACACGCAGGACGACCCGGTCACGATGGGCCGTACGCAAAGGAGCGCGGTCCGCGACGACGGGCGGGGTGTGCCGCACCGGCAGCACCTGGCGCAGCACCGCTGTGCCGATCCGGTAGGCGGCCTCCGCACCCCGGATCACGATGGCCGCCGCGAATGCCGCGCACACGTGCGCGGCCAGCATGGCCGGAGTCAGCTGGGCATCACCGTGATGCAGGTGTCCCGAGCTGATCCCCATGGTGAAGTGCCCGAGCAGCTGCCCGGCGACCAGCGCCGCGACCAGCCCGGACGACGTCTCGCGCAGCGGCGCCAGGCCGGCGACCAGCGCGCCGATCACGGCGGACGCGGCGGCGAGCAGGGCCAGCGCGGTGGTGTCCGGCAGCATGCCGCCGGAAGCCCAGCCGTGCGCCGCGACGGAAATGGCCCCCGAGATCGCACCGGCCGAGCCACCGCGCACCCGCGCGACGGCGCCGCGACGTCCCGCGGCAGACCGGTCGAACTCGTAACTCACCCGCTGATGATAGCGGACCGATTGCACGCGTCCGACCGCATCGGCAGGCCCCGAAAATACTCAGGCCTCCAGGGTGGTCGGCAGGCGCACCGCCAGGAAGACCGTGGACGCGCGCCGCTCAGCCCGCGTCGACCTCCATCTCGATGAGCGGCTTGCGCAGCAGCTTGCCGGTCGCGTTGCGGGGCAGCTCGTCGAGGAAGACCACCTCGCGCGGCACCTTGTAGCGGGCGAGATTCGCCTTGACGTAGTCCTTGATCTCCTGCGGATCGCGCTTGCAATCGGGACCGGGAACGACGAACGCGCGCAGCCGCTTGCCGAACTCGCGGTCCTCGACGCCGACGACCGCGGCTTCGAAGATGTCGTCGCGACCGGCGATGAGGTTCTCCACCTCGAGCGGGAAGACGTTCTCGCCGCCGGAGACGATCATGTCGTCGTCGCGGCCGTCGATGTAGAGCAGGCCGTCGGCGTCGAAGTGCCCGACGTCGCCGCTGGACATCATGCCGTCGACCATCTCCTTGCCGCGACCGTCGGTGTAGCCGGTGAAGGCGAAGCCGTTGTCCACGAAGATGGTTCCGGTCACGTTCGGCTCGGTGATCGGCTTGCGCTTCTCGTCGAGCAGCACGATCCGGATGCCGACCGGAGCCTTACCGGCGGTGGTCGGCGCCTTGCGCAGGTCCTCGGGCGTCGCGACGGTCATGACGGCGCACTCGGTGGAGCCGTAGAGGTTGTAGAGGCTGTCGCCGAAGTGGTCCAGCGTGCGGGTCACCACGTCCGGCGCGATGGCCGAGCCCGCCGCGAAGATCACCTTGATGCTGCTGACGTCGTACTTCGCCAACACGTCCGCATCCAGGTCCAGGATGCGTTGCAGCATGGTGGGCACCACGACCAGCGAATCCGCCCGGTACTTCTCGATGTTCGCCAAGGTCTGCTCGGGATTGAAGCGGCGCTGCTGGAAGACCACCCGGTTGCCCAACGCGAGACCGAGGGTGAACTGGGACAAGCCGGTGCCGTGGAAGATCGGCGCCGCCATGATCATGGTGCCGTTGGCGGGCAGCGGCACCCGGTCGACGAACTGAGCCGAGGCGAACGGGCTGACCCGGTCGCGCGGGGCGCCCTTCGGGGTGCCGGTGGTGCCGCTGGTCAGGATGACGATGCCGCCGGGCTTGGCCGGGGCGGGCAGCGATGCGCCGGACTGCCCGCTGATCAGCGAATCGACGGTCGGGATCGCCGGGTCGGCGTTGTCCTTCTCGTCCACCCAGGTGAGGATGCGCGGGATCGCGGCGGGGATGGCGCTCATCAGGTCGATGAACTCGCTGTCGTGCAGCACGGCCTTGACGTTCTCGCGCTCGGCGACGTCGGCGAACTGCGGCTTGGCGAACCCGGTGTTCATCAGCACGCCGCGCACGCCGAGCTTGCCGGTGGCCAGCAGGCTCAGCACCATGCCGCGGTGGTCGCGCGCCAGGATCGCCACCACGTCACCGGGATTGATGCCTTTGCTCTGCAAGCCGCGGGCCAAGGCGTTCGACTGTTCGTTGAGACCGCCGAAAGTCAGCTCCCCGCGCTCGTCGACGATCGCGACGGCGTGCGGCCTCGTCTGCGCGGCATGCATGACGACACCCGCGAACGGCCCGAACTTCAAGATGTTGAACGCCGACCGAGCGGCATGGTCGGGGCGCAGCGGATTGAACAGCCGCCGCTTGACCATCACGTTCACGCCAAGGGCCAGATCGCCCGCCTTGCGGGCGGCGCCGCCCAACGCGGGGAGGGAAAGAGACATCGACGACAACCTTCCGGCGGTATCACCCGGTGATCCTCCGGGTGGTGCGGACCGCAATTTCGATACCCAGTGCTGGTGCTAACACTAGCAAGCTTGTGTAACCGGTTGTGTCATGTATCTCAGCGGACGCTACCCGCTGGTAACGGGCCGGGCACGGTGGCCCGGCCCGCTGTTCATCAGGCCTTGACCTCGTACTCGACCAGCACGCGGCGCAGCAACTTGCCGGTCGCGTTCCGCGGCAGGTCATCGAGGAAGACCACCTCGCGCGGCACCTTGTAGCGCGCCAGGTTGTTCTTCACGTACGCCTTGATCTCCTCGCCGTCGGGCGAGGAGCCCGGCTCGGGAACGACGAAGGCGCGCAGGCGCTTGCCGAACTCCACGTCGTCCACGCCGACCACGGCCACGTCGAAGATGTCGGGCCGTTCCAGCAGCAGGTTCTCCACCTCCTGCGGGAAGACGTTCTCGCCGCCGGACACGATCATGTCGTCGTCGCGGCCGTCCACCATGAGCAGGCCGTTCTCGTCGAAGTGGCCGACGTCGCCGCTGGACATGTAGCCGTCGATGATCTGCTTGTGCCTGCCGTCGGTGTAGCCCTCGAACGGAGCGCCGCTGCGGATGAAGATGCGGCCGGTGGTGTTGGTGGCGGTGACGCGCTGGTCGTTGTCGTCGTAGAGCCGAACCTCGCAGGTGATCGGCGCGCGACCGACGGTGCCGGGCGCGAGGGCGAGATCCTCCGGGTTGGCCACCGTCGCCACGGCGCACTCGGTGGAGCCGTAAAGGTTGTAGAGCACCGGACCGAACGCCTCGGTGGCCTTGATCGTCAGTTCCGGCGACAGCGCCGAACCGGCCAGCACGATCGACTTCAGCGAGGACGTGTCGTATTTCGCCCGGATCGCCGGATCGAGTTCGACCATCCGGTGCAGCATCGTCGGCACCGCCACCAGCATGTCGGCCTTGTGCTCGGCGACCAGGGCGAGCGTGGCCTCGGCGTCGAACCTGCGGCGCACCACGACCTTGTTGGCCAGCGCCGCGCCGACCAGCCAGGTGGCCAGGCCGGTGCTGTGGAAGATCGGCGAGACGATCACCTGAGTGCCGCGCTGCGGGAACGGGATGCGGTCGACCATCTGCGCCGTCGACAGCGGAGTGACCTTGGTGCGCGGAGCGCCCTTCGGCAGGCCGGTGGTGCCGCTGGTGAGGATGATGAAGCCACCGGGCTTGCTCGGCGCGGGCAGCGGCTCGGCGGAGTTGGCGGCCACCAGGTCGTCGAGCGTCTGCGCACCCTCGGGGAGCGTGGCGCCCTCGTCGACCCAGGTGATGTAGCGCGGCAAGTCGGCGGGCAACGCGTCGAGCAGGCCGAGGAACTCGCTGTCGTGCAGCACCGCCTTGACCTTCTCGCGGGCGCACACCTCGGCGAACTGCGGCTTCGCGAATCCGGTGTTCATCAACGCGACTCGCACGCCGAGCTTGCCCGCGGCGGCCATGGCGATGATGAGCCCGCGGTGGTCGCGCGCGAGCACGCCGATCACCTGGCCTTCGGAGATGCCCGCCGCTTGCAGGCCGCGCGCGACGGCCGTCGACCGGTCGTCCAGTTCGCGGTAGGTCAGGGCGCCCGCCTCGTCCACGATGCCCGGAGCGTCCGGCGCCACCCGCGCGGAGTGCCGGATCAGCGTGGCCTGCGGGCCGAGGATGCGCGACTCCTTCATGGTCCGCAGTGTCTCCAGCGGCTTCCGGGGATCGGTGACACCCCGGCTGCGCAGCACACCCAGCGCCTTCACGGCCTCCAGCGTGTGGGCCAAATTCATGTCGAACAACCTCCACAAAACCCTCGCGTCGGTCCTCGACCTAGCGAACCGGTACGGCGTGTGACTTGACACCGTAGCAGTGCGGAGTGTGACAGGTCACAACAGAAACGGACAAACCCGTCTCGGTTCGGTCGCGGCCACCGCAGGTGAGAGCGGTCGCCGGTCCGATTTCGGTCTTTTCGCCCGCCGTTACCGGCCGGTAGCGCTACCCTCGCAACGTCTCGAGACCGCTCGAAGGGAGACGCGGCCAATGTCCGATCCGAAGGACCGTGCACCGTTCATCGACATTCCCGGCGATCTGCCCGGCATCCGCGGCCTGTTCGCTTTCAAGCCCGAAACCGGAACGGCGCTCAGCGAATTCGCGCAGACCCTGTTGCGTGGGTCGTCCCCGCTGACGCCGGGGGAGCGCGAAACCATCGCCGCGTACGTGTCGTCGCGCAACCAGACCTACTTCTGCACCCAGTCGCACGCGGCGACCGCGGCGGCGCTGGTCGACGGCGGTCGCGAGCTGATCGACGCCGTCATCGAAGACGCGGACTCCGCCCCGATCGATCCGAAACTGCGTGCGCTGCTGCGCATCGCGGACAAGGTGCGCCGGTCGGGACTCGAGGTGACCGCGGAGGACGTCGAGAACGCGCGCGCCGCGGGCGCCAAGGACGAGGACATCCACGACGCGGTCCTCATCGCTTCGGCGTTCTGCATGTTCAACCGCTATGTGGACGGCCTGGCGACGGTCGCGCCCAAGGAGCGGGCGACCTACGAGCAGATCGGTGGGATGCTCGCCACCGCCGGATACGTGGCCGCCGGAGTGCCGCCGGAATCAGCGGCGAGCGCTGGCCAGGGCGACGAGTAAGGGCACCACCCGGGCGGTGGGCACCTCGAATCGCCCGCGCCCCGCGGTGTGCAGCCAGCCGACGGCGGCCAGTTGCCGCAAGTGCTGATAGATCTGGCCGGAGTCGCCGACACCGTCGACTCCGGCCAGTTCGGCCGCGGTTCGCCGCCCGCCCATGATCTCGCGCAGCAGCCGCAGCCGCACCGGGCTGCCCAGCGCCGCAAGGCATTCCGCCGTCTCGGCCCAGTCGTCCTCGATGAGGTCGCCGGTGGTGAACCGGGCCTGCCACTCGCGCTGCTGGTCGTTGGGCAGACGGACCGACCCGGCGAAGACCACGCCGCCGTCGGGCTCGTCGGCCGCGGCGAACTCGTCCCGCAGACGAGCCACCGCCCACTGCTCGGCGCCCGGCGGGAGATCTTCGGGGCGAATTCTTTCTTCCAGCGCGCTGAGCCGCCGTTCCAACTCGGCGACTCGGTCTTCCAGGCTCACGAACCCAAAAGCTACGGAATTCCATAACTTCCGACAAACCGATGGCCCCGGCTCCCGTGGCGGCGGGAGCCGGGGCTTTCGTACTCAGTTGTAGACGGCGCCGAACGACGGGACCGAGATGGTGCCCAACCGGTAGGCGTACCCATCCGGGTTCATGTCGCTGACGGGCACCGACCAACGATGCCACAGCGATCCGTACACCGCGGCGACCACCGGGCCCGCGCCGGTGTCCAGGGCGCGGCTGCGGATGGTGGTGTCCACCGGAACGTCGTTGTGTTCGTAGAGCAACTCGGTGCCGCTGCGTCCGTTCGCGAGATTGATCCACAGCGCCTCGAGCTTCGCGCCGCCCTGGTTCGGCGAGATGGTGCCGGGCCCGCCGAAGAACCCGATGCGGAATCCGTCCATCCCGAGGGCGATCCCCGATCCGTACACGCCCGGCCCCTCACCGCGTCCGATATCCGACTGCGCCGGAACCTGGAACGGCTGGGCGGGCAAGGCGACCTGACCTGCCTTCGCGAGCTGTCCGGAGGCGATCAGCCGATCCACCGCCTGCTCCGCCGCCGGATTACCGGCCGCGGCGGTCCGCAGTTGCTGCGCGGCGGCGGACCAATCGACCGTAGCGGGTTGGGCGGCGGCGTGTCCGGCGAAGGGCGCTGCCAACACTGCCGAGGCGGCCAAAGCGGTGGCGAGGCGACGCGTGAAACTCAATCGTTGCATAACCAGTTCTCCTTGAAGTTTGCTGGTACTGCTCGAGTGAAGAGACGTCCGCTGATTCGTCGATCCAGCGACTCAGGGCGATAGGCTGCCTCGGCCGGGGCGCGTCTGTCCAGGGATGAACGTGGATTGGCGTGATCGTGTCATTGACACATCGATGCAGCGGCCTGCCCGTCGACAGCAGCCGCGGTGGTTGTCCTCGTCGTCGGACATCGCGAAGGGAACCGGCCGCGGTCGTCGCCATTATCGCGGATCTCTTCCAAGGAGCGGTTCGGCGCACTTCCGATAAAACCATTCCGTTTGATCTGCGCAGGCGTAGTGTGGAGTTCTCGAGGTGACCGCCGAATTCGCGGCGGCGGCGATCGTGTCTTCGCGGTACGCCACCCAGTCGGGTGCCATCGATCGCGAGTGAGCGGAGAACCCCGGAATGTATCGAAGTAACCGACCCTCATCTGACCTGTTCAGCCATCGGAGCGAGCCGGTCGATACCAGCGCGCCGATGCCGGGCGCGGTCGATCTGCCCGTATTCAGCGACGCTATCGCCGCAACTCCTGCCATGGCGACCGACGAAACGACGCAGGCCGCAGGCGGGTGACCGATGCATCCGGCGGCCAGGGCATGGGATCTCGGTTACGCCGCGGGTTGGCGCTTGGTGCGTGCCATGCCGGAACCACTGGCCGTCCGCCTCTTCGATGTGGGAGCCGAACGCGCGGCTCAGAACGGCGGACCGAACCAATTGCGCCGGAACCTTTCTCGGGTCCTGGGCACCGCGCCGGAGGAGGTGCCGCAGCCGCTGGTCCTGGCGAGCCTGCGCTCCTATGCCCGGTACTGGCGCGAAGCCTTCCGGCTGCCGTCGATGGACCCGCTGAGCCTGGCCGACGCCATCGAATCCTCGGCGACCGGACTCGAACACATCCACCGGGCGGTCGAGCGCGGCACCGGAGCCGTGCTCGCCCTGCCGCACAGCGGTAATTGGGACCTGGCGGGGGTCTGGCTGGTGCAGCGCGTCGGCTCGCCGACGGTGGTCGCGGAGCGGCTCGCGCCGGAATCGTTGTTCCGGCGCTTCGTTCGTTTCCGTGAACGCTTGGGCTTCGAGATCATCCCCCTCACCGGCTCCGCGACGCCGCCGTTCCCGCAGTTGCTCGCCCGGATCCGGCAGGGGCGGATAGTCGGGTTACTCGGGGAACGCGACTTGTCCGGTACGGGCGTACCGGTCACTTTCTTCGGTGAGCAGGCTCGGCTGCCGGCCGGTCCGGCTCGGCTGGCCATCGACACCGGCGCGCCACTTCTCCCCGTGCACTGCTGGTACACCCCCGATGGCTGGGGATTCCGCGTGGATCCACCTATCGACACCAGCCGTGGAGTGCGTGAGACCACCCAGGCGCTGGCCGATCGATTCGCGGCGGGCATCACCGCACACCCCGCCGACTGGCACATGCTCCAGCCCCTCTGGACAGCCGACGTCACCGCCGCCCGGCTCGCTCGCCGAAACCCGGACTGAAACGCTCGGCGGTGCCCAAGTCGGCGAGCGAACGCGCTGATACGAGGGGGCGTCTCAGTCGCCGGGCAGCCCCCACGCGAATCCAGCGGCTATCACGAAACAACTGACGATCGAAATGAGAACGATGCTCCACATGGGGGCGAAGAGTACGGAACCCGCGGGGCGAAATCCATAGCTACGCATCACTGAAAGTGTTCGGGGACACGTCATTCGCCTACCGACGGCGGAGAGAACGAAAAATCCGGTGCGAGTCCGAGAAGCTCGCACCGGATTTCGTTGTCGACCGTCTAGCGCGGCGTCACTTCAGCTCGGCGCTGGTCTTGCCCAGCACCCGGCGGGCGACGATGAGCTGCTGGATCTGCTGGGTGCCTTCGAAGATGTCCAGGATCTTCGAGTCGCGGCCCCACTTCTCCAACAGCGTGCGCTGCGAGTAGCCGATGGCGCCGGCCAGTTCGACGGCTTTGAGGGTGACGTCGGTGCCGGTGCGGCCCGCCTTCGCCTTGGACATGGACGCCTCGAGCGAGTTGGGCTTCTTGTTGTCGGCCATCCACGCGGCGCGCAGGGCGAGCAGGTAGGCGGACTCGTAATCGGCTTCCATCCGCAGGAACTCGGCCGCTGCGGCGTGCTGGTTGTTCGCGGGGGTGTCGTAGGAGATCTCCACACCCGCCGCGGTCAGGATCGAGCGCAGTTCTTCCAGCGCGGCGCGGGCCACGCCGATCGCCATCGCGGCGACGAGCGGACGGGTGTTGTCGAAGGTCTGCATGACCCCGGCGAAACCCTTCTCCACGTTGACTTCCGGGCTGCCGAGGATGTTGTCCTTCGGGATCCGGCAGTCCTGCAACAGCAGCACGGCGGTGTCGGAGGCCTTGATGCCGAGCTTGTGCTCGAGCCGCGCCACCGACAGGCCGGGAGCGTCGCGCGGCACGACGAACGACTTGATCGCCGCGCGGCCGAGGCTTTTGTCCACCGTCGCCCACACCACGATGTGGGTCGAGCGCTGACCCGCGGTGACGAAGATCTTCTCGCCGTTGAGCACCCACTCGTCGCCGTCGAGTACGGCGGTGGTGGACACGGCGGCGGAATCGGAGCCGAAGGACGGCTCGGTGATCGCCATCGAGGCCCACACCTTGCCGAAGCGCTTCAGCTGCTCGTCGGTGGCGACGGCGGCGATGGCCGCGTTGCCCAGGCCCTGGTAGGGGATCGACAGCATGAGGCCGACGTCGCCCCACGAGGTCTCCAGCGCGTTCAACAGCGCGGACATGTTGCCGCCGTTGGTGTTACCGAGCAGCTCGGTGGCGTGGCGGTCGCCCTCGCTGTCATCCGAGCGGCCACCGGCGGCGCCGCCGATCTTCTGGGTGCCAGAGTCGGCCAAGCCCTCGACCATGGCGGCCATGGTGTCCAGCTCGACCGGGTAGTCGTGCTCGGCGAGGTCGTACTTGCGCGAGATCGGGCGGAAGATCTCCTGGGCGACCTGGTGCGCCTGGTTCGCGCTGGCCCGCAGCTTCTTGGGGAGTTCGAGGTTGATCATGTTGTGAGGTCTCCTGGAAAACGGAACGGGCCGGTCAGATGAGCACGACACCTTCGGCGACGCCGATGGCACGCAGATCGCGGTACCAGCGCTCGACCGGGTGTTCCTTGGTGAAGCCGTGGCCGCCGAGCAGCTGCACGCCGTCGAGGCCGATCTGCATGCCCTTGTCGGTGGCGAGCTTGCGGGCCAGCGCCGCCTCGCGGCCGAAGGACAGGCCCTGCTCCGCGCGGGACGCGCCGCGCAGGGTGACCAGCCGCAGGCCGTCGAGTTCGATCGCGATGTTGGCGACCATGAAGGCGACCGCCTGCCGGTGCGAGATCGGCTCGCCGAACGCTTCGCGCTCGTTGACGTACGGGATCACGTAGTCCAGCACGGCCCGGCCGGTGCCCGCGGCGAGCGAAGCCCAGCCGAGGCGGGCCAGGCGCACGGCGTCGGCGTACTCCTCGGCGCGGGTCGCGGCGTCACCGTCACCCAGGATGGCGTCGGCGCCGACCGCGACGTTGTCCAGGATCAGACGGCCCAGGCCCGCGGCGCGCAGACCCATGCTCGGATCGGCCTCGACCACCAGACCGGGCGCGTCCGATTCGACGATGAACAGCGCGGGACGGCCGTCGAGCTCGGCGGCGATCAGGAACAGTTCGGCGTCGGCCGCGGCGGGCACCAGGCTCTTCACGCCCGAGATGCGGTAGCCGCTCGGCGAGCGCACGGCCTTGGTGTCCAGGGCGAACGGGTCGAACAGGGCGCGGGGCTCGCTGATCACCACCGAAGCCTGCGGCACGTTCTCGCCGGTGAAGGAGGGCAGATAGGTCTTCTGCTGCGCGTCGCTGCCCCACTGCGCGAGCGCGACCGCGACACCGCTGGGAGCGAGGATCGGCAGGGCCAAGCCCATGTCACCGTGCGCCAGCGCCTCGGCGACCAGCGAGTTGGTCACCGCGCCGCGCTCGGAGGCCGCACCCTCGAGTTCCTCGGGGACGTTGATCAGGGTGATGCCGAGCTCGGCGGCGCGCTCGAGCAGGTCGCGCGGCGCCTTGGCGGCGTTGTCGGCCTCGTAGGCGGCCGGGCGCAGGATCTCGGCGGCGAACTCCTGCACCGTCTCGACGATCATCTGCTGCTCGTCGCTGGGCGTCAGGTCGAAGAAGTCCTTGTTCTTCGCCTCGTTGGTGGCCAGGCGCTTCGGCGCACCGCCGCCCGCGACCTTGGCGAAGGCGCGGGTCGCCGCGCCGAGCGTGCGGAAGCCGGTCTTGGTGCCCTCGTAGGTGACGCGCTCGATCGGCTTGCGCAGGTTGTATTTCTCGGCCAGTTCCGACCCGGTAATGCTCGTCATGACCCGCATCGCCGCGCCCATCCAATCCCGCTTGGGATGGTTCAGGCCGACCGCGGACGTGTCTGGACGTCGCTTCGTTGCGCTGTCTCGAGTGCTCATCATCACCTGTTTTCTCGGATGGGTTGGTGCGGTCTTTCCCAGCTATCTTACTCCAGAGTAAGGCTATCTTACTGCTGAGTAAGAAGTGCGTCGAGGTGCAGCATACGCGGTGAATCCGCGCCTTGCTGGACAAGTGCCCGAAGTTGCGTCCCGGGGTCGGCCGTCGCCCCCTGCGCGCGTCGTGCTAGGCCGCGCAGCGCGATGAGCTGCGGCTTCGGAACACACGCGCACACTCCGAGCCGGATAGCCGGATCGACCGCCGCCGGTTCGCCGCGATCCAAGGCCATAGCGGCGATCGATGCTGACTCGTTATTTCGTCGACAGGTGACATGTGGGCCGAGTGGAGCGATCGGCGGAGCTGTCTCGAACCTTGCGGTGGTGCGGTCGGCAACGGCGAAACGCATCCAATGGCGGGTGAGGTCGACGTAGGCGGTCGACCGTGGTGCCGTGATTACAATCCGACGCATGTCAGCGATCTTCGACTGGGCCCGGCCGGACAATGTGCAGCCGGAGCCGATCACGGTCGACATCTGGCGCGAGCTTCCCGAAGAGTTCTGCCGCTTGGTCGAAGTGGTGAACGGGGACGCGGTCCGTTGCGAATCACCGAGTAGGGCACATCAGAAAGCCGTCCACCGGCTCCTGGCGATGCTGGAATCGGCGGCTCGTGAATACATGGCCGAAGATCCTTCGGCATGCTTGGACGCCAACCATGACTTCGATGTGGTGCTGTGGGAGGTGCCCCGGGCGACGATTCGGCGTCCCGACATCGCACTCTTCGAGTGCGTGCCAGCGGATGTGCCACCGATGCTGCACGCCATCTGAAGATCGCCGTCGAGATCATCTCGCCCAGCCATGTCAAAACGGACCGACTCGAGAAAATGGGCGAATACGCCGCTGCCGGAATTCCGTGGTACTGGCTGGTCAGCGTGTCGGACACCGAGGTGACCGCGATCGAGACCTACGGCCTCGACCACAGCGTCGGTCACTACCGGCTCGCCCGCGTGTTGAAGCCGCAGACCGCGTTCGCCGTCGACCTGCCGATCCGCATCCAGCTCGACTGAGACCAGCGCGCCGATCTCGTGTTGTAGCGGGGCCGGAGCCGACTCGTACCCGGTCCGAACGGGCCGGTGGCGCTGCGGCCACCGGCCCGAAGGATCACTCGCGCACGTAGTACCGCAGCGTCGCGTAGGCCGTGATCCCCGCGAAGACGATGCCGACCGGGGCGATGACGAGCGCGGTCATCGCGATGTCGTCGCCGGTGATGCGGGGGAAGACCTTGCTGGCGAACAGGTCGCCGAGGGCGCGGTCGATCACCAGCGGGCGGGCGATGAGCAGGCCGAACATGGCGAGCAGGGAGCCGGCCAGCGCGGCGACCACGGCTTCGAGCAGGAAGGGCAGCTGGGTGTACCAGCGGGTCGCGCCGACCAATCGCATGATGCCGACCTCGGTGCGCCGGGTGAACGCGGCGATCTGCACCATGTTCGCGATCAGCATCACCGCGGCCAGCGCTTGCAGCACGGCCAGGCCGAACGCCGCGTTGCGCAACCCGTCGAACAGGCTGACCAGCCGGTCCACGATGTCCTTGTCGTTGCGCACCATGCCGACGCCGGGGCGGTCGTAGAACTTCTCGTAGATCGTCGGATAGAGCTCCGCGTTGTCCATCTTGACTCGCAGCGACGCGGGCAACGGCGTCTCGCTGACGTACTTGGCCAGCTCGGGCTGGTCCTTGAACGTCTTCTCCTTGGCCTCGCGGACCGCCTCTTCCCGGTTGAGGAACTGGACCGATTCCACGCCGCTGGTCGCCTTCAGATCCGCCATGAGCGAGCGGCACGGGTCCAGCGAGCAGTCCGGGTCGTTGGCCGACACGTCTTCGGTCAGGTACAGCCGCACCTCGAGCCGGTCCAGGAAGTACTGCTCGGTCTTGTCCGCGATGCGCACCGCCAGCAGACCGCCACCGAGCATGGTGAGCGAGACCGCGGTGGTCAGGATCATCGCGATGGTCATCGTGACATTGCGGCGCAGGCCCGCGAAGACCTCGCCGAACAGGAAGCTCGCGCGCATTACCGGCCCACCCCGTACACGCCCGTCGCCTCGTCCCGCACCAGGCGTCCGTGGTCGAGTTCGACCACCCGCCTGCGCATCGCGTCGACGATGTGGTTGTCATGGGTGGCCATCACCACCGTGGTGCCGATGCGGTTGATCCGCTCCAGCAGCATCATGATGTCGGCGCTGGTGTCGGGATCGAGGTTGCCGGTCGGTTCGTCGGCCAGCAGCACCAGCGGCCGGTTCACGAAGGCGCGCGCGATCGCGACGCGCTGCTGTTCACCACCGGACAACTCGGTCGGCAGCCGGTCGGCCTTGCCGCCGAGGCCGACCATGTCGAGCACCTCGGGGACCGTGCGGTCGATGACCTGGCGTCGCTTGCCGATGACCTCCAGCGCGAAGGCGACGTTCTGGTACACGGTCTTCTGCTGCAGCAGCCGGAAATCCTGGAAGACGCACCCGATCCGCTGGCGCAACTTGGGCACCTTGCGGCCGGGTAAGCGGTCGACCCGGAAATCGGCCACTCTGATCTCGCCCGCCGTCGGAGTCTCCTCCTTCAACAGCAAGCGCATGAAGGTCGACTTTCCCGAGCCGGACGGTCCGATGATGAAGACGAACTCGCCCTTGCCCACATCGACGGTGATGTTGTCCAGCGCGGGTCGCGTCGAGGTCTTGTACGACTTGGTCACGTTCCGCATGGTGATCACGGGGAGCCAGTGTAACCAGCAACCGTTCGCGGCCTGCGTTGTCAACCGTGGGAGACAGTGCGGCGGCGGTCGGTCCCACTCGGCTCAGTGGCCCGGCTGTTCGTTGAACACCGCTGCCGGAACAGCGTTGACCAGGGTGGCCGGAGCGGTGGTGGTCTCCTCGGGTTTGACGAATACGTACAGCACGAACGTGGCGACCCAAGTTGCCATCAGGATCGCCGTGGATCTACGTGGTCTCACTGATTCCCTCCCGGCGCAGCGCCGCGGCGACTCGTACCCGCAGCTCGCGTCCGACGTCGAACTGTTTACCCGGCAACGTCCGGGCAACCATTCGGATGTTCATCTGGTCGACGGTCAGGTCTTCCACACCCATGACGGTGGGCTCGTCCAGCAGCAACGGCTTCAGGCGAGCGTCCTCGTACGCCTTCGCGCCCACCTCGTGCAGGATCTCGTTGACCCTGGTGATGTCGGCGCTGGCGGACACCGGAACGTCGATCGCGGCGCGCGCCCAATCCTTCGACAGGTTCGTGACCTTCACGATCTGGCCGTTGGGCACGGTGATCACTTCACCGTCGGCGTTGCGCAATGTGGTGATCCGCAGCGTGACGTCCTCGACCGTACCTTCGGCCTGCTCCGCGGCTCCGGTCACGGCGATGCGGACCACATCGCCGAACCCGTACTGCCGCTCCGTGATCAGGAAGAATCCGGCGAGGATGTCCTGCACGATGCGCTGCGCGCCGAAACCCAGCGCGGCGCCGAGCACCGCGGCGGGCGCGACCAACCCGGTGACGGCGAAGCCGAGTCGCCGCAGCACCTCCATGGTGATCAGCACGTACACGATGGTCAGCACCACCCAGGTGATCACCTGGGCGAGCGCGTGCCGATGCTTGGCCGCCTCGGTGCGCACCAGCGCGTCGCTGCTGCGGAATCCCGCGTCGATCCTGCGGGTGACCCGGTCCCGCAGGTAGGTGGCGAGCCGGCTGAACAGGATGGCGCCGAGGATGAGCAGCACGATCTCCAGGCCCGAACCGCGTAGCCACGTGGTGAAACCGGTGGAAGCGATAGCCTGGATGCCCGCGACATTCATCTAGCTCGCCTGCTCTCGCATCCGCCAGCGGATCCCCGACTCGATGAACCCGTCGATGTCGCCGTCGAGCACCGCCGACGGGTTGTTCACCTCGTAGTTCGTCCGCAGGTCCTTGACCATCTGGTACGGGTGCAGCACGTAGGAGCGCATCTGATTGCCCCAGGACGCGCCCTCGTTGGTCTTCAGCGCGTCCATCTCGGCGCGCTCTTCCTGCCGCTTGCGTTCCAGCAGCTTGGCCTGCAGCACCCGCATGGCCGAGATCTTGTTCTGCAGCTGCGATTTCTCGTTCTGACAGGTGACCACGATGCCGGTGGGCAAGTGGGTGATCCGGACCGCGGAGTCGGTGGTGTTGACGCTCTGGCCGCCGGGGCCCGACGAGCGGTACACGTCGACGCGGATCTCCGTCTCCGGCACCTCGATGTGGTCGGTGGTCTCCACCACGGGAAGCACCTCGACCTCGGCGAAGGAGGTCTGGCGGCGGCCCTGGTTGTCGAACGGGCTGATCCGCACCAGCCGGTGCGTGCCCATCTCGACCGAGAGCGTGCCGTAGGCGTAGGGCGTCTTCACCGCGAAGGTGGCGCTCTTGATGCCCGCTTCTTCGGCATACGAGGTGTCGTAGACCTCGACCCCGTACTTGTGCCGGTCGGCCCAGCGGATGTACATGCGCATGAGCATCTCGGCCCAGTCGGCGGCGTCCACGCCACCGGCGCCGGAGCGGATGTTCACCAGCGCGTCGCGCTTGTCGTACTCGCCGGACAACAGCGTGCGGACCTCCATGGCCTCCACGTCGCTGTGCAGCGCGGCGCGCTCGGCGTCGGCCTCGGCGAGCGCGTTGGTCTTGGCCTCGCCCTCTTCCTCTTCGGCCAGTTCGTAGAGCACCGGCAGATCGTCGAGCCGCTGACGCAGCTCCTCCACCCGGCGCAACTCGCCCTGGGCGTGCGACAGCTCACTGGTGACCCGCTGGGCGTGGTCCTGGTCGTTCCACAGCTCGGGGTCGGCGGCCTGATGCTCGAGCTCGTCGATACGACGACGCAGCTCGTCGATGTCGAGGACCGATTCGACCGTCTTGAGAGTGGCGTCGAGTTCGGCGAGATCAGCGGAAACGTCAGGATGCACGATCGTCAAGCCTAGCTGCCCCTCTTCGGCCGCAGCACACGAGTGCGCGCGGTGTGACGGGGGACGGCCACTGCGCGGGTGGCTCGCGCCCGGCGCGGGCCGAGCAGGCGGATCGCCGGGACGTCGCGCGCTGGCTCGACAGCCCGCGCCGGACGGGTGAGCTGTGACGGACGCCTCATGGGTTTCTACCCTAAACGGCGACCGCGCTTGGCGCAGTTGGTGTTTGGAATTCGCGGCGGAGATGCTGCTCCGGCCACGCGACGGGATGCCGGTCGTGCCTGATCAGTCGTCCTGCCGGGCGGACGGTTCGTGCGCGAGGGGAGCGGTGTGGCGAACTCCACTCCTGCGGCCGCGGATCGCCGCCGCTCGGAGTTCACGCAACTGCTCGGCGACTCTCGCCAAGCGATTCGGCCGTGCCGATTCCGGCCGAGGCGATTCCGGCCGAAGCGGCGATCGGCGTGCTCGGCAGCCGAAACCCCGTGGCCGAGGAGGGTTCGCCCGGGGGACTTGGCACGGCAGAGCGTTTCGACGTTCCGGCTGGTCACAGCCGATATCGGGGGTGCGGTCACCGGGACCCCGACGGCGAGCGCAGGGTTGCGGAAGCACCGCGCCGCTTCCGGCTTCCTCACCCCACCGGGTCAGCGATCAATATGCCTGGTCGGCTCCGGCCGCGCGCGGGCGTACTCGATTTACCGCGATCGATCCGGCTGTGCCGTGAGTGGCCCGCTCAGCCCGAGACGGCCCGCAGTCCGCCCGGGCGGCGTCCGGCGAGTGCGTCGAGGGCCGCGGCGGTGGCGTCGTCGGCCGGTAGATAGACGATCACCCGCTGGTCGTCGTCGGCGGAGAGCTCCAGGAACTCGTAGGCCAGGCGCAGCGACCCGGCTTCTGGGTGGGCGAGACGGGTTATGCCGGTGGCGGCGGCCAAGCTCGGCACGGTGTCGACCCGGTCGGCGAACGCCGGGCCCACGGTGACGGTGAGCTCGTCGGCGAGCGCGGCGATGTGCGAGTCGGCGCGAAACGGGCCCTGCTTCAACATGGCGACCGTCTCGTCGGCGACGTGCTCCCAGTCCGCGTAGACATCGCGGGATCCGGGGACGCAGAAGACAAAACGTGCCAGGTTGGGTGGGGTATGCGGCCCGTCGAAGAGTCCGGTCGGCGCCATCAGCCGGTGGTAGGCGTCGGTGTAGGCGAGAACCTCGGTGAGGCGGTTGACCACCACGGCGGGCGTCGGCTCGAGCCGATCCAGGATCGTGCGCACCGTCGGCCGCACCTCGCGCAGCGGCTGCGCGTCCCCCATGCAGGTGAAGCCGCTGTCCACCGACTTGGTCAACCGGTGCAGGTGCACGCGTTCGGCGGGGCTCAAACGCAACGCGTCCGCCAACGCGGAAAGCACCGGAGGGGAGGGACGCCGGTCGCGCCCCTGCTCCAGGCGCGTGACGTACTCCACGCTCACACCGGCCAAGGTGGCCAGTTCGGCGCGGCGCAACCCAGGGGTGCGCCGCCGCGCACCGGTGGGCAGGCCGACTTGGGCGGGCGTCACCGCCTCGCGGCGGGTGCGCAGGAACAGCCCCAGCTCGTTGTCGCTCACCTGTCGAACCTAACAAGGCGAAACGCTCGGAGGGTGTCCCTGCCACTACCACTCTTACGGCGGTCTCCCTGTTCCCCGCGCCCGGCAGCAGATTGAGTGGGCGGCCCGGCCGGGCCGTTCTGTGATCCGAGGAGGAAACAGCATGTCCAACGCCCCACTGAAGCTCGCGGTGATCATCGGCAGCGTCCGCGAGGGACGTTTCGGGCCGGTCGTGGCGACATGGTTCACCGAGCAGGCGCGGCGGCACGGTTCGTTCGACGTGGACGTCATCGACTTGGCCGAGGCGGACATCCCCTGGGAACTGCCCGCGGTGCCGCCTGCGATGGATCCGGACCCGCAGCGACCCGAAGGGATGACCGACCTCACGCGCAGGCTCACGGCGGCCGACGCCTTCGTCATCGTCACGCCCGACTACAACCGCAGCATCCCCGCGTCCCTGAAGGCCGTCATCGACTGGCACTTCACCCAGTGGAACGCGAAAGCGATCGGTTTCGTCGGCTACAGCGGGGCGTCCGGCGGCCTCCTCGCCATCGAGCACCTGCGGCAGATCTTCAACGAGCTCAACGCGCACACTGTGCGCAACTACGTGTCGTTCCCGCGCTACTACCTGCTCTTCGACGACGAGGGCAAGCCGAGGGAGCCGCGGGAGCCCGCGGCCGCCGCGACGGCGATGCTGGATCAGTTGCACTGGTGGGCGAGCGCGTTGACGGCGGCGCGATCCCTGGAACCCGTGGGGTGAGCGCCGGGCCGATAGGGTGCGGGGCGTGGCTGTGTACTCCTCCGACCTCGAACTCGCCCTGCGGCTGGCCGATACCGCCGACGAGATCACGCGGGCTCGCTTCGGTGCGCTCGATTTGAAGGTCGACGCGAAGCCGGACCTGACGCCGGTGTCGGATGCCGATCTGGCCGTCGAGCAGGCGATCCGGCAGGTGTTGTCCGAGGCGCGGCCGGACGACGCGGTGCTGGGTGAGGAATTCGGTGGCGCCGCCGAATTCAGCGGGAGGCAATGGGTGGTCGACCCGATCGACGGCACGAAGAACTTCGTGCGCGGAGTGCCCATCTGGGCGACGCTGATCGCTCTGCTGGAAAACGGTGAGCCGGTCGTGGGCGTGGTGAGCGCGCCCGCTCTGGCACGGCGCTGGTGGGCAGCGGCGGGATCGGGGGCATGGTCGAGTTTCGAAGGGCGTGCGGCTCGAGCGATCTCGGTTTCCGCCGTGGGTGAGCTGGGTTCGGCCAGCCTGGCATTGTCCAGTCTGTCCGGCTGGCGCGACCGCGGCCTGCGCGAGCAGTTCATCACCCTGACCGACGATGTGTGGCGTGTGCGCGGTTACGGCGATTTCTTCAATTACTGCCTGCTCGCCGAGGGCGCCGTCGACATCGCCACCGAACCGGAGGTCTCCCTGTGGGACCTGGCCGCGCTGGACATCCTCGTCCGCGAAGCGGGCGGGCGTTTCTCCTCGCTGAACGGTGCACCCGGCCCGCACGGTGGCGACGCCATCGCCACCAACGGCCTGCTGCACGATGAGGTCCTCGACCGCCTGCGCGGCTGACCGCACTCGCGATGTTCGGAGCTAGCCGGCCCGCCACGGGGTCGCCGGCGTGAGGTCGATCCCCGCCGGAGGACGCAGGCGGCGCAGCGTGCCGTCCATGCTGGTGACGAACAGCGCCCAGGAGTCCCCGTCACGGTCGATGCGCACCGACGTGGCGCCGTCCGGTGGGTTGCGCACCGGAGCGGGTTTGATCAGGCCCGTGATGATCGCGCACGTTGCGCCGGTCGCCGTATCCACCCGATAGACGGCGCCGAGTATGTGATCGGCCACGAACAGCGCCCCCGCCTTGGTGGCTTCCATATCGTCGGGCAGAGCTACCAGGTCCGGGATACCGGAGACGGTGGTGGGATGAGCCGGATCGTCCAGCCGGACGCGGAGGATCTGCAACGTCATGGTGTCGACGTAGACCGATTCGCCGTCCGCGGCCAGCGCGAGGCCGTTGGCGGGCGGCAGCACCGACCAATCCCGTTCGTACTCGCTGGTCGCCGGCCAGTAGCGGGAGATTCCGTTCGACCCGCCGAGGCCGATCGTGGTGAACAGCAGGCTGCCATCGGGCAGCAACAGCAGGCCGTTGGGCCCGTTCAGCCCGGTGAGCAGAACCTGCACGGCGCCGGTCTCGGTGTCGTAGCGCTGGAGTGTGCCCGGCGGTTCGCTGAGCCCGTCTCCGGTGAGGAAGTAGACGTAGCGTCCGGCGACGCGCACGCCCGCCGGGCGGTACAGGTCCGTGACCAGCTTCTCCAATCGTCCGGCCCGGTCGACGTGCGCCAAATAGCCATCCATCAGACCGGTGACGTAGAAGCCGCCCCGCCCGTCGGAATCGAGATTCTCCAGATTGCCGACCCCTTCGACCACCGTCGTGGTGTCCCAGCCGTCCGAGCACCTGGCGGGGAATGTCTCCGCCCGCGCCGTCGGTATCGCCGCGGTGACTCCGGCAGTCACCGCGACGGCGCTCAGCACCGCGGCGCACGCCCGAATCCCTATCCGTTTTGCCATGAGCGACAACATAACAGCGCCGGATCACGCGAGCAGGCCGGCGAACTTCGCTCGAGTGGAGAAAACGCGAGGTCGGCGCGCTGTGACGGACAGCGAGGGTCTCGGTTGTCCACATGTGGACAACTCGGCGGCCCAACAGGGCGAACGCCGAACGGTGCGGGTACCGCCCCGCCCGTGCGCTCGTAGGATGGGCCGGGTGACTCCCCCCGATGATTTCGCTGCGGTAGCGACCGAAGCCGCGTCCGGATCGGACGCCGGATCCCTTGCGGCGCAAGAGGTTCTACGCCGAGTCTTCGGTTACGACAGCTTCCGCGGTGAGCAGCAGACGATCGTGCAGCGCGTGATCGACGGCGGCGACGCGCTCGTGCTCATGCCGACCGGCGGCGGCAAGTCGCTCTGCTATCAGATCCCCGCGCTGGTGCGTCCCGGCGTCGGTGTGGTGATCTCCCCGCTGATCGCCCTCATGCAGGACCAGGTGGACGCGCTCAGTGCGCTCGGCGTGCGCGCGGGCTTCCTCAACTCCACCCAGTACCCCGACGAGCGCCGGGCTGTCGAAGCGCAATTCGTCGCCGGCGAACTCGATCTGCTGTACCTGGCCCCGGAACGGTTGCGCCTCGACTCCACCGCGCAGCTGCTCGATCGCGGCAAGGTCGCGCTGTTCGCCATCGACGAGGCGCACTGCGTCTCCCAGTGGGGTCACGACTTCCGGCCCGACTACCTGGGCCTTTCGCTGCTGCACGAGCGCTGGCCGGACGTACCGCGGATCGCGCTGACCGCGACCGCCACCGAGAAGACCCGTGACGAGATCATCCAGCGCCTCGACCTCGGCGCCGCCCGCAGGTTCGTGTCCAGCTTCGACCGCCCCAATATCCAGTACCGGATCGAGCCGAAGAATCGTCCCGAGCGTCAGCTGCTGGAATTCATCCGCACCGAGCATGCCGGGGACGCGGGGATCGTCTACTGCCTGTCGCGCAACTCGGTGGAGAAGACCGCGGCGTTCCTCACCGAGAACGGCGTCACCGCCGTGCCCTACCACGCGGGCTTGGACAATCGCACCCGCGCGGAGAACCAGGCGCGTTTCCTGCGCGAAGACGGGTTGGTCGTCGTGGCGACCATCGCCTTCGGCATGGGCATCGACAAGCCCGACGTGCGCTTCGTCGCCCATCTCGACCTGCCGAAGTCGGTCGAGGGCTACTACCAGGAGACCGGGCGCGCGGGCCGCGACGGGCTGCCTTCTACCGCGTGGATGGTCTACGGCCTCAGCGACGTGGTGCAGCAGCGCAAATTGATCGACTCCTCCGAGGGCGACGCCGCCCACCGGCGCCAGCTCCAATTGCACCTGGACGCGATGCTCGCGCTGTGCGAGACGGTCGCCTGCCGGCGCACGCAGCTGCTCGCCTACTTCGGCGAGCCCGGTCTGCCTTGCGGCAACTGCGACACCTGCCTGTCGCCACCACAATCCTGGGACGGCACCGTGGCCGCGCAGAAGTTGCTGTCCACCGTGCTGCGGCTGAAGCGGGAACGCGGCCAGAGCTTCGGCGCGGGGCACATCGTGGACATCCTGCTCGGTAAGAAGAGTCCCAAAGTCCTGCAATACGACCACCACGAGTTGAAGGTCTTCGGGGTCGGCACCGACCTGCGTGACGTGGAGTGGCGTGGCGTGGTGCGGCAACTGCTCGCGCACGGGCTGCTGGCCGTTCACGGCGACTACGGCGTGCTGACGCTCACCGAGGCCAGCAGTGAGGTGCTGTTCGACGGACGACAGGTAGCGCTGCGCCGCGAGCCCGAACGCCAGGCCAAGCCCGCCCGGACCGCGAAGGCCGCCAAGGCGGCCTCCGTCGACCTGACGCCCACCGACCTGTCGCTGTTCGAGAAGTTGCGCGAATGGCGCGCGGCCACCGCGAAGGAACAGGGTGTTCCCGCCTATGTCGTCTTCCACGACGCCACGCTGCGCGAGATCGCGGCGCGCAAGCCCGCGAGCCTCGCCCAGCTCGGCGGCGTCAGCGGTGTCGGCGAGAACAAACTGGCGAAATACGGCGAACAGGTGCTCGAGGTGCTGGCCACCGGATGAACCGCTACCGTCACGCGGGTCACCGATGGGCGGGGACGGTTGCCGGGCAAGGCCGCCGAAAACTATGGAGGACAGCGTGAGCCGGAGCGAGACGATCGGGCGCAGGGCGTTTCTGGCCGGTGCGGCCACCCTCGCGGCCGGGACCACGTTGGTCGGGCGCACGCCGGCTCATGCGGTACCCGTCGCCGAGGGTGTCACCAAGTTCCCCTTCCCGGACGAGCGCCGGGTGCGGGTGCTGGTGACCGGCGACGCGGGCACCGGCACCCGCGCTCAGTGGGCGGTCGCCGACGCCATGCGGGCGCTGCACGGCCGCGAACCCGTCTCGCTGGCATTGGGTCTCGGCGACAACATCTACGAGCACGGGCCCGACGGTGCGGCCGACGTCCAGTTCGCCGACAAGTTCGAAAATCCCAATGCCGGACTGGATTTCCCCTGGTTGATGGTGCTGGGCAACCACGACAACAGCTCGGTTCTCGGCGGTGACGGCGGCTGGCTGCTGCGCGGCAACGCCGAGGTGGAGTACCACGCGAACTCCCGGCGCTGGTGGATGCCGAGCCGCTACTACTCGGTGCGGATTCCGGAGCGCAACCCCGTCGTCGAGTTCTTCGTCCTCGACGTCAACCCGCTGGCGGCCTACGTGCCGCCGGTCTTCTCGCCGTACTGGGCGGTCGACGGCCAGTTCATGAACGAGCAGCGCGACTGGCTCGATCGCGCCCTCGCCGACTCGCCCGCCACGTGGAAGATCGCCTGCACCCACCACCCGTATCTGAACAACGGCCCGCACGGGGACGCGGGCCGCTACGAGGGTCTGTCGCTGGAGCCGATCAACGGCGTGCACGTGAAACGCTTCTTCGAAGACCACGTGATCGGACGGTGTCAGTTCATCCTGTCCGGGCACGACCACTCGCTACAGGTGCTCGAGCCCACGGTGGCGTCGAAGGGAACCAGGCAGGTCGTTTCCGGCGCGGCCGCGAAGACGGTCGGCGCGGAGCCGCGGCTCGCCGCGAGCGCGGGCCACGGCGCGCTGTACGAGAACTACCAGGAGCTGGGCTTCATGGTGCTCGAGCTCACCGAGGGCGGAGTCGACCTGGGCGTGCACACGGCCGACCTGGCGACCGGCGCGTCCGTCGAGGTGTTCCGGCGGCGTCTGGCCTGAGTTCCAACTATGTTGCGGCGTGCGAGAATTGCGGCGCGCCGCTCGCTCGGCGGCTACCGTTCTGGCTATGGCACCGGGTGATGGTTCCAGTGACGCGGGCGATGACATTTCCATCAGCTCGGTGGGGGGTGAGACGCCGGACACGCCGCCGTATGTGCGCGGCCGGACCGATCCGGCGGTCGAGAACGTATGGTTGCGCCGCAGTCCGCCGCCGCCGCGCCCTGGCGTACCGCGGATGTCGACGGTGGCGCTGCTCGTCGCGTTCCTCGCCGTGCTCACGCTCTACGTGGTGCTGCATCAGGGCGGTTAGCGCGTCCGCGACCTGCGGGAATAATCCGGTTGCCGGGTCACTTAAAGTGGACCGTTATGAAGGAGAAGGGGCGCAAGGTCATCGCGACCAACCGCCGGGCGCGGCACAACTACACGATCCTGGACGTCTACGAGGCCGGGATCGCGCTGGTCGGCACCGAGGTGAAGAGCCTGCGTGAGGGCAAGGCTTCACTGGTGGACGCCTTCGCGACGGTGGACAACGGCGAGGTGTGGCTGCGTGGGCTGCACATCCCCGAGTTCAGCCACGGCACCTGGACGAACCACGCGCCGCGCCGGGTGCGCAAGCTGCTGCTGCACAAGCGGGAGATCGAGCGGCTGGTCGGTAAGTCGCGGGAGGGCAACCAGACGCTGGTGCCGCTGTCGATGTATTTCTCCGACGGCAAGGTGAAGGTCGAGCTGGCGCTGGCCAAGGGCAAGCAGGACTACGACAAGCGGCAGGACCTGGCCCGGCGCACCGCCGAGCGAGAGGTCACCCGTGAACTCGGACGGCGGGTCAAAGGCATGAGGTGACCGCCGTCCTGCTCGCGCTGGCGGCCGCGGTGGGCTACGGCGTGAGCGATTTCTACGGCGGTGTGGCGTCGCGGCGGGTGACCGCGCTGCGTGTGGTCATCTATTCCTATCCGTTCTCGGTGCTGCTGGTCCTCGTAGCGCTCCCGTTCGTGCCCGGGAGCCCGGACGCGGCGTCGTTGTGGTGGGGCGCGGCGGCGGGCCTTGCGAGCGGCGTCGCGGTGTGGTGGTTCTATGCCGCGCTGGCCGACGGTCCGATGGCGGTTGTGTCACCGCTGACGGCGGTGCTGGTCGCGGGCATTCCGGTACTCGCCGGTCTGGCGACCGGCGAGCGTCCAGGCCCGCTCGCCTTCGCCGGCATCATATTCGCCCTGGTCGCCGTGCTCTTGGTGAGCCGGGAGTCGCCGGACGACGTGACCGAGGAGATCACCGGCGGCCGCGAACTACGGTTCACCCGCAAGGTCGCCGCGCTGACCATCGGGTCCGGCGCCGCGTACGGTCTTGCCTTCGTGTTCTTCCATGAGACCTCCGCGGACTCCGGACTGTGGCCCCTGCTCATGCAGCGGATCGCCGCCACCGCGGTGGTCTGGCTGACGGCGCTGGCCGCGAGGGACTTCGGGCGGTTACGCGGCGAACCGCTGCGGCTGGCCTGCTATATCAGCGTGCTGGACGTGATCAGCAACGCGGCGCTGCTGTACGCCTTCCACGGATCGCTGTTGTCGCTGGTGAGCGTGATCGGCTCGCTGTATCCGGCGGTGACCGTGCTGCTGGCGATGGTTCTGCTCGGCGAACGGGTGCACCGGCAGCAGCTGATCGGTTTGATCCTCGCGCTGGCCGCGGTCGCGCTCATCGCCGCGGCCTGAAGGTCACGCGCCCGCTCGGACGCGATGCGGGCCGGGCACTCGGTGACGGGTCCGCCGCCCGAGCGCCGAAGACGCGGCCCGAGTGCGCAAACCGAGCGCGCACCCGGGCCGGGGTGTCATCGACGCACGCCGATCGCGCGGATCACCGCGTGCACGGTTCGTGGATCGATATCCGCTTCAGCGTGGGACTGCGATAGTCGGCCACCACGGTGCGCGACCCGAGCGCCGTGGACGGGTCGGGCACGTTGACCACCGCGCGCTGCGCCGCGACATCGGGTTCGTCACGCCCGTAGGTCTGCGGCGCCGCCATTCCCTCGGAGTCGACCGTGAGCCCGGCGAGGGCCTTGCGCAGGGTCGGCCGGTTCATGCCGCCGGTCTCGGCGGCCTTGGTGAGCAGCGCCTTCAGCGGATATGAGATAGCCCAGCCCAGGTTGTAGCCGAAGTTCGTCGGTTCGCTCGGCGCGGCGTTCCTGGCGCGCTGGGCTCCGGTGCTCGCGCCGTCCCAGCCGTCGAACGGAGAGGTGTAGTTGTACAGCGCCGTGAGCGCGGGTGCGGCCGGTGTCTTGAGCAGCGCGCTGTTCCAGGTCGGGGTGGACCCGAGGAATCGGCCCGTGTAACCGGATTTCGCCAGCTTGCCGACGATTTCGGCGGTTTCGGCCGGGCCGGTGGCCAAGAGGACCACATCCGGCGGGTCGGCCAACAGTTCGGCGACCGGGTAGTCCTGTGTGCCGACTTCGGTGTTGGGTCCGGTGTCGATCCGCTCGGTGATCGTCGCGCCGTTGTCCAATGCCCACTTCAGCGCCCCGCTGGCGTAGTCGCCGCCGTAGTTGCCGCGGTAGGCGACCACGCCGAGCGTGCGTGGCTGATAGAAGTTCTGCGCGAACCAATCCAGGCCGAGCACGGCTTCCGTGCAGTACGAGAAACCGTCGTCGAGCACCAGATCGCGGTCGGTGTCGCGGTACTGCCAACCCGACCAGAGTGTGCCGGCCCCGGTCACCAGGTCCGCCTCGTCCATCTCGTGCAGCACGGCGAGCGTCTGCGCGGTCCCGAAACTCATCGCGAGCGCCAGCACATGCGGCGCAATGTTCTCGAATTCCGTGACGTGCCTGCGCGGATCGTAGGCCGTGTCGCGCGTGTAGGTGGTGATGTCGATCTCGTAGCCGCCGATGCCGCCCTGCTTGTTCACCTCGTTCCAGAACGCGACTTGCCCGTCCTGCAAGGACTTTCCGAGCGGAGCGAAGGGGCCGTTGTTCAGGTCCGACAGAACGCCGAGATAGATACAGCCGTTGTCACGCTGGATCGCGTGGGGGCAGGCTTCGCGGGTGACGCCGGGTGCGGCGGCGGGCGACGAGGCCGAACAGCCGCCGGTCAGGACGAGCCCGAGCGTGAGGGGAGCGGCCACGAGACGAAGTAGCCGACGAAAAGTATGAGGAAAAGGCATTTTCTTGCTCGCTTACGGCTGCACGCAGGGCTCGTTGAGGGTGATGCGGTCCTGAGTCGGGCCGTGATAGTCGGTCGCCAGGGTCCTCGCGCCCAGCGGCGCGGTCTGATCAGGCGCTTCGATCACGGCGCGCTGCCGGGTGAGGTCCGGCTTGACCGCGCCGTAGGTGTGTTCCGGGATCGCGCCCTCGTAGTCGACGCGCAGGCCGTGCACGGCTTGACGGACACCCTTGCGGGTCAGCTTGCCTTCGTTGACCGCCCGGGTGAGCAGCGCCTTCATCGGATAGGAGAACATCCAGCCCGCGCTGTAACCCCAGGTGGAGGGTTCTCGGGTCGCCGAGGCCCTGGCCTTCTTGGCGCCCGCGCTGGTTCCGTCCCAGCCGTCCAGGGGTGAGGTCATGTTGTAGCGAGAGGTGATCGCCGAGGCCGCAGGGCTTTTCAGCAGGCCGCCGTTCCACGTCGGGCCGGAGCCGAGGAACCTGCCAGGGAAACCGGCCAGTGCCGCCTTTCCCATGATCTCGCCCGCTTCCGCGGGCCCCGTGGCCAGGAGCACGAGATCCGCTCTGGTATTGAGGATTTTCGCGACCGCCGCGTCTTGGTTGCCGATCTGGGTGTTCGGCTCGGTGTCTATCTGCGCCACCAGGTCGACCCGATTGGCCGACGCCCATTTCTTGGCGCCGGTGGCGTAGTCGCCGCCGTAGTCGCCCTGGTAGCTGACGGTGGCGATCGAACTCGGCTTGGCTTCGTGCTCGGCGATCCAGTCGAGGGCGATGATCGCCTCGGAGCAGTAGGAGTAGCCGGACTCCAGCAGCAGACCCTTGTCGCTGTTCTCGAATTGCCAACCCGACCACAGGGTTCCGGCAATGGCGACCATGTTCGCCGCGTCCATCTCGGGAAGTACCTTCTGCGTCTGCACCGTGCCCAAACTCATCGAGAGCGCGAGGACATGCGGCTCGATCCGCCGGTAGGCCTCGGCATGTTTCTGCAGATCGTAGTTCGTATCCTCGGTGTACGTGGCGATGTCCACCTCGTACTTGCCGCCGATCCCGCCCGCTTCGTTCACCGCCTTCCAGAACGCCAACTGGCCGTTGTTGATGTCCTTGCCCAGCGCGGCGAACGGCCCACTCGTCAGGTCGGACAGCACGCCGAGATAGATACACCCTTTGCGGGAGTCGACCGCGTTCGGACACGGGTCGGCGGTGACTCCGGGTTCGATGGCTCCGGTCGACTCGCCACGCAGGACGGAACATCCGGTCAGGACGAGCCCGGCGATGACGGTGAGGGCGGACAGGCGCAGCAACCTGTCCCGAATGGTGCGAACTGCCAAAGTGTTTCCTTAGTCTGAAATCGAGATCCGCTGCTCAGAGCCGATCGTACGGCTCGTGCAGTGTAAGTCGGGTTCGTCGTCGGACCTCGAGAATCGACTACCAGCATCCGGGAAGGGCGAGGCGAGGTGCTCGCCGGAGCGGGTGACTCGAGATCCGGTCGCGGGGCGCTCGGCGCATATGCTCGCGGCGCGCCCTCGTGGGTCGGCGTCCACCTCCGGGCCGCGTCCGTAGATCGCCTTCGGGTGTGGCGACCGCCACCGCCGGATATCGGGATGATCCGCGCTTTCCCCGGTGTTAACATGAACAGCCCGGCAAGGTGCTGGGGCGTACGGGGCTGAACGGTTTCGACTGCGTACGTAGATTTAGGGGAAGCGTGTCGGTGCAGGCAAGAGACCACCGTAAGCGTCGTTGCAACCAATTAAGCGCCGATTCCAATCAGCGCGAGTACGCTCTCGCTGCCTGATCAGCAGAGCGTCTCTGTCGGCCCGGGGCATGCCCTCGGCTCCGGTGCCGGCATCAGCTAGAGGGCTAACCGTCCTACTCGGTCGCGGAGTAGGGCGGGACATCGAACAGCGGCTGGGATCGTCATCCGGGCTTGTTCGCGGGACCCGGAGATCCGAGTAGAGACACAGCGAACTGCACACGGAGAAGCCCTGAAGACGCGGCGGAGGACCCGGGTTCGATTCCCGGCAGCTCCACGATAAGGCCCCTCACTTGCACCGCAGGTGAGGGGCCTTTTTCATGCCGCTACGCTGGTGTCTTCCGGGGCCGTGCCCACAATTTGCCCACACTTCTGGGCGGCAGCGCGTAGACCTTCGCTCATCCGATCGGCCACGTCGTCGAGATCGTCCTCGAACAGGTGCCCGTGCTGTCGAGCGTCATCGTGGCTGTCTTGTGCCCGAGCTGCCGTTGCACCGTCTTCACGTGCGCGCCGCTGGCGATCATCAGCGACGCGGCGGTGTGCCTGAGCTGATGCGCAGTCACTCGGGGGAACGTCGCCGGGCCGGTCGGGTTGCCGTCGTCGTCGTGCGGTATCGCTGTCGCAGCCGATCGCAACGCGGCCGCAGCTCACTTGCAAGTCGGGTGGGACGCTGCACACCGGCTTCATCCTGATCCATCTACGGCATACCGGGAAGCAGTTCTTGCTGTCGAGGCAGCCGCGATTCCGGTGGTCGTGCCCCATCAGGCGGGTGCGACGTTGGGGCATGTACTTGGTCAGCTCGATCGGCAGGGGCATCTGTATCGGATCGGCATCAACGACAGGTCTGGTGTGTCAGTGCCGGCATCTGCAGTAGTCGCGATGATTCGGCTGTTGTGGGAAGGGCACACAGATCGGCACGAAGGCGTGACACGCGCGGTTCCGATCACGCCGGAGGCTGCCGAGATGGCATCCATGCTCGCTGTGACTCTCGTTCAGTGGTTTACGACTGGAGCAATCCAGCGCCGCTGAAGCTCGGATGCAGCCGGGTTCAGGCTGCGTCGGTGTGGTGGCTGGTGAAGTTGACTCGGGTGTCGTCGGCGTCGAGGGCAATGTTGAGGGTGGCGTCGAGGGCGTCGGCGAGTTTGGCGAGGAGGGGGAGGGTTGGCACGGTGTCGGAGCCCTCGATGCGGGAGATTTTTGCTTGGGTGAGGCCTGCGCGTTCGGCGAGGTCGACTTGTGTGAGCCCCAGTTCAGTCCGGCGGTCATAGACGGCTTTGGCCAGTGCCATGGAGAGGCGGATTTCGCGGCGGGCGTCGGTGACGTCGGCGGGTTCGGTGTGGCCCTCGGCGAGCTTGCGTTCTCGGAGGGTCTTCCAGCGTGCGTGGCTCATCGGTCCAGTTCTCCTCTCTCTACTGTGCGGATGAATTCTTGGTGCGCGGGTTCGTGTTCTGCGTGGCAGGTCTGTTGGGCGAGCTTCGCGCGTTTGACCTCGGTATCTTCTCGCATCCGGGTCTTGCGGAACACAGTCAGTAGGATCGCTCGCCGCCCTGGAGCAAGCCAGTAGGTGATACGGATTGCAGCTCCATCCAGCGTCGGACGCAGTTCTCGGACCCCGTCGCCAAGGTGTCGCGCGAGGGTTCGCCAAGCGACTCTGCTTGCTCGGCGAGCAGGCCAACGTATTCGTCGATCTTGAGGAAGTGCCTGGCTGGTAGTGCCTGCAGCCAGTCCCGCACCTCGGGTTCGATCTCGATAGTGAACAGTTTGCCCACGATGAACACTGTATATGTCGCTGACGACATGCGACAAGGTGTTGGCCTGCTCGAACGGACGCGTTCTCGCCTTCGCCACTTCGCGGTGCTCGCACATCGCTTCACCTTCTGGCGTAAGTCGCGGCCGTTGGGCGGCGGCATCGTGCTGCGGGGGCGCGGGGACCGTTTTCGGTGCATGGGCGGGATGTGGGAGCTGCCGAACGGGGTAATTCGGGCGAATCGGTCGGATTCTGTTTGGTTGCTGAGTGCGGTGGAATCTCTCGGGTAATGTCCATTGACCAGGGAAAATGGGGTGTTTGCCCCCCGGTATCTGGATGGCTGCCATGAGGCTCGAGATCGAGATGCGGTGCTACTCCCCCCGGGGCGGTTGCGGGGGGTCGACATGACCGCGGATGTCGCGGGCAACGGCATGCGGTCGATTCTGCGTGCCGCCTGTGTGAGCGTCGGTATCGATGCGAGCGATGCCGAGCCCGTGGGCGCGCAGGGGGTCTATCGGTTGCGCGACGGAATCGTCGTGCGGATCGGCGGGCGGGAACAGAAGCTGGCGACTTCGCGGGAAGTCGCCGTGTCTCGATGGCTGGAGACCTGTGGAGTGTCGGCGACGCGGGTCGTCCCGGATATCCCGCAGCCGGTCGTGGTCGACGGCAGACCGGTGACTTTCTGGCAGGAGTTGCCGCCGCATCACTCCGGCACGCCCGGCGAGGTCGGCAAGGCGCTGGGAGAGTTGCATCGGCTGCCGCTGCCCGGTTTCGAGCTGCGCCGGATGGCGCCCCTGGCTCGGGTGGAGGAGGACATCGCCGCCGCCCAGACGGTGACCGAGGACGACCGGCGCTGGTTGTGCAAACATCTGGACGAGTTGCGCGGCCGCTGGAAGGCGCTGCCGCGGGGTCTGCCGTGGTCGGTGGTGCGGGGCTCGGGCGACGGCGTGGTGGTCGGTGACGACGGCGACGCGATCCTGGTCGGATTGGAACGGGCTGTGATCGGCCCGCCGGAGTGGGACCTGGTGCACATGGCGATCGAGTGCTGGACCGCCAAAAAGATCACCGCCTCGGAGTACGCCGAGTTCTGTACCGGATACGGCCGGGATGTGATGCGGTGGGACGGCTTCTACCTGCTGCGCGACATCCAGGAGTTCCGGATCGCCTTGCAGTCGTTGCGGGCCGCCGCCGTCGACCCGAGCCAGCAGCGGTTGGCGCTGCGCCGCCTCGCTTACATCCGCGGTGACGAGGGCATGCGACCGTGGCCCGAGTGGGCGGACGCCGACTAGTCTGCCGCGACATTCCGGTGCGCCTGCCGGTACGACAGCGCGTCGTCCGCAGCAATCGCGAGAGCGGTCAGGGCTGCTTCGTATAGCGGTGGGCGGGAACCAGGACCGGATCGGTGGCGCCAGGAGCCGCGTGGGTGAAGACGCCTTCGCCGGTCCAGCAGCCCTGGTTCGTAGGGAAGGCGGCCGGCGCGGGTGTCGCCGACGCGCTCGGCCGCGGACTCGAACGAGTCGCGCGGACGCACGGCCGGGATGTCGGGGACGTTCCGATACGCGTCGCGCCAGCCGAGGTATCCCATCTCGGCGCCCGCCGAGGCGTCCTCGGGCCTGGCGCGGCGCCGGGGCACTGTCGGTCATCCGCCAGGGCGGTAGCGGCGAACGCGTCGGCGATCAGCCTTGCTGGGTCGGGACGACGACAATCTCGGCGATGTTGACGTGCCGGGGTACGTCGACGGCGTAGGCGATCGCGTCCGCGATATCGGCGGGTTCCAGGATCTCGATCGCCGTGCGCCACTGCGCCAGGCCGGAGCGCTGTTGCTCGTCCTGCATCCCGTCGCCGAGTTCGGTGCCGACGAAGCCAGGTTCGATGTTCTTGATCCGGACGCCGCGCGGCCCGAACTCGGCGCGCAGGTTGCGGGTCAGGTGTGCGACCGCCGCCTTGGTGGCGGTGTAGACGGCGTAGTTGGGGAAGACCGTGTGCCCGCCGATCGAGCCGACCAGCACCAGATCGGCGCGCTTTCCGTCGGTCGCGGCCGCGAGCAGGTCATCGATGAACGCCCGTCCGGTGTAGAGCAGCCCGGTGACGTTGGTGCCGACCATCTGGTCCCACTCGTCGGTGAGCGCGGACTCGAACGGCGCGGCGAGCATGACGCCCGCGTTCGCGACGACGAGGTCCACGGGCCCGAACGCCGCACGCACCGCGGCGGCGGCGTCGCGCACGGACTGCTGATCGCCGACGTCGGCGACGACCGCGAGGGCGTCCGCGCCGAGTTCGGCGGCGAGTTCTTCGATGCGATCCTTGCGCCTGCCCAGCAGGGCGACCTTGGCGCCGCTCCGCGCGAGCCGCCGTGCGGTGGCGGCGCCGATTCCACTCGATGCTCCGGTGACGACCGCGACGCGGCCGGTGAGGTTGTCGTTTGTCATGTCCACTACTTTCCGGCCCCTCGCGTGCGCCTGACAGGCTGCGGACTTCCTGGTAGTCGCGGGGCCACCCAGGAGCGGCGCCCCTGACCTACGCTCGGGTCATGGACTCCGACAATCGACTGGGCGCCTTCCTGCGCGCGCGCCGCGAATTGGTGCGACCGGAGGATTTCGGGTTGCCGGGCGGCGGCCAGCGGCGGGTCGCCGGTCTGCGCCGGGAGGAGATCGCGCTGCTCGCCGGGGTGAGCGCCGACTATTACGTGCGACTGGAGCAAGGGCGCGACCGGCATCCTTCCGAACAGGTCATCGCGTCGCTCGCGCGGGTGTTCGCGCTGGACGAGGAGGGCACGGCGCACCTGCGGGAACTGGCCAGGCCGACGGCCAGACGTCCAAGAGCCCCGCGGCGGCCCGAACGTGTGGCGCCCGGCTTGCTGCGCCTGATGAACGCGTGGCCGCACACGCCGGCGCTGGTGCTGGGCAGGTACCTGGACGTCCTGGCGGCAAATCCCTTGGCCGCGGCCGTCAACTCGTGTTCGGTTCCGGGAGTGAATCAGGTGCGCATGGTCTTCCTCGATCCGGAGGCGCGCGACGTCTACCTGGATTGGCCGACCATCGCGGCCGACACCGTCGCCAGCCTGCGGGCGACCGCGGGCGCGGACCTGGACGACCCGCGATTGACCGAGCTGGTCGGCGAGTTGTCGCTGAAGAGCGAGGAGTTCCGGCGGCTGTGGGCCCGCCATGACGTCCGGGCGAAGACCGGGGGCGTCAAGGAGTTTCGCAACCCCATGGTCGGGGACCTGACCTTGTCCTACGAGACGTTCAGCGTGAACGGCGCGCCGGGCCAGATACTCATCGCCTACCACGCGGAGCCGGGATCGCCCTCGGAGCGATCTCTGGCACTGCTCGGCAGTTTGATCGCCGACAACCCGGGGGCGGCAGATGATGCGCAGCGTCCCGCCGGTCGGCCGGACGTGACGCGGCAAGCGCGCTGAGCGGTCGGAGCCGTCAATCCTTCGCTTCGGTCCGCGTCGCCCCCGCCGACGCAGCCACCACACACGCGACGCCCGCCCACTGTCCGAGATTCATGATCTGACCGAGGACGACCAAACCCGCGATCGCCGCGACCGCTGGCTCCAGACTCATCAGCACACCGAAGACGCGGGGCGGGATCCGCCGCAGCGCTTCCAGCTCCACCGAATACGGAAGCACCGACGACAGCAACGCCACCGCGAATCCGGCGGCGAGCACGCCGGGCTGCAACAGCGCGGCGCCCGCGTCGATCACGCCGACCGGCAGCATGACCAGGCCGCCGAACGCCATGGCCAGTGCCAGACCGCCGCCGCCGCTGGTCTGTTCGCCGAGTGCGGCGCTCAGCAGGATGTAGCCTGCCCAGCACGCCGCCGCGGCCAGCGCGAACAGCACTCCGGCCCAGTTCACGTCGCCGTCGGCCCGGGTCAGCAGCAGCACTCCCGCCCCGGCGAGCATCGCCCACAGCGGGTCGATCCAGCGCCGCGATCCGGCCAGCGCGACGCTCAGCGGTCCGAGGAACTCGATGGTCACCGCCATGCCGAGCGGAATCCTATCGATCGCTTCGTAGAACGAGAGGTTCATCAGCGCGAGCACCGCGCCGTAGCCGAGGACGACCGGCAGCGCGCCGCGTGCCACCCGCAGCGACGAGCGCCAGATCACCAGCAGGACGATCCCGGCGAAGACCAGCCGCAGCGTGACCGCACCGGCCGCTCCGGTCGCCGCGAACAATTGCTTCGCCACCGCCGCGCCCACTTGCACGCTGACGATGCCCGCCAGCACCAGCGCCGTCGGCGGTACGCCACCGAGCCCCTGAGCGGCGACCGAACGCCGGACCGAGACCGTCCTCGCCCCGCGCGCCCTCCGCTCGAAGTCGATCGCCACCACGCCGCACCTCCGTTGTCTCGGGAAGACCTCCGGACACCCAACCACGCCGGGGCGACACGACCGTCAGGCGGTGCGGGCCCCACCGAGATTCCGCGGTTTGCCCCCCGTCGAAGCCGTGGGGGAGTGAGTATCTAGTTATCGCGCCGGTGCGCGGCCGGCGTCCGTTCGACGAAGAGCGACTCACGACCGATAGGACCACTCCGCATGCGAAAAGGAGTTGCCGCGATAGCGGCGGCGATCGGAACCGGCGCGGCAGTCGCGCTGGCTTGCCCACCCCTGGCCGGAGCCACGGTGACCCAGGTGGGGATGTATCCCGGCATCAATTTCGGCTTGGCGACGAACTACGGAACAGGCTGCACCTACACCGCGCGAGCGACGGTGACCGACATCGTCACACCGGTGACGTTCTACGACAACGGCATCCCGTTCGGCGTGGTCCGCCCGTCGGGCGGCGTCGCACTGATCGACTGGGTGCCCGCGACACCGGGGCCGCACACCGTCAGCGCGGTACAAGAGCCGTACGCACCGTATGTGGCGGGAATCGACCTGCGGGTCGGTGAAGGCGTCCACCTGGGGTACGCGTGCGTCGTCCTCGGCGGTTGACGGGTCCGCCGCGCCGGTAGTGTCGAAATCGGCGGTGCTGAGCTCGATCTTTTCGTCGGGAAAGGAAGTGAGCATGCGAAGCAACGGGCCGATCGTGGTCGGTGTGGACGGGTCCGCCGGATCGGCGGCGGCGGTCGCGTGGGGAGCGCAGTCGGCCGCGCAGCATCGGGCGCCACTGTGTCTGGTGCACGTGCTGGATCCGGTCGCCGACTACGGGCCCGGCGTCACCGAACCGCTCACCAGCACCGACTACGCCCGATTGGAGGGGCACGGTCGCTGGGTGCTGGACACCGCGACCGAGGAGGCGCTCATCGCGGTCCGGGCGTTGCACGACATCGAGATCACCACCGAGTTGGTGTACGAGCCGGTCGGTCCGGCGCTGCTGGATCGTACCCGCGGAGCGCGGATGATGGTGGTCGGAACCCGGGAACGCGGGACCGTCCGGCGCGCTCTGCTCGGCTCGGTGAGCGCGGCGCTGGCCCGCCGGGCGCGCTGCCCGCTGATCGTGGTCCGGGAGGGCGCGCCGCTCAGCCCGGAGGCCAGGAAGCAGCTGATCGTGGTCGGGGTGGACGGTACGGAGGTCAGTGAACCCGCCATCGAAGCGGCACTGCACGAGGCCTCGGCGCGGGATGTGCCGCTGCTGGCACTGCACGTGTGGACCGGCGTCGAATTGCCGTCGGCGAGGGCGGAGCTCGCGGGTGACACCGAAAAGCAGATCGTGCTCGCGGAGAGCCTCGCCGGATGGCAGGAGCGCTTTCCGGACGTCGAGATCCGCCGCGAGATCGTGACCGATCGGCCCGAGCGCTGTCTGCTCGAACGCTCCGAGCGAGCCCAGTTGCTCGTGGTCGGCAGCCGGGGCCGAGGTGGGTTCGCAGGCATGCTGCTCGGCTCGACCAGTCAGGCGCTGCTGCTGTCGGTGGCGTGCCCGATCATGATCGTCCGCGACCTGTCGATGGTGGTCCGCCACCTGCCCGACTGAGCGTTACGCTCCGGTCGTCGAACCCGGCCGGACGATCATCAGAACGGTGACCGCCGCCCACAGCAGGTTGAACACCCCGGTGTCCATGGCGAGACGGCGGATCAGCGTCGGTGTCGTCCCGGTGAGGTCGGCCAGGATCTTGTGCTGTCCCGGCAGCACGAGCAGTGCGAGCACACCCGCCGCGGCGGCCGTCAACCCGATCGACACCATCAGCCATGCGTCGCTGAGCACGCCGAGACTCAGCGCGGTGAGCAGACCGAAGGCCGGGACGAGCAGGCCGAGCAGTGCGTAGACCCGGCAGATGCGATGCCACGTGCCGAGGACGGCGGGGCTGTACTCGGCTCCGGATGGGGCGAGGGCGCGGCGGGTGGTGGCGGGAAACATGCTGGCAGCCACCGTCACGGGTCCGACGGCGATGATCACGGCGAGCACGTGGACCGAGAGCAGGAACTTCGTCACGGCGGTCGACACTAGTAAGCGCGGCGCGTACGAGAAATTGGCGAAAGTGCCATATAGCGATTGATTCTCGCCAATAGCCTTGAACTGCCCACTCCTCCCAGGGCGCACCAGATCGGCATTGGCTGAAATCGACCGGATAACTACGCTATTGCCATGCACACCGTGGTCGTACTCGCGCTGGACGGAGTGATCTCGTTCGATCTGGCCACGCCCGTGGAGGTGTTCGGGCGAACCTGCCTGCCCGACGGACGCCCCGCCTATCGCGTGCTGGTCTGCGCGCCCGCGCCGACGGTCGACGCGGGCGTGTTCACGCTGTGTGCGTCCCGAGGGCTCGACGCGCTGGCCGAGGCCGACACGATCGTGCTGCCCGGTTGCGCCGATCCGGGCCTGCCGGTGCCGGACGAGGTGATCGACGCGCTACGCCGGGCCGCCGCCGCGGGTACCCGTATCGCGTCGATCTGTTCCGGCGCCTTCATCTTGGCGGCGACCGGATTGCTGAACGGCCATCGCGCGACCACGCACTGGCTCGCCACCGCGGAACTAGCGGCCCGCTACCCGGAGATAGAGGTGGACCCCGGCGTGCTGTACGTGGACAACGGTTCGTTGCTCACCTCGGCGGGCGCCGCGGCCGGAATCGATCTGTGCCTGCACATGGTCCGCCGCGACTACGGCTCGGCGGTGGCGGCGGACGCGGCCAGGAAATCCGTCGTGCCGCTGGAGCGGGAAGGGGGACAGGCGCAGTTCATCGTGCACGACCAGCCACCGACGCCGCGCGGCTCGGTGCTGGAGCCGGTGCTGCGGTGGATCCAGGACAACTCCGCGCGCGACCTCTCCCTCGACGAGATCGCCGTACAAGCCGGAATGAGCACCCGCACGCTCAACCGGCGGTTTCGCGAGCACACCGGAACGACGCCCCTGCAATGGCTGTTGCGTGCGCGCATCCGGCAGGCGCAGCATCTGCTCGAAGTCACCAGTCACCCGGTGGACCGGATCGCGGGCCAGGTCGGTTTCGGGTCGCCTACCGCGTTCCGCGACCGCTTCAAGCGAGTGGTCGGGACGAGCCCGCACAACTACCGGGCAGCCTTTCACGCCGACCGATGAGTTCTCGCGCGTCACCCCGTCGGATCAAGCGACCGAGTTCGCAACACCGATCCAGGAGCAACGCGCATGAGGAAAATCACCGCAGGCCTGTTCATCGCCCTCGACGGCGTCATCGAAGATCCGCAGGACTGGCACTTCCCGTATTTCGACGACGCCATGGGGGCGGCTGTCGACGCCCAGCTCGGCGCCGCCGACACCCTGTTGCTCGGCCGCAAGACCTACGAGAGCTTCGCGGGCGCGTGGCCGGAGCGCGAAGCGGCGGGCGGCCCGGACGCGGCGTTCGGGAAGAAACTGGGCGATGCGCGCAAACTCGTGGTGACGCGGCAGAACCTCGAATTCACCTGGCGCAACTCCGAAGTGATCGACGGCGACCTGATCGAGGCGGTGACGGCATTGAAGGGCGAGCCGGGCGGGGACATCGGCATGAGCGGCTCGGTCTCGGTCGTCCGTCAGTTGCTGGCCGCCGGGCTGCTGGACGAACTGCACCTGCTGGTGCATCCGATCGCGGTCGGCAAAGGCGAGCGCCTGTTCCAGGACGGCGCAACCACTGTTCCGCTGCGCCTGCTGTCCTCGGAGACCTTCGACACCGGGGTGCTGCACCTGGTCTACACCCGCGACGAGGCCGCGCTCGCCGGAACGTACGAAGACGCGAAAGTGCACCTGTCCCAGAGCGTTCGGTAAGCGTCGGCTCCGGATCGCGCAGGGGGTTGCCGCTGAGTTTCGGTCCAGCGCTAGCCATTTCGAAACTCGGACAGCGCCAAGTTCCCGTGCGAACTATATGGAGTGTCCGAGCGCTTTCGTGACGATGCCGCCGGTGACCGATTTGACGAGGTAGCTCGTGGAGTCGTGCGGTGACGCGCCGTTGTCGAAGTGCGGCTCGGTGACCGGAGCGACGGTGCCGCCGGGATACGGCGGAAAGAACGAGGTGAGATCGAGGTGCGCCGCGACGAGATCGTCCTCGTCCACCAGGTTGTGCCAGTTCGTCACCGCCATCGGCACGGTGCTCGGCTGCGGGCGCAGCCGCTCGTACACGACCGTGCGCAGGCCCAGTGGCGAGCCCATGGTCAGCAGGGACACCGGGTGGTCGGTGCGGTGCAGCGCCTCGTAGGCCACCACGCTGCCGAGCGAGTGCGCGATCACCAGGCGCGTTTCGGGGCCGATCTGGTCGAGCACCTGCCGCTGGGCGTACTCCCGCACCTCGTCGTCGGTGAAGTACCGGGCGACCTGGGACAGTGCCGCTATGACGAACTTCTGGGCCAGCCCGAATCCGAACGGCGCGAACCAGCGCAAGCGCATCAGCGCGTTCAAAGCGGGCCGCAGCCTCGCGTTCGCTCCCTGCGCCACCGCGTCCGGCGGCGGGGGAGTGCCGAGTCGGCGGGCCGTCGCACGATCGCGCTGGTCACCGGCGTGCTCCACGGCTGTCGCGAGCCACGTGGCCGCGAGTTGCTCCATCAGGTCGAGTCGCTCGTCGTCGAGTTCGGTCCCCGCGCCCTGGGCGCCCTCGACCAGGAACCGATTGCCGTAGAACGCCATGCGGGTCGACAAGTCGCCGGGAGTACCGTTGCGCCACAATCGGTCCGCCAATTCGGGTGCGCCGTAGTTGCGTACGCCTCCGGCGAGTCCGGGCAACCAGCGCGCCTCCAGCGTGTCGGCCGATTCCTGTTCCTGCGCGATGCCGTGCACGAGGACGATCGTCGCCAACGTCCCACCCCTTTCGATCCCCGGTGTCGGGAACAGTGTCCCTCATCGGAGGCGGGATCGGCAGCGTGACTCATCGTCCGGAACGGTTGCGTGTGCGAATCGCTTTGCCCAGTGGGGCAATCGAATTGGCGAGTCCGAACAGCACCCGCTCGGCGATCGAGTGCTGCGGGGGCAGGACGGCGAGTTGGCGGGCGAGTTCCAGCCCGTTGACGATCGCCGTGTTCGACTCGATCAGCCCCTCGCGCACGACGAACACGTCGGTGCCCAGCAGATCGAGGTGTCTTCCGTTGGGGGCCAACCCGACCAGCGGCGCGGTGCCGTCGAACCGGCCGTGCATGCGCCAGTGCACCACGGCACGCTCGTCTTGCGCCGTGACCGAGAGGATCTCCACCGTCAGGTCGGGGACCGCGGCGTGCACGTCACGGAAGAAGGCCACGACCTCGCCCGGAGCGCGCAGATCGGCGACGCCGACGAACACGTCGATCGCACCCGGCCGCCAGCAGTCGGAGACGGTTTGCCAGTCCTGCTCGCCGATGGCCTCGACGTAACGACGCGCCACCGAGCCAGGGTCGCCTGAGTTCGTCAACGGTAATCCTTTCGTCATCGCGATAGTGACCTATTCGGGGATGACCGCGCTCCCCACGCCCGACATCCTGCTCGTCCCCGGCGGGCCCGGTTCGACGGCGGCCGCGGTCGACGACGCGCTGCCGGCCTGGCTGCGGCGAGCGCACCGGAGCACCCGGTGGGCGACCTCGGTGTGCACGGGTTCGCTGGTACTGGCCGCGGCCGGACTGCTGGACGGACGGCCTGCCACGACGCAGTCGGCATTGCGCGCACTCGGCGCGGACGTTCGCCCGGAGGAACGGGTGGTGCGCGACGGGAGGACAGCCACGGCCGCAGGAGTCTCCGCAGGCGTCGATCTGGCGCTGTGGCTGGTCGGGGACGTCTTCGGCGCGGAGCGGGCACAGATCGCTAAGTTGATCATCGAGTACGACCCGCAGCCGCCGTACGACGCCGGTCACGTCGGCAAGGCCTCGTGCGGCGGGCCGCCACCGCCCAGTGGAAAATCTTCAGGCGTCCCGCCATTTGATCGAGCAACCCATGCTCGGCCGGTGTGGTTCGGGCGCGGGCTCGCCCGCGAGCACGGCCTCGACGGCCGTGCGCAAGTCGTCCCCGGTCAGCGGTTTGCCGTTCCCGGGCGTCGATTCGTCGAATGCGCCGCGGTAGGCGAGTCGGAGGTCGGCGTCGTAGAGGAAGAAATCGGGAGTGCATGCGGCGCGGAAGGCCCGCCCCACGTGCTGCTCCTCGTCGACGAGATAGGGAAACGTCCAGCCCGCGCGGATCGCTTGGTCGCGCAGCCGCAGCGGGGCGTCGTCCGGGTAGGCGGTCGCGTCGTTGGTACAGATGGCCACGGTCGGCATGGACGGCAGCGAGTCGACCAGTTCGCCGAGCGCGGCCTCGATGTGCTTGACGTAGGGGCAGTGATTGCACGCGAAGACGACCAGCAGACCGGGTCCGTCCGCGAAGTCGTCGCGGGAGTAGATCCGCTGGTCGAGATCGGGTAGAGCGAAGTCGGGTAGCGGTGTGCCGATGGGAACCATGTGTGAGGTATGCGCCATGGTGTGCCTTCCGTCGGGATCGCAGAGGACAGCGGGAGCCTAACCCCGTGTCGTCCGATTCGTCGGAAATACGCCGATGAACGGTCAGTCGGCGTGGCGGGCTTCTCAGCAGGTCAGATCGGCCGGATCGGTGTTCGCTCCGCACAGCACCACGCACACCCGCTCGCCGGGCCTGGGCCGGAACGCCGGCTCCGCGCCGCGTATCGCCGCCAGGGCGGTCGCCGCGGCGTGCTCGACGGCGAGGCGGCGCTGCGCCCACAGCTCGCGGCGCGCGGCCACGATCGCGTCGTCGTCGACCAGCACCGAGGCCACGTCGTAGCGCTGTGCGGCCGTCAGCGCCAGCTGCGAGGCGCGCGGGGCGCCGAGCGAGTCGGCGGCGATCGAGTCGACCTCCACGTCCACGACCTGCTCGGCCTCGATCGCGGCGTGCAGCGCGCGGCAATGAACCGGTTCGACGGCGACGGTCCGGGCGCCGTAGTGATCGGCGGCGGTGGCCACACCCGCGAACAGCCCGCCGCCGCCGACCGCGACCACGACGGCGCCGAGATCGGGGATACGCTCGTGGATCTCGGTCATGAGCGTGCCCGCACCCGCGGCGATCAGCGGGTTGTCGTAGGCGTGGGAGAGCAGGGCGCCGGTGGCGTCGGCGAATTCGCGACTGGCCGCGAGCGCGTGCGCGTATTGCGTCCCCACCAGGCGGACGTCGGCGCCATAGGAGGTCAACCGGTCCACTTTGACCCGCGGCGCGGTGGTCGGCAGGAACACCGTGGCGGGAATCCCCTGGCTGCGCGCTGCCCACGCGCACGCGAGTCCGGCGTTGCCGCCCGAGGCGATCGTCACGCCTACCCGGGGTAGCGTCCCGTTCTCGCGATGCGTGAGCAAGAAGTTCAGCGCACCCCGGGCTTTGAAGCTGCCGGTGTGCTGCAGGAACTCCAATGCGAACCACAGCTCGCCCGAGTGGTCGGCCTGCGCCACGGCCACCGGTCTGACCAGCCCGGCCACCCGTTCGGCAGCGGCCTTCACGTCGCTGTGGGTCAGTTCCATCGAACTCCTCGGTACCGTGCCGCTCAGTACTCGCGGCGGTGCGGGGCGAACTCCAGGGTGAGCAGGGCGGCGGCGGCGATGACCACTTCGCGCCAGCGGATCAAGGCGTAGCGCTGATCCGACAGCGCGTGGAATTTCCGCAGGAAGCGGTAGAGCGATTCCAGCCGGATCAGTGGATCGGCGAGGTGCACCAGCACGTAGAGCAGCGTGGCCGTGCGCGATTTGTCCTTCTCGGCGAACAGTTCCGGGAAGGGGGCGAAAGCCAGCGAGATACGGTGGATATCGTGCGCGGCGGCGTAGTCGACCAGATCGACGATCATGCGTTCGTCCAGGCCGTTGGGTGCGTCCTTGCGCCGCCACGGCACGTCGAGGCTCAGTTCCCTGCCCCGGTCCGAGATGCCGTAGCGCTGGAAGCCAACGGGATTGCCGTCGGCGTCGCTGGCGATGACCACCAGCATGTTGGGATTCCGTCCGTCGAGCAGGTGGTCCAGGATCATCGAGAAGCCACGGGTCTGCCTGCCGCGCCGCCATTCGTCGACGATGGCCAGCAGTTCCTCGCGTCGTTGTTCGGTGAGGGCCGACTCGTACACCACCTCGGTGGTGACGCCGAAATTCTTGGTCCGGCTCACGGCTTGGCGCAGGTTGCGGAACTTGCGGCCGACGAGGTCGAACTCGTCCACATCGAGCACCACGTCGCGGCCGATCGGTACCGCGTGCAGCCCGCGATGCTCCAGCGCCCACACCTGCCACAGGTCCGCTAGTTCCGGGCTCGCGCCCAGCACGGCGACGCGCCAGCCCTGGTTGACCGCGAAGTCGGAGAACGCGGCGACCAGTTCGGGGAAGGCCGCGCGATCACCGATCGGGTCGCCCGCCACGGCGGCGATGCCGAAGCGAGCGCGATAGCCGATCGCGGCGGTCGACGACGCGTTGAAGAAGTAGGTCTTCGACGAGTGCAAGGCGAACGGCGCCAGCGCATCGCCCTCGGTGCGGCCGACCAGTTCGGCCACCCGGTACAGCTGGTCGGGCTGCGGTTTGCTGGCTATCGGCAGCACCAGAACGAAGCCGGTGGCGGCCAGCAGCACGAACCCGGCGCCGGGATGCTCGGCGCGGTAGGCCAGATGCGCGACGGCCAGCACCAGCACCGCGGCGGTGAGGTGTGGAAGCGTGATCGGCCTGCGCAGGTGCAGCCCTCGCGCGACGAAGACGCCGGACAGCGCGAGTGCGACGAACCAGCCGTGGTCGACGGTCTCGTTCGAGGTGGCGTTGGCCTCGTAGGCCAGGATCACCGCGATCAGCAGCGCCAGGGTGATCAGCGTGGCGCGCGCGGCGGGCGTGGTGGTGAAAGCGGCTTCCCGGTAGCCGCTGAGGGTGGTGGCGCGCAGTGTGCGCGAGCTGGAGGTTCCCTGACCGTCAGGCACGAGCGGGCTCCGCTCTGCCCGCGCGCTTCGCTACCCACGACAGTTTCGCCATGGTGGCCCTCCAGATGATCGCCTACCGAACACACTATGCGCACCCGACACTCCAGGGGAAATGCCTTTCCGAAACCGTCGGGTAGCCCGGAGGCACGAACCGGGCCGGACGCAGGGCACGTGCCGCCCCAGGGGCAAACATCGGATGAATCCCGTTTTATTCCTTCGCCAGGGCCGCTTCCAGTCGCGCATCTGATCGGGTGGCATGGACCCGTCCTGATCGGCGCGAGCGACCAGCAGTTCCGCCGTGATGCCCGCCGCGTGGTGGCGCGGGCTGTCCGGGCGGGCCGCGATCCGATCGCCGAAGGTCGCCGCCGACGTCACGGGCGAAATCATCGGGGCTCCGAGGTCGGATTTCGGCGGACAACCGGTGCGATGCCGGCCGGGCGATGTGCGGCCCGCGCGACGACATGGGAGAACCCTCGGCTGCAGACCGATTGCCCGAATGTGCGCGGAGCAAGATCGAAGCAAATCGACAATTCAACCCTATTTCTTTCCCCTTAGGACTGATTCGGGCGATTGCGGTCCAGTTGCCGATTCCTCGGCGTGTATCCGCGATTTTCCGCTGTCCCGTTGTCATGCTCAGTGCCTGGCTGATCCGAACCAACCGCCTGAGGAGTGGGCGCGACGAGAGGTCCGACTGTGAAACTGAGCTGGATGGCGATTGCCGCGCTGGTAGTCGCTGCTGCGTCCGGGTGTTCCGACGATCCTTCGGAGGGGGCGGCGGCGACCTCGACCACCGTCGGTGCCGCCTCGAGCGCTCCGGCCACGACGGCCGGAGCGCGCGACGACGAGGCGGCGGACGGCGGGCTCCGGATATTGCTGGGTGAAGTAAAGAAAGTTCCGGTGCCCGCCGATGCGGTGCTCGATATTCGGGCTCCCGCCGCTTGGGGGCAAGCCGTCGGCGGTATTCGCTGCACAGTCACCGATAGTTCCGGCCGGAATGAAGATCTGCGCTCGTCGGACGCGAAGAAGACCGAGACGTTCGGCGGGACGGAATGGGTGACGGTGTGGACGTTCTCCTCCGCCCCGAACAGCGACGTCACCGTGGGTTGCCGGGACGCGGAGTCGAAGATCGCTGCCGCTCATCGTGATCCGTATCTGCGCGTCGTGCCGCGCGAGATCGTCCCGATCGCGCCGCCGCAGCGCTGATCCCACCGGCGCGGTGCCCGGCTGTTCAGGCGGCGGCGCGCACCTCGACCGGCCGGTAGACGCGAGACGCGAGGGACTGCAACACCATCAGGCGAGTCAGTTGGTTGCGCAACCAGATGCGGCCGCCGGTGGCCGGAATCAGCATGGAACTGCTCGCCCGCACCGAACGCTGTGCCCGCAGCACGGTCGGACGCAGGGCTTGCTCATAGCGGCGGAAGGCGATTCGATGGTCACCGCCCGCTGCGGCCAGCTCGGTCGCGAGCAGGTGCGCGCCCTCGATGGCCAGCGCCGCGCCCGCGCCCGACAGCAGCGTCGCGCAGTAACCGGCGTCGCCGACCAGCGCGACCCGCCCCTTCGACCAGGCCGGTATGCGGACCTGGCTCACCGCGTCGAAATAGAAGCCGTCGTCGGCGGCGGCCTGGTCGAGCAGGGTGGGCACCTGCCAGGCCTGGTCGTCGAAATACTCGCGCAGCAGGGCTTTCTGGGCATCCTGGTCGCGGTGGTCGACCTCGAGCACGCGGTGCTCGCGGAAGGCGAAGAACGCCGTCGCGGTGTCGTGGGCCCCCGAGCGGTAGACGCCGGCCACCTTCCCCGGCGTGTTGTAGAGCGTCACCGAGTGCGGACGTCCGAGCTCGGTGTCGATACGCGCGGTGGCGAAGTACACACCGAGGTGGTGCAGCGCGTCCGCCTCGGGTGTCACGGCGAGATTCCTTGTCCGCGAATGCAATCCGTCGGCGCCGAGAACCAAGTCGAATTCGGCCTGCTTGCCGCTGTCGAAGGTCACCTCGACGCCGCCTTCGTGCTGGTCGATCGCGGCGATCGAATCGCCGAAGGTGAACTCGACGTCGTCGGCGGTCGCGTCGTGCAGCACCTGGGCCAGGTCGCCGCGCATGATCTCGAGGTCGCCGTCCCCGTTGAAGGTGCTGGTGCTCATGCCCGCGACGCGGCGGTCGGCGGCGTCGACGAAGGTCAGCTCGCGGATGTCGGTGGCTCGTTCGCGCAGCCGCGGCAGCACGCCCATGCGCTCCGCGATCCGCACCGAATTGGCGCGGATGTCGACGCCGTTGCCGCCCGGGCGCAGTGCGGGGCTGCGCTCGACCACCGTGGGCCGGAAGCCGTTGCGCACCAGCCAGTACGCGAGCGTCGGTCCGGCGATGCTCGCGCCGGAGATGAGAATGCGGGGTTCGTGGGCCATGAGTGCCTCCTTCATCGACTGACCGTTGGTCAGTCATGAATGTAGGACACTGACCATCGGTCAGTCAACGGGTAGGATCTGCACCGTGAGCGACGAGACGACCACCCGCGCGCGCATCCTCGAGGTGGCCATGGACCTGTTCGGAACGCATGGTTACCACCGCACTTCGGTGCGCGCGATCGCCGAGCAGCTGGGCATCTCCAAGGCGGGCGTGCTGTACCACTACCCGAGCAAGTACGACATCCTCGCCGGTTTGGCCGAACCGTTGCTCGTCACCATGGAACGGGTCGTCGCCGAGGCGGCCGATCCCGATCCGTGCGAGGCGCAACGTCGCGTGATCGAAGGGTTGCTCGACGTGTTCCTCACGCATCGCTACCTGCTCCGGCTCAATGTCCGAGACCTGGCATTGGCCGCTCCGGGAACCATTTTCGAGCGGTTCAGCAAGACCATGATGCAGGCGAACATCCTGGTGGCGGGCCCGGACGCCACGTTCGCGCAGCGCGTTCGGGCCACCCAGGCGGTGGCGGGGCTCAGTGACCCGGTGGTGCTGTACGCCGAGGCTCCGGTCGAACAGTTGCGTGCTGAGGTGCTGGAAGGAGTGCGCCTGCTGTTGGCGCCCGCGGACCGGACGCCGCCCGCGTCGGCGTCCAGGGGAAGGCCGGCGGCGATGACCGAGGAGCGGATCGAACTCGCCCGGCGGATGCGTGACACGGAGCGCCGCAGCGTCCCGGACATCGCCCGGGAGTTGGGTGTCTCCCGGGCGACGCTGTACCGATATCTCAAATAACGAGTCTTATTGAGACGATATTTTCGAGACAAGTCGCTCGTGTTCGTCGGAGGCCCGGAGTAGCGTCGGCGGCATGGACGATGCCGCCTACCGCGAGCGGCCGTCGCGGTACGCGGGCGCCGTGTTGTGGACCAAGACCGTCGACGGCAGTGGCTCCGCGCTGCCGGTGCTGCCCGACGGCTGCATGGATCTGATCTGGATGAACGGCCGATTGGTCGTCGCGGGACCGGACACCCGTGCCCACCCTCCCGGTGGAACGTCCGGCGATCGGTATGTCGGCGTCCGGTTCTTCCCGGGAACCGCGCCCGCGTTGCTCGGCGTCCCGGCGTGCGAGTTGCGTGACCGGCGAGTCGATCTGGCTCAGCTGTGGCCGTCGGCGATGGTCCGGCCGCTGGTCGACCGGATCGCGGGTGCCGGAGATCAGGCGGCAGCGCTGGAACACATCGTGCGCTGGCGCGCGGCCGAGGTCGAACCGGCAGATCCGCTCCTGCGGAAGCTGGTCGGCGCGCTCGACGCCGGGTGGCCGGTCGCGGCGGTCGCCGACGCGGCCGGGCTCGGCGAGCGGACTCTGCGCCGCCGCTGCCTGGATGCCTTCGGCTACGGCCCGAAAACCCTTGCGCGGGTGCTGCGCTTGCAACGTGCGCTGGGCACGGCACGCCAGGGCGTACCGCTCGCCGAAACCGCGACGCGGGCCGGTTTCGCCGACCAGGCGCACCTGTCGCGCGAGGTGCGCGCGCTGGCCGGGATCCCGCTGGGAAGGCTCCTCGCCCAGTCCTAGAGAGCGGCGTACAGGTCGACGCCGTTGCCGTCCGGGTCCTGCACCACCGCGTAGCGCTGCCCCCAGAAGGCGTCCCACGGCTTCAGTTCGCCGTGGTATCCGGCGTCCACGAGTTCGGCGTAGACGGCGTCGACTTCAGCGGGATCGGCGCAGCGAAAGGCGATTCCGAGACGGCCCGCTCCGGTCGACGGCGTCCAGTCGGCATGGAAGGAGCGGATGACGGTTTCGGTGTCCAGCGTGAGCCGCAGACCGTTGGGCAGAGCCGCCTCGGCATGCCCTTCGTGTTCCGAGCCGTCCGGGAAGTCGAGACCGAGGCGGCGGTAGAAGGTCACCGCGGCGGCCATATCGCGGACGACGATGCCGATCACGTCCAGTTGTGGTGTCATGCAGGCAGCGTAGGCAGTGCCGCGGGGGCGCGTCTTGAACGAATCGGACAGCGCCTACCGCGCCGGTGCGGGGACCAGTTCGGCGATGAGATTCTCCACCAGGATGCGAATGTGGTCGCGGATCGTGCGCACCACATCGATGGTCTGGTCGGCGGGATCCGGCAGCATCCAGTCGCGGTAGCTGATGCCGGGGAAGAACGGGCAGGCGTCGCCCGCGCCCATGGTGACCACCACGTCGGAGATGCCGATCGCGTCCATCGTGAGCGGCTTCGGGGTGTGTCCTGAGATATCGATGCCGATCTCGGCCATGGCGTCCACCACCGTGGCGTTCAGGGTGTCGGCCGGTGCGCTGCCCGCCGACCGCACATCGAACCGGTCGCCCGCGAGGGCGGTGAGGAACCCGGCGGCCATTTGCGAACGGCCCGCGTTGTGTTCGCAGACGAACAGCACACTGGGCTTGTGGGACATGGGAACGCCTTTCGATGTGCAAGGTGGAGCATAAGTGTGCTGGCTGGCGGACCGGCCGCCCGGCTGGGTCAGCCGAAACGCTTTCGGAGCGTATGAGATACGTATACCAGCGAGCCGTGAATCGTTACGGCGCGCCGTGCCTTCGCGTGCGCGCGCGTACGGCGATCGCAGGTCAGAGCCCGAATCCGAGATCGCGCCCCCGCCGCGGTACTCGCATGCCGGAGGGGACTGGACGGTAACGCGGGAGTGTTCGCCCGAAGGGGCGCACCGGAAGGCACGAGGAAGGCCGCGGCATCCAGAGACGTTGCGGTTCGCAGGGTTTCGGCAGCGCGGGACGACACGCGTTTCGATCCGGCAAGCGCACAGGCTCAGGACGTGCGGGCATCACCCGGTAGCCGCTGTCATGCGGATCACTACGCAACGCGCGATATCATATCGCCGAACGCGCTTCGGTCTCTTGCACCGCCGATACGTGTACCCCGGTCGATGCGAGGTCGACCGGGGTACACGCGCGAATCAGCGGAATGTCATGGCGGCGGGATCGAATCGTCTCGCCCGCCGCCCATGTCCACCGGAAGGGATTATTCCCGAAGGCGGATCAGATCGGACGCAGGTCGATCATCTTGCGCAGCCGCTGACGATCGCGCTCGAGGCGGCGGGCTTCATAGGCGATCGGGAAGTAACGCAACCGCTCCGGCAGCAGTGGCACCAGTCGCGCGATCAGCCGGCCGAGCACCCGGAGCTTGCGCTCGTCGGCCGCGGTCCAGGTCAGGCCGAGTTTCTGGCGCGCCACCTCGGGCGTGGTGCCGACCGTCACGAAGTACTGCAGCCAGCCGATCGGCGCGACCGCCGCTTTCCAGGCCGGACGCAGCACGCGCGGCAGTTGCTTCGGCGGCGCGACGGAGCGGATCACCCGCAGGTAATCGCGCGCGGTGTCGGTGGCGACCAGATGGTTCGCGACGGTGTCGTCGAAGAACTTCTCGAATTCGGTGTAGTTCGCCGGGATCTCCTTGGGCGCCACCGAGAAATTGCGCAACAGCTGCAGCGTCTCCTGGAAGTACGCTTCCTTGTCCGCCGCGGTGAGCGGGCGCTTGGCGAAGTACTTGGCGCTTTCGGTGAAGGCGAACGTCCCGGTGTGCAGCACCCAGGCCCACGGGGCGCTGGACAGCGCGGTGTGGCGCACGCCGTTGGCGTCGGTGGTGTTCAGTGACGCGTGCAGCTCCCGCAGGCGGTCGGCCTCGGCGAGCGCCTCGTCGCCGCCGTAGACCCACATCATCACCGAAGCCAGGCTGCGCGTGGCACGTCCCATCGGATCGGTGCGGAAGGTGGAGTACTCGTCCACCACCGCGGAGATGGTCGGTTCCATCGTTTGCAACAGGAAGGCCGAGCCCGCGGTGAGGGAGAACGTGATCAGACCGGTCTGTTCCCACATGCGGGTTCCCGGTTCGATCGGGCGGCGGGGCGGCAGCGTGCGCGCGCCGGTGGATTCGCGTGCGACGGACGCGGTCATCGTGATCTCCCTTGATCGGCCGAACTCATACAATGAGATGATAACCCTAACATTCTCTCATCGTCTATCCGTGTCCGATCTTGTCGCTGCCCCTAGGCTGTGCAGATATGACGACCGAGTGGCGCAGTCGTACCGGCCGGATCGGAGTACTCACGGGCGCGGGCATCTCCACCGATTCCGGCATCCCCGATTTCCGCGGCCCGCGCGGGGTGTGGACGAAGGATCCGATCGCCGAATTGCTGTCGACCTATCAGAACTACGTGGCCGACGGAGGCTTGCGGGAACGCGCCTGGCTCGCGCGGCGGGACAATCCGGCTTGGCAGGCCGTCCCGAACGCCGCGCACAACGCGCTCGCCGACTTGGAGCGGGCCGGGCGAGCGGTCACCATCATCACCCAGAACATCGATCGCCTCCATCAGCGGGCGGGGTCATCGCCGGATCGGGTGATCGAGATCCACGGCAACATGTTCGAGGTGGTCTGCATCGAATGCGATTACCAGACCTCGATGTCCGCCACCTTGGAGCGAGTGGCCGCGGGAGAATCCGACCCGCCGTGTCCGGACTGCGGTGGCATCCTCAAGTCCGCCACCGTGATGTTCGGCCAGCAGATGGACCGCCGCACCATGACCAAGGCCGCGCTCACCGCGGAGACGAGCGACATCTTCCTGGCCATCGGATCGTCGTTGCAGGTCGAGCCCGCCGCGTCGATGTGCTCCATCGCCGTGCGCAGCGGCGCGGACCTGGTGATCGTGAACGCCGAGCCGACGCCGTACGACGCCATGGCCACCGAGATCATCCGCGAGCCCATCGGCACGGCCGTGCCCCGTCTGGTCGCGGAGCTCCTCGCCGATCGACCGGAGTGAAGCCTGCGGTGCGCCGGGTTCAGCCGACCGGGCCGAGTACCCGGTCGAGGTAGGGATTGGCGAAACGCCCTTTCGGGTCGAAGCGGCGGCGCACCTCGGCGAACCGATCCCAGTCGGGATAGCGGCCGCGCAGCGTCGCGGCGGTCTGGAAGTGGCGTTTACCCCAGTGCGGGCGGCCGTGGAAGCGGTCGAAAACCGCTTCGCAGGCGCGGAAGTATGGCTCGAAGTCCATGCCCCGGTACTGGTGTACCGCGATGTAGCAGGTGTCGCGGCCTGCCGCCGGGGACAGGAACGCGTCGTCGGGCGCGACCCACCGCACCTCGATGGGCATCGGGGTGTCGAATCGAGTGGACAGTTCCTTGATCTCGCGGATCGCGTCGACGGAGTGCTCGCGCGGGATCGCGTACTCCATCTCGGTGAAGCGGATCAGGCGCGGCGACGCGAACACCCGGTAGGAGCGGTCCACCTGACGCCGGTAGCTGCCCGCGTAGGCGGCGCTGCGCTGGATCAACGGGAGCAGGCGCGGCTGCCTGCGGCTCAGGCCGCACAGCGCGTCGAACAGGTAGTTGGACAACAAGATGTCGGTGAACCAGTCCACCGCTCTGGGGCGCGGCTGTTCGGGCAGGAGCACGCGGTTGTTGCGCTTGGTCATGGCCAGCGGGCTGTGCGCGAACATGTAGAACTCGAAATGCTCGTTGCCGTCGACGAACGAATCCAGGTCGGCGAGCACGTCCTCCACCGGGATCGGTCGCTCGATGCCCTCCAGCACGAAGGACGGCGCCATCCGCAGCGTCAGAGCGGTGACGACGCCCAGTGCGCCGATGCCGACGCGCGCCGCGCGCCAACCGTCGGGATCGGTCTGCTCGTTCAGTTCCGCCAGGGTTCCGTCGGCCTGCATCAGTTCCACCGAATGCACCGCGGCGGAGAGGTTCTGCAAAGTCGCGCCGGTGCCGTGGGTAGCGGTGGCGATGGCGCCCGCGACGGTCTGCACGTCGACGTCGCCCAGATTCGGGAAGGCGAGGCCGTGCTCGTGCAGGGCGGTGCTTGCGGCGTTCAGGCTGATGCCCGCCTCCACCCGGACCAGGCCGCTCGCCCGGTCGACGTCGAGCACGCGGTTCAGGTTCGCCAGGCTCAGCAAGGTGCCGTCGGTCAGGACGGCGTCGGTGAACGAATGCCCGCTGCCCGCGACGCGCACGGTCCGGTCGTCGGCTTCGGCGTCGGCGAGCAGGCCGGCCAGTTCGTCGACGGAGCGCGGCGTGGCGAGGAGTGCGGGTGCGCAGCGTTGATCGCCGGCCCAGTTCACCCACGAATTGGTCATGTGTCCAACTCTACGGGAGTATGTGTGACCCGCGCTACTTACGGTTCGTTTTCGCTACCTCTTGCGCCAGCTGCAGGTCAGCTGTTGCTTGGCGTGCTCGACCTCGTCGTCGCTCAGCGGGGGGACGACGAGATGCTGACGCGGCGTCTTGTCGCCGCGCACGCCGTTCAACATGATGGCCATATACCGCTGCCAGACATCGGGGTTGACCGGCCTGGCGAACTCGGCGAGACCGTCGACCATGTGCACCAGCGCGAAGAAATCCGAGGGCTCGATGCCGTCGGCGAGCACGCCCGCGTCGCGGGCGCGTGCGCAGATGGCGTGCACCTTCGGCTTGATGCGATCGCGTACGACCGCGAATCGGTCGGTCTCGTCGTCTTCGAGTTCCAGCATGACTTCGCTGAATCCGCGATTCGTGGCCATGTGCCGACACGCGTATTCGAAGAACTCGACGAGTCCGAACCAGGGATCGGGATGCCGGTAGGCGGCGTCGGCCGCGTCGGCGAAATCGTTCAGGTTCTGGTCGAAGACTTCGACGATCAGTTCCTTCTTGTTCGCGAAGCGGCGGTACACCGTGCCGACACCCACACCGGCGCGCTCGGCCACGTCATCGAGAGTGATCTCGAGTCCGTGATCGGCGAACAGTTCCCGCGCCGCGGCGATGATCCGCTGCTGATTGCGCGCGGCATCGGCCCGCAGGCGCCGGGGTGGAGAGGCGACCGTGGCGTGATTCACACCGCCATTCTATCAACATCGGGGATTAACCGGAGGTGTTGTCTCCGTTATCGTGATAGCTTCTTCGAGTAAGCGGAGGAGCATCCTCCGTATCAATGCTCGAGACAAAGGGTACACATGACTACCGCGATCGACCGCGGGGCCCCGGCCCCGGAGCGAACGGGAAGTGGGCGGCGCGGCTCGCACGCCCTGCGCTGGTGGGTGCTGGCCGTCCTCGGCGTCGCTCAGCTCATGGTGGTGCTGGACGCGACCGTGGTGAACATCGCCCTGCCCGCTGCCCAGCAGGACCTCGGCTTCAGTGACGGCGACCGCTCCTGGGTGGTCACCGGCTACGCACTGGCGTTCGGCAGCCTACTGCTGCTCGGCGGACGCCTCAGCGACCTGTTCGGCAGGCGCACCACCTTCATCATCGGTCTGGTCGGCTTCGCGGTCGCCTCCGCCGTCGGTGGCGCGGCCGCCAGTTTCGAGATGCTCGTCGCGGCTCGTGTCGGACAGGGTGTCTTCGGCGCACTGCTGGCGCCCGCCGCGCTCTCGCTGCTCACTGTGACCTTCACCGAACCGTCCGAGCGGGCGAAGGCGTTCGGCATCTTCGGCGCCGTCGCTGGCACCGGCGGCGCGATCGGGCTGCTGCTCGGCGGCGCACTGACCGAATGGGCCTCGTGGCGCTGGGTGATGTTCGTGAACCTCGCCTTCGCCGCCGTCGCCCTGGTGGGGGCCGTGCTGCTGCTGGCCAAGCACACGAGCACCGAGCGGCCCAAGCTCGACATCCCCGGCACGGTGGTGGTCACCGCGGGCCTGTTCGGCATCGTCTACGGGTTCTCGCACGCGGAATCGGACGGGTGGACCAACGGCGTCACCCTGGCGTTCCTGCTCGGCGGTGCGGCGCTGATCGCGGTGTTCGCCTGGTTGGAGACCCGGGTCGCGCACCCGCTGCTTCCGGTGCGGATCGTGCTCGACCCGATGCGCGGCACCTCCTACCTGACGGTCTTCGTGATGGGCATCGGGATGTTCGCGATCTTCCTGTTCCTCACCTACTACATGCAGCTGACCCTGGGCTACTCGCCGATCATGACCGGCGTGGCGTTCCTGCCGATGGTCGCCGCCATGGTGGCCTCCTCGACCACCGGCCCGTCGCTGTTGCTGCCGAAACTCGGCCCGAAAGTCGTGGTCAGCGGCGGCTTCCTGATCGCGGCGGCGGGCATGGCGTGGCTGACCCGGATCGGTTTGGACACCGGCTACGCCACCCACATCCTGCCCGCCCTGATCCTGCTCGGGCTCGGCCTCGGCGCTTCGATGTCGACCGCCTTCCAGGGCGCCACCTCGGGCGTACAGCACGAGGACGCCGGCGTGGCCTCGGCCATGATCAACACCAGCCAGCAGGTCGGTGGATCGATCGGCACCGCGCTGCTGAGCACCATCGCGGCGTCCGCGGCCACGGACTACCTGTCCGCCCGCACCCCGGACCCGCTCACCATCGCCCAGTCCGCGATCGAGAGCTACACCACCAGTTTCTGGTGGGCCACGGCGATCTTCGTGGTGGGCGGCATCCTCACCGCGGTGCTCATGCCGAGCACGGCGCCGGTGCCCGCCGAGGGAGAGCCGGTGCTCGCCCACTGAACCGAGTGCGGCACCGCCGATCCGGTTTCCGGCACAGCGGCCGCCGTCCCCGCGATTCCGTCGCGGGGACGGCGGCCGTCGTCGCTGTCCGAGCCGGGCGATCGGGTTCGTCAGCGAGCGCGGCGGTGCCATCGCGAGGAGGGGAGGCGGGACTGTGCTCGGCGATTGCCCGATCGGCCACTCCTGGCGGTCTACTCCGGTGTGGGGACGAATCTTCCGCCATGGGCCGCGGCAATGATCCGGATCGCGGAGCGCGTCGCCGAGCATCGCGCACGACACGCGGTGCTCGTCCGCCGCACACGGCAAAGCGCTCCCGAATCACCATTATTCGTGCAAAATACGAGGTAAGTAGATGTGGCGGGCTTTGCTGAACGCCATCGGCATTGTGCTCGATCCGGTCTCGTGCAGAGGTGGGCGGTCCTCTACCCGGCGTACGCGGTAGATGTCATGGGATGCTTTGCAATCGGAAACCCGATGATTTCGACCGCTTCGGTGTGGGTAGCCAAGGGGCTGCTGTGCACCCTTCTCGGTATCAGCGCACCCGGCGGTCGCACCACCTTCTCCACCCCACCCGCGAGGTTCGTAGACTCCTCGGACCGGGCGCGGCACTTCCCGCGCTCGTCCGCCTCGGGGGTGGCGGTGGCGTAGCCGGGGCGTCGGAGCCCGGCGCGGGCATGGCACGGTGAGTACCTGGTTCGGCTCGGCGATCGACGGGAACGGCACGACGGAAGGGGGCAGGCATGAGTGGTTCGCAAGCGGATGCCGCCGCGGCGGGACGGTGGCGGCCCGCGGCACGGCTCACCGTGCTGCTCGACGAGGACGACAAATGGCGGCACACGCCCCTGTATCACGAGATCGTGCGCCGGGCCAGGGACAGCGGCCTGGCGGGCGCCAGCGTGTGGCGCGGCATCGAGGGATACGGCGCGTCCTCGCATGTGCACACCACCCGGATCCTGGATATCGCCGACCACCTTCCGCTGATGCTGGTGCTGGTCGACGATTTCGAACGCCTGCGCGCCTTCGTCGAGCGGAACGCCGAACTGTTCACCTCGGTCAACGTCACATTGGCACCGGTGGACCAGTGGCAGGAAGGTGAGCGATGACCAGACCCCGCGGCAAGCCCGATGCCCCGGCCGGTTCTCCCGTAGCCCTCGCGGCACCAGCGGATTTCGCCTCGCCGATGCCGCCGGGCACCTCGGCCGTTACCATTGTCGGTTCGGCGCGGCTCGGCGATCTGAGCGGCGCGCCGGCGGGTGACCGACCGCTCGCCGCCGCGGAAGCGGGCTTCCGCACCGTGCCGACCACGTTCAGCATGGAGGGCTGCGAGTCGTTCCGGCCGGCGGCCGACATGAACGACGTGGCCGTGGGGTCGGCGGTGACCGGGCGGTCGTGGACATGATCCTGATGACGAGCCGGGCGCAGCCGATACGGAAGGGAGACCCGAGCATGGCCCACGATCGAGCCGGGCGTGCCGCACGTCCCACCGATCTGGAAGACATCGCACACCTGGTGACGGCGTACTACAGCCGTGTTCCGGATACGGACGATCCGGCCCAGCGGGTGACGTTCGGCACATCGGGACATCGCGGCTCCAGCCTGGACGGCGCCTTCAACGAGGCGCACATCCTCGCGATCACCCAGTCGATCGTGGAGTATCGCGCCACCCGCGGCATCACCGGGCCGGTCTACCTGGCCAGGGACACGCACGCGCTGTCCGAGCCCGCCTGGACCACAGCGCTGGAGGTGCTCGCCGCCAACGACGTCACCGCGGTGATCGACGCGCGCGACCGCTACACCCCCACGCCGGCGCTGAGTCACGCTGTGCTGCGCCACAATCGGGGCGGCGCCAAGCATCAGGCCGACGGCATCGTGGTCACCCCGTCGCACAACCCGCCCCGCGACGGCGGCTTCAAATACAACCCGCCGCACGGCGGCCCGGCCGACAACACGGCCACCGACGCCATCGCCGCACGCGCGAACGAACTGCTGCGCGACGGGCTCACCGGGGTCAAGCGCACCACGCTGGAGCGCGCGCTGGCCACCGGCGTGGAACGCTACGACTACCTCGACCACTACATCGACGACCTGCCCAACGTGCTGAACCTGGACGCGGTCCGCGGCGCGGGCATCCGCCTCGGCGCCGACCCGATGGGCGGCGCCAGCGTCGACTATTGGGAGGAGATCGGCCAGCGCTACGACCTCGAGCTCGAAGTGGTCAATCCCTTCGTGGACCCCACCTGGCGGTTCATGACGCTCGACAGCGACGGCAAGATCCGGATGGACCCGTCCTCCCGTTACGCGATGGCCTCGCTGATCGCGATCAAGGACGACTACGACATCTCCACCGGCAACGACGCCGACGCCGACCGCCACGGCATCGTCACGCCCGACGGCGGTTTGATGAATCCGAACCACTTCCTCGCGGTGGCCATCGAATACCTGGTCGCCAACCGGATGGGGTGGGACGCGCTGACCAAGATCGGCAAGACCGCGGTGACGTCGTCGATGATCGACCGGGTGGTCTCCGTGCTCGGGCGCGACGTGCACGAGGTGCCCGTGGGGTTCAAGTTCTTCGTTCCCGGATTGTTCAGCGGCAGCCTGGCCTTCGGCGGCGAGGAGAGCGCGGGAGCGTCGTTCCTGCGGATGGACGGCACGGTCTGGACCACCGACAAGGACGGCATCCTGCTCGCCCTGCTCGCGGGCGAGATCGCCGCGGTCACCGGGCAGAGCCCGTCGGCGCGCTACGTCGAACTCGAACGCCGCTACGGCAGCCCCGCCTACGCGCGGATCGACGCACCGGCCACTGCGGAACAGAAAGAGCTGCTCGCGAAGTTGACTCCGGACATGATCACCACGAAGGAGGTCGCCGGGGAGCCGGTCACCGCCGTGCTCACCAGGGCGCGGGGCAACGGAGCGCCGCTGGGCGGTCTCAAGGTGACCACCGAGAACGCGTGGTTCGCCGCTCGCCCGTCCGGCACCGAGGACAAGTACAAGATCTACGCGGAATCGTTCCACGGTCCGGAGCACCTCGCCGAGGTGCAGACGGCCGCGGAGGAATTGGTGGGGCAGGCGCTGTCCGGTGACCGTTAGATCCAAGCCCCTGCCCACCGAGATCTGGGTGCTGGTCGGTGGCGCGTTCGTCATCGCCATCGGGTTCGGTCTGGTCGCCCCGGTGCTGCCGCAGTTCGCGCGCGGCTTCGGCGTCGGCGTGGCGGCCGCCTCGGCGATCGTGTCCGCGTTCGCGCTGATGCGGTTGCTGTTCGCGCCGCTCAGCGGACGGCTGGTGCAGCGGCTGGGGGAGCGCTCGGTCTATCTCGGCGGGCTGCTGATCGTCGCTGTGTCCACCGGCGCCAGCGCGTTGGCGCAGAGCTATTGGCAGCTCATGCTGTTGCGGTCGCTCGGCGGCATCGGATCGACCATGTTCACCGTGTCGTCGCTGGCGCTCGTCATCCGCATCTCCCCGCCCGAGCAGCGCGGCCGGGTCTCCGGGTTGTGGTCCACCAGCTTCCTGGTCGGCTCGGTGAGCGGGCCGCTGGTCGGTGGCGGGTTGTCCGGACTCGGGCTGCGCTGGCCGTTCGTCATCTACGCCATCGCGTTGCTCGCCGTGAGCGTGGTGGTGTACCTGAGCTTGCGGCATTCGGAACTGGCCGCGCCGGAGCCCGTCGGCGGTGTTCGCATGATGTCCTTCCGGGAGGGGTTGGCGCGGCCGGAGTACCGGGCGGTGTTGCTGTCGAATTTCGCCAACGGGGCCGCCGTGTTCGGTGTCCGGATGGCGTTGGTGCCGCTGCTCGTCGTCGAGGTCCTGCACCAGGCGCCGGGTATGGCCGGTGTCGCGTTGACGGTGTTCGCCGCGGGGAACGTCACGGTGCTGTTCGCCTCGGGGCGGCTGTCCGACCGGTGGGGGCGCAAACCGTTCGTGATCGTCGGCTCGCTGGTGTGTGCAGCGGGAACGGCGGGGCTCGGCCTGGCGACCGACCTCCCGTGGCTGCTCGCCACCTCGTTCCTGGCCGGGCTCGGGTCCGGCATGTTCACGCCGACCCAGCAGGCGGCCGTCGCCGACATCATCGGGCCCAAGGCGCGCGGCGGCCCGGTGCTCGCCGGTTTCCAGATGGCCGCCGACCTCGGCACCGTCATCGGCCCGGTCGCCGTGGGCGCCCTGGCGCAGCAGGTGTCCTACGAACTCGCGCTCGGTGTGACCGGCGCTTTGCTCGCTGTCGCCGCGCTCGTCTGGGCTGTGGTGCCCGAGCCGTTGCGGCGGGGAAGTTCGGTTCCCTCGGAGATCCCGTCCGAACGTTCCGGCGGAGCGGACGACACCGAGCGGCGCGCTGCTCGTATCGAGCGTGCGCTGAACGAGGTGTCCGGCGCGCCGGTCGCCGACAGCCCGGTGCCGGCGGTGGCCGAGTCTGCCGAGCTTCCGGGTGATCGCGCAGCGGGCGTCGAAGACGTCCGTGCGGTGGCTGGTCGTCGCCGATCGACGGCGAATGGCGTCGGGACGGCTGCTGAATCCGATGGAACGGGGAGCCCTCCGTCGGTGGTGAGCGGTGATCGTCGTGGTACGGCGGCCGATACCGGACCGTCGCGGACCGCGCCGGGTACGGCGGTCGTCGACTCGGACGGAGCCCCGTACCCGAGCACCCTGGGGCGACCGATGTCCCGTGGCAAACGTCCGCGGCCGGTGCGGCGAACCCGCCGCAGGCGCTGAAGCCGCCACCTGCGGCACAGCGCCTGTCGAGGCGGGACCGCGTCGCGTCGCCAGGCGCTGGGAGGCGAGCGTCCGGTCGGTGACATGCGGTCACCAGCGCAGTCGCGCGCAGGTCGCCCAGCTCTCACCCACGCAGCGGCCGATGTCATCGGCGAACCCGCCACGGTCGGGACGTAGACGAAGCTCGCAGGGTCGCGACGAGTGCCGCGCCGCTGAGCACCGAAGCCCGGCCGCCGGAACCATCGCTGCCGAGCCGGTACAAGGTCGGCGACGGCGGTCGCATTCCATCCGCTGTCGAGCGATCGAAGTGCGAAGCCCATGCGAGGACAGAACCGAACGCGTGGCGGTGCCGTTTGCCGCTGGCCAGGTCCGGCGCGCACGGGTGGTCAGCGGAGGTCTGATCGGTGGCCCGGCGGCGGGGATGACGGTTCGTTGCGGCAAAGTGTCAATGTGAGCGAATCGCGTTCGAAGTACACACCCCGGCCGATGTCCAGTGCGACCACCTATGCGCTCGGTGCGGTCGCTCTCGTGTTGATCGTGGTGATCGTCATCGCGGCGATTCGCTGGGGGCGGGACGACGCGGCCGTCCGCAACGACGGCTACGGTTCGGTGCGGAACGAGGCGGTGCACTCGGTGCTCGAGCAGAACGGTTCGATCCTGCTCGGCCGCCCGGACGCGAAGAAGACCATCGACATTTTCGAGGACCCGCTGTGCCCCGGCTGCGGCAGCTTGGAGCGCATCTACGGTCAAGAGATCGCGCAGCAGATCGATGAGGGCGCGCTGGCGGTCCGTTATCGCCTGGTGAACTTCCTCGATGCCCGCTCGCGGAGCAAGGACTACTCCACCCGCGCCGTCGCGGCGAACCAGTGTGTGGCCGAGGCGGGTTCGGGCCCGGTCTACTCCAAGTTCCACACCGAACTGTTCACTACCAAGCGCCCCAGCGAAGGCGGCGCCGACCTGAGCAACGAGGAACTCGCCGCTATAGCGGGCGACGCCGGGGCCGCCGAGTCCGTGCGGCAATGCATCGCCACCGGCGCCAAGGTCGAGTCCGCCCGCAGCAGCGCCATGGCACAGACGGCGGCGCTCGGCGCGGCACTGGGTGGCTCCGCGGCCACACCCGCGGTCTTCGACGGTACGACCAAGGTCGACACCAACGACGAGAACTGGGTGGTCTCGCTCACCCGTTGAGCAGCAGACGCCTGCGCTGTTCCGCGCCGATCCGCCACGGACTCGGCAAGGCGATGCGGTCTCGCGGCGAACGGAAGGGCCGGAACGCCGACTCCACCAAATCGACGCCCCGGCCCACTCGACGGCGCGACCCGACATCCCCAGCCCCCGAGATCGCCATCGCCGAGCTTTCAGTTGGCCTGGGGCCGGGCAACGGCTCCACCTGCCGCCACCCGGCCCGCGCACTCGACAGCGCGATCCGGCCCCCTGTCCTGGACCGCGCCTCGAGATGTCTTCATGTCCATTTACGAGACCGGCTGTACCGCTGGCTGTTTCGGCATTCGTCCCGACCCGCGAACGTGCCGACCGATCGGCACATCCCTGTCCGGCACTGCAACCGCCCACACCCTCACGCACATCCGACTCGCACCGGACGACCGCTGGACACTCGGGAACGAACAAACCAGCAACCCCATCTGCTCTGCCCAACCCGAGCGTCCAACCGCCTACCTCCCCACACCCCTCACGATCGAAATCACTTCGAACACATGTTCGATACTAACCTCAACCGCCGCCTCCTGTCACCCCCGAATCGAGGCGATTTGGTCGCCGACACACCGTTGGTGTAACTTCATTCAAGCGCGGCGGGGACACCCGGAGCGCAACAACCAGGGGCTATGGCGCAGCTGGTAGCGCACCACACTGGCAGTGTGGGGGTCAGGGGTTCGAGTCCCCTTAGCTCCACAGAAATAGCAGGTCAGGCCCGGTCTGAGACCGGGCCTGACCCGTTTTTCTGGTCCTGGCCCCCTTAAACCCCCGTTTTGGTTGTGTTTGATGGGTGCCACCTGCGGACCGCCCTGTCGCCATTCATCGCTACCACACGAAGTTCTGCGAGCGGGATTGAGCAGGTCGTGCGGATCAGTACTCCCAGGGATCGAGCCCCGCCTCGTATGCGGCTGCCTCGTCCTTGTCGTGCAGGAAACGCGGGTCCACTACGCCCTCGAGCGAGGTGTCGCTGATCGGTCCTGGATGCCACTCATTGCGCACGAGTTTCAGCAGGAACTCGGCCATTCCGCACGGATACACCGACCACTCGTGGTTCATGCGGGAGTACACCGCGACCGGCCATCGATCCGGGTCCT
>NZ_JBITBU010000013.1:0-238754 GCF_044452545.1 Nocardia sp. NPDC051900 | reverse complement strand
GGGGAACCGGAGACAACAACAACGGCAACAACAACGGCAGCGGCAACAACAGCGGCGCAGGCAACAACAGCGGCAAATCCAACGCAAACGGAAGCTCTCCCCAGCCCAGCAGCGACGGCGCCAACCCTCCCACCAGCGGATTTCCCCCTTCACCCGCCAAAAGCGGCTTGGACTCCACGGGCAACCAACCGACGCCGACCGGGTCGACCGGTCCGACCAACTCGACCAGCCCGCTCGGCAGTTCGGGGCCGTTGTCCAAGCTCGCGGACATGCTGGCTCAGCTGAATTCAGGTCCCATGTTCAGTGGTTCCCCCAGCCCGTTCGGCCCGTCCGGCCCGTGGGGCGCGTCCGGCCCATGGGGCGCGGCGGGTCCGTCCGGGTCGATCACTCCGGCGGGCCTCGGCGGCGGATCGGCCGGCGGCGGAGCCGGGATCGCCAGTCCGGTTGACGACAAACTGTTCCCTCGCGCCGGCGCCCCCGGGACCGGTACCCCCACCGACACCGGCCGCGCTGGACTCCCGGCCACCGCAACCCAAACCAACGCCGCCTATCCGATGGGGATGGGCGGCTACCCACTGGGCGGAGGTATGGGCGGCGGCATGGGCGGACAAGGTCAGCAACAACAGCAGGAGCGCAAACGTGCCGCCTACCTGGACGGTCCCGAGCACCTCGAGGAAGCCGTCGGCGACGATCCACTGTCGGTCCGGCCCATCATCGATCGTTGAGACAGGTGCCCGGCCATGCGCTTTCATATCGTGAACTTTCCCAATACCGAGACCACCCGGCACTATCAGCCGTGCGCGTACACGCAGAAGAATCGGCGCTTCGCCTCGATGATGACCGAGCTCGGTCACGAGGTATTCCTGTACGGCGGCGAGGAGAACGACGCGGCGTGCGCGGAATTCGTCCCGATCGTCACCAGAGCCGAGCAATCCGAGTGGTTCGGCGGTGCCGATCTCTATAAGGACCCTATCAATCTCACATGGAGTCCCCATGATGTGCATTGGCAGATCTCCAACGAGCGCGCGGTCACCGAGATCGCCCGGCGGAAGGGCAAGCGCGACTTCATCGGAATTCTCGGTGGCACTTGCCAAAAGCCCATCGCGGATACCTTCCCCGAGCTGATGACCGTCGAATTCGGCATCGGCTACAGCGGGGTGTTCGCTAACTACCGGGTGTTCGAGAGCTACGCGTGGATGCATGCTGTCTACGGCTCGTATGCGAGTGTTCCCGGCGTCATGAGCGCCCGCGGCCAGTTCTACGACGCCGTGATCCCGAACTACTATGACGTGGCGGATTTCCCGTTCTCCGAGGACAAGGACGGCTACTTCCTGTTCATCGGCAGGATGGTCGAGGCCAAAGGCATTCAGATCGCGATCGACACCTGCACGCGGCTCGGCGTGAATCTGATCGTCGCCGGCGCGGGGGAAGTCCCCGAGGCCGACTGCGTCGAATACGTCGGTGTAGTCGACTCGACGCGCCGCGGCGAGTTGATGAGCCGGGCCCGTGCGGTTTTCGTGCCGACGCTCTATCTCGAACCTTTCGGTGGCGTCCACGCCGAGGCGATGCTGTGCGGGACTCCGGTGATCACCACCGATTGGGGTGTGTTCACCGAAACCGTGCAGCACGGCGTACAGGGTTTTCGCTGCCGGACGCTGCGCGAGTTCTGCGATGCCGCTGACGCCGTCCACAAACTCGACTATCGCGGAATCCGTGATTACGCGATCTCGAAATTTTCCACCGACGTCGTCGCCCCACAGTACGAGGCGTACTTCGAACGCCTACTCACGCTGTGGGGCGATGGCTGGTACGCGACATAGGAGGTCAGTGTGACGGGACGCTGGCGCGGGCGCACACGAGGCCTACCGTGCTGACGGAATCGGGGCGCCGGAACCTGGTCGTACTGAGGGCGGGCGACGAATCACTGCACGAGCAGTGGCTGGCCGGGTCGCATCCACGTACCTGGGATCTGGTGGTGAGCTATTTCGGTGACGACCCGGACCGCTACCGGGTGGCGGACGTGGCCAGGATCGACCGTAAAGGCCCGAAATGGCCTGCCCTGCATCAAGTCCTGACGACGGATTTGGCTGCGGTGCTCGATCGATACGATTACGTCTGGCTCCCTGACGACGACCTGGCCGCCGACACCTCCAGCATCAACGAGCTGTTCCGCTACGCCGCGCAGCACCGGCTCGCACTGACCCAACCCGCGCTCACCGAGGACAGCTACTACTCCCACGAGATCACGCTCGTCGATCGACGATTCAACCTCCGGCACACGAACTTCGTCGAAATCATGGCACCCTGTTTCAGCCGGGAATTCCTGCGCCGTTGCCTGCCGACCTTCGACGCCACCCAGACCGGCTGGGGTCTGGACTTCCACTGGCCGCGATTCATCACCGACTCCACATCGATCGCCATCGTCGACGCCGTAACGGTCCGGCACACCCGACCGGTCGGCGGGCCGAATTACGCCGCGGCCCGGGCGAGTGGGATCGACACGTGGGCGGAGTATTGCGAATACCTGGTCACGCACGAAATCAGCGACTTGACGCCACGCGTGCACCGCGGCGTCGGAGCACCCAACCGGCCCGCGGAAACCCTCGAACCCACCGCGATCTGCGTGACCATCGACCGGTGGCGCCCCGAGCTGGCCGACTGGTTCGACTTCCACTCCGCGCAAGCGGAATTGACCATCATCTATACGGATGACCCAGATGTCCGGGCCGCGCTGTGCGCAGTGCGCGGTGAGCGGCCCGTCATCCTTCGCGACCACGCGACACCCAACGATGACACGGTTGCTCGCGAGGTAGCCAACATCGCCGACGCCGCCGCAACGGCCGAGGCGGCGGGTATGCAATGGCTGCTACCACTCGGCCCAGACGAGGTCTTCTATGACGACGGTCGCCGCCGCTGGCAGATTCCCGGCGTCGGGCAGGTGACATTCATCGGACACGAAGCCGTCCCTTCCCTCGTGCCGGTGACCGATCCCATCCACGAGTGCACCGTGTTCCGGATCAGCGGTCGATCACCCTTTCTCGACACCCCGGCCAACCGCAGCGCGGTCCGTCTCGGCCCCGCTGTCGCGCCGGTGGACGAGTACGGTTTCACCGGATTCGACGGCGTGCACGGCACCGTGACTGCACCGATGATCCTGCACTACCCGTATCCGAGTTTCGAGAGCTGGCTGGCCCGAGCCGAAGAAGTCGCCGAGGTCGGAGGCAGCAAGGCGCGGCACTTCGCCCATCACTCCAGAGACCTGCTCCAGGTGGCCCTCGCCCACGGCGAGCTCTCAGGCGCACGTGCCTGCTTCCAAGCCGGAATCCCGTCCGCCGGCATGGTCGACCGGATGCTCCTGAACGGCGAACTCATGCGCGCCGAGCCGCTACGACTGATGCGCGACCCCCCGGCGCGAGAGCGGCTGCCGTCGGTCGGTGAGGTCGAGGGCAGCGCGCAGGAGGTGTCGATGCCGTTGTAGCGGTAGACGTCGTCGAGCGATCCGAATCGGCCGAATATTGCTGACCCTCGATGCGATACCGCGCACCGGGTCGCTCATGGCCAGGAAGGGCAGGGTCGAGGCGGCAACCCGCGGCGCGGTCGCGGCGACAGGCGGCCCGCTCGTCGAGGGCTGGCGCGAGCGGTCCGCCGCCGAATGTGGCGCTGCCGGAACTTGCCGTCCTGAGCGCGGCTGGCCACGGCAATTCTCCGGGATGGAAAGGGATCGGGTCGGCAGGCAAAGTAGTCCGCGCGGCCGCCGTTGACCTTGGAATTCGCCGATCACCGCAGGCAGCGGACCCGCACGCGTTTGCGTGCGTATGTCGGTGCGCAAAGGGTAGGCCGCATATGCACCTACTTCGACGAATGGAGGCGTCATGAGAGACGTCGATGACACTGTTCACGCAGGCCACGGCCGTCGCCTTCGAATTCCCCGTAGCCGAGGAGCCCTCGGCGGGCTCGCGGTGCTACTGCTGGGCTTGTGGGGTGCGCTGATCCCGTTCATCGGACCCTATTTCGGCTTCGCGTTCACTCCGGACGACCCGTGGGTGTGGACGGCGCCGCGCGGGTGGCTCCAGGTATTGCCCGGCGTCGCCGCGATCATCGGTGGATTGCTCATGCTGGCCAGCCGCAACCGGCTCGTGGCGAGCTTCGGCGCGTGGCTGGCAGCGGCGGCGGGCTTGTGGTTCGTCATCGGGCCGATACTGGCGGACACACTGAAAATCGGGGATGTCGGCGAACCCGTCGCCACGTCCGACCTGAAACGGGCCCTGCTGCAACTGGCCTACTTCTATGGTCTCGGAGCGCTGATCCTGTTCTTCGCCGCGACCTCGCTCGGCCGATTGTCCGTGCGCAGCGCCCGCGATATCGCCTTCGCGCGACGCGAGGTCGACACCAGAGCCGCCGCCGAGGCCGACAGTCGGCGCCGCGTAGCCGACGCGCCGGGCCCTGCGGAACCCGCTTCCCGTGCCGATGCCACACCGGGGCCGCGACCGAACAAACCCGGGTTGTATCGCAGCTGACCTCACCTCCAACGTTGCCGAGAACGGTGGCCGCCGACGTTCCATCCGGCACGCTGCTACGCAACACTCCTGTTGGCACAATATGGTCGGGTCGCGCGTGTCGCAGGTCCTCCGGTCGAGGAGGTTCCACCTCGACGGTGCAGCGAGCCCTGCGGCGGCGCGGACTGCTGTAGCCACAGGGATTTCGTGCGGATCGTAAGTCGTGGGCGATGCTGCCGCGCAAGGTGTTTTACGATCCACCGACCAGGCGCGACCGGGTCCGGCAGACCGACTTCAGCGAACTCGAAACCACTGGTGGTGGCATCTGGCGGATCTGCGCGGTCATCGACTATGCCACCAAATACTGCCTGGCCATCACCATCACCCCCACCGCCCGCGGCGCCGACACCCCTGGCCTGCCTGCAGCTCGCGGTCACCGAGGCCGAGAGTACCCTCGGGCTGCAGGATCTGCGGGCCGATCGTGGACTGGCCGAGGTTATCGGTCCGGCCGGGGAGTTGCTCGGCATGGCACCGATACCGATCGCGGTGGTATCGGACAACGGTCCCTGCTTCCGCGGGGGAGGTGTTCAAGTCCGCGTTCGCCGGGCCGGACCCGCTGCTGCGGCACGTTCGCACCCGGTCCGATCACCACAGACCAACGGTGTGATCGAGCGGGTCTTCAGCACCTTGAAATACGAGCACCTGTTCCGCGGCGTCATCGCCGACGGTGATGCCTGGAAATGGAGGTCCACCGATTCCGGATCATCTACAACACGGTCAGGTCGCACCAGGCGCTCGGCGACCGAGTGTCCAGCGCGGCCTTCACCTGCTGCGACCAGTGGAAAAACTCGATAAGCGGCATGTGCGGATGTCTGTGATGCTGCTTTCCTGGACGGAGTGAACGACTTCTCGAAGACTAGAGTCCGATCCATGAAAGACCGACCGGTCCTCGTCGTGGCCCTGATCGGGGGCTTCATCGGCGCAATGCTGTCGAGTCCGTTCGCCGTGTACTTCGGCTTCGGCACTCCTGTACTCGCTACCGCCATTGTCGGCGTGGGAATCTTGCTGGCTGGAGGCATAATGTTCGGCGGCCTCTGCGCTGCACTGGCATGGGCCGTCAGGGCTGATCGGCGTAACGGTGGTTACCGCTGTCGCGGTGAGAGCCGGGCATAGCTTTTAGAAGCTACGGTCTGCCGGCGGTACGCAACAGCCGTAGAGGACGCGGTGATCGGCAATACCGGACGCAGCAGGTGACCTCGACAGCCATGGCATCAACCATGTGACCGGCCAGATCCTGCCAAGACGCCTGGACGGGCCGATCTCACTCGAGGTGCCGGGCGAAGAACCGGTTCCCTTCATCCGCCTCGGACGCCGGGATGCCGTTGTGCCCGCCCATATTGGCGTGCAGCGCCTTCTCCTTGGAACCAAAGGCGTCGAACAGGTCCAAAGCCCTCTGCCGGTCGCTTCCTTCGTCGTCCCATTGCAGTAGGACCTGCAACGGGATGGTGATCTGACGGGCCTCGGCGACCATGGTGCGGGGCACGGAAGTCCCGGCGAACAGACGGGCGGCCGCGATGCGCGGCTCGACCGCCGCCAGGCGGATGCCGAAGGCGAACGCCCCTCCCGACAACCCGACCGGTCCGCCGATTTCGGACAGCGCGAGGATGGCGTCCAGGACCGCCCGCCATAGTGGGACCGCCATTTCGAGCGGCGGGAGTACGAGCCGGTCGATGATCTCGTCGCAGACCGGCTCACCGGACCCCAGTGGTTGGAGCAGGTCAGCGCGGGCCTGCTCAGCGCCGGCGTGCCGGGGCAGGTCGATGGTGGCCGTGGCGAAGCCCTTTGCCGGGCCCGGGCCACCACTCGTGGGTACATCTTCTGCAGTCCGCCCGGGTGGCCGAGCAGGATCAGCGGTGTTGGTGCGGAGGCGGAAGCGGAGGCGGGCGTCCACAGGATGCCTGGGATCTCATCTAGGGCGAATTCGCGCTCGATGACGCCGTCGTCGAGGCGATGTTCGGAAATGAATTGCACGGTAGTGCCTTTCGGGAGCGCTTGAACGGCGCTCCCGGACGACCTATCGCCCGACCGTGACCCCAGAGAGGAGCACCCATGTCGATACTGCGTTCACGGGTACCACCTCCTCGTTCGCTGGCACGGCCTCCAGCAAGTTTGCAATGGTCGCAGAACATCGTCAACGGGTTTTCGTCGTGGCTGCGTGACCGCACACCGAGCTCTATCCGCCGAATCTGGACGCTGGGGCCTGTTGTGCCTGCGGATCTGCCAGGCCGCCTTGGTCTATGTGAACGTGCTGATGTCCGGGACATCATCGCCGACCCCGACTATCCCGTCGAACTGACCGCAGAGGACGAAACGTGGGCTGGCCCCGCTGTTCTGGTCCCGTGTGCTCGCCTACGGTGAGGTCAAGCTGAACATGAACAGCCGCCTGGCACTTGCCAATCGAGTACTCGTGCGCGCCGGCGCGCGACCTCCATCTCCACGGCGACGTGTGCGTTCGGGCGAAGGCGGAGATCTGGCTGCACTGGGATTCTTCCGGCGAAACCATCACAGTCGGACAGCGGTCCGACGTGCCGATTGGGTCGGCACTATTGCTGAAAGCTCGCGCCATGCCGCCAACGGCAGCGTGGTCGGATCGGTGCCCACAACCTGCAAGCACACGTGGTCAGCCCCTGCCGCCAGGTGCTGACCTATCCGTTCCTCGATCGCGGAAAGATCGCCGTAGGCCATGATCGCATCGACCAGCCGACCGCTGGGTTCGCTGATGTCATCGTCGCCGAAGCCGAGCCTGTGCAGGTTGGCGGCCTGGTGCGGCGCGCCCGACGCATATGCCGCGACATAGGCGCGTGCTACTTCCCGAGCACGGCTGACATCAGTGTCCAGAACCACCGGTTGCTCCACGCCGAGAAATGGCCTGTGCCCCAACACCTCTCTGGCTTTCGCCGTATGCGCTACCGGAACGAAGTACGGGTGCGCACCCCACGTCCGTCGCGCCGCCAGTTCCAGCATCCTCGGCCCGAGGGCACCGATCACCCGCCGTGGCGCCGGATCGGGCACAGGGCCGTGCGCCGGTACCGCGTCCATTGCGTCGAGGTACCCTCCCATCAGCGCCAGGGGTTTACCGCCCGCTGGAATCGTATAGCCGTCAGCCTCGACCGGACGGCCGGCAACACGGTGACCCCCAAGCCCCAGCAGGTAACGGCCCGGGAAGGCCTCGCCGAGCGCACGCTCCGCAGTCGCCATAGCGAGAGGATCTCGCAGCGCGATATTGGCAATACCCGCCGCCACAACGATTCGCTCAGTAGCCGACAGCAGCAGCCACGCCTGTCCGACAGTGTCCCGGCCGAATCCCTCGCCGAACCAGATCGCACCGAAACCCAGTTCTTCGATCTCCGCGGCCGCATCCCGGACCAGCGTTGCCGGCTGCCTGTCGAAGGCCCACGTCCAGAGACCCACAGCGCCCAATTCTCGTTGCGTCATCGCAGCTTCCCATTCGCCCAAAACCGGAGAGCCTCTCCGGTTCGCTCTCAGTAGAATATGGAGAGGCTCTCCGATTCGCAAGGGGTGTGATGAGGTCACACGCACAACGCAACTACAACCGCATACTGGCAGCGGCAGCCGCTGTCTTCGCGGAGTCAGGGCCCGATGCATCGCTCAATGAGGTCGCCCGCCGTGCGGATGTCGGGCCGGGCACTCTGTATCGCCATTTCCCGGATCGGCAATCGTTGCAGCTCGCGGTGTTGCAGGACCGCATCGAAGCTCTCTGCAGATGCGGCGAGGAATTGCTGTCCGCACCGGACGCGCACGCGGCGCTCGGAGAATGGTTGCGGGCACTGCTATTCCACGCTCGCAACGACCGGGGACTCGGTGCGGCCGCACTCACCGGGCCCATCGGTTCGAACTTCGAGTGCCGGGAAGCCATCAGGCGAACAGCGGAGAAGCTGTTGACGCGCGCACAAGGAGCAGGCACCGTGCGAACCGATACCTCCGCGGACGATCTCATCCAACTGGTGGCCGGGATCGGCCTCGCCGCCACGGACAGCCGCGATGCCGGCCAGCCCGATCGGCTACTCGGAATCGCCGTCGACGGACTCATCACCCATTGAACCCGCCTAGTGGATGTGCCCGTCGGCGTGGACTGTACGGGATCGTCAACTGCTCCGCGGCGGAGATGTCGAACAGGGTCAGTTCGCGGAGTTGCCGCGCCGCTGCGGCGCGCTGTTCGGCCCGCTCACGAACCGCGCAGATCGGCCCGATGCCCTGGGCCACGTGGCGGCGAGCGACGCCCGCGACACCGCGCGCATCGTCGCGCTCGGCCACGAATTCCACCGCGCCGTGAACCTCGTCGCCGACTCGGACCGCTTGGCACGCCTGCTGGCGGGGATCGTGCACCAGCTGCCCAACAGCTTCTACGCCTCGCTGGAATCCGATGCCGCGACCACAGCATCCGGACACGCCGAGCTGGTCGCCGCGCTGGAGCGACGTGATGATCGCAGGGCGCGCGCTCGCCGAAACCCATAGCGCGGATGGCGCCGACTTCGTCGTGGACGCGCTCGATCAACGGGGAATCTGAGCTGAATGACCGTTCTGGTCAATATCTCTACCAGCGGGGCGCACTACTGCTGGACCAGTTGGTCACCGAGACCTTCGATTTCGGCCACATCGGCAAAGCGGTCGAATACTGCGCAGGCCAGAACGGCGCCCGAGCGGTCGTCCTATCCTGAGCGCCGACCTGGCTCGGAGCTCCGCGGGCCGAGCTTCGAGTCCAAGGAAAGAATGCCGGGTTCTAGCAGCGGATCCCGGATCACCAAGATTCTTCGTATACGCACTACGCAGATACCCCACCATCCGGCGCAAATCATCCCAATCATGCCGATAGGCATTACAGCTCACACCGACGAGCCAGAAACCTGAAGTCTCAGGCGACCGGGTTACAACCCCGCCGCACTTCTCAAGGCGTCACATTTCCTCTAACCAAGCATGGCGAAAACAAGTCCGAACCCCGTGGGACCGCTCAGTCCCGCCATCTTCAGTCGCGAGCCAGAAACAATCCGGTGCGCCCAACCGCAGCAATCATCGCTCGCCGCACCCAACCAATCATAGCCCTCACCCCGCTGCCGCGTGATACATCTCCCGATGCTCCGCCCACGGACGCGCCCGCTCCTCCGCACTCATCGCCAACAACCCCCGCAACTTCCCCCACGCCACCTCATCCACCGGCGTATACACCTGCATCCACGCATTAGGCACCGACGGCAACGACATACTCGTCAAAAACATCTCCAACTCCCCCACCGCCAAATTCCGCACCGCCTTCGTCCGACTCACCGGCACCGCCACATCATTCAACGCCCACAACGACGCGAAACTCTCACTCTCCGCACACAACTCCGCGATGAACTCCTCCCACCCCGGATCACCAAGATTCTTCGCATACGCCCCACGCAAATACCCCACCATCCGCCGCAGATCATCCCAATTATGCCGATACGCATTGCAGCACTCCGGAGTCAGAAACACCCGACGCGCCACATTACGCTCCCCCGCCAGAAACCCCGGGCACAACGCCTCATACGAAGAGTTGTGCGCCAACACGTCATACCTGGCACTCAACACCACCCCCGGCAACGGCTCCAAATGATCCAAAATCACCTGCAACTCCTCCGGCAACGCCGACCCCGAATCCACCGAAGGCACCGTCGGCACATCCGCCAGCCGATACAAATGCGCCTTCTCCGCCGCATCCAACGACAAAGTCCGCGCCACCGCATTTAGAACTTGAACACTGACATTTATTTCGCGACCTTGTTCAAGCCACGTATACCAGGTCACCCCGATTCCTGATAATTGGGCGACTTCTTCGCGACGGAGCCCCGGTGTACGTCGACGCGTTCCGGTGGGGATGCCGACATCCTCGGGTGCGATACGCGCTCGCCGGGATTTGAGGAAGGCTCCTAGTTCCGCGCGGCGCGCCCTGCGCACTGCTCGCACATCGACGACTTCGGTCATTCCAGAGATCATCCCGTACCGAGACACAAGTATCCAGGTGCTGCTGGTACCAGTTTCAGCGCGGCGCGGCGCCGGTGATGTTCGGTTCGTCCCGGCTGGGTACGACTGTGAAGTGGTGCGATGGCGTGAAGCACTCGAAGGCGTCACCGCGTTCCTGGCCGCCGCGGTGGCCGGGCTGTTGCTGGTCGTGCCGCTCAGCTTCGGCAGGACCTGTCATTGCACGCCCTATCAGGTGAATCGATTGGTGTTGAGCGTGCCGCGGGAGGCAGCGATCGGTGTGCTGGTCGCGGCGGTCACCGCGGTGGTCGCGGTCAGCCTGGCCCGGGCGCGTACCGCGTGGTGGATCGCGCTGGCGGCGACATCGCTGTTGTTCGTCACACACACGGTCGAAGCGAACAGTGCCTCGCCCGACGTCCTGACGACCACCGCCAACCTCGACGCGATCGGCAGCGGCATCCTGCTCGGCGCGACGGGCGTGGCCGTACTCGGCCGCCGCGTGCCCGCGACGGGCTTGGTACTCGGCGCTGTCGGCTGCTTCGTCGTCATCACGCTCTCGCAGGCATCGGGGCTGCTGGGCAACCCGCATCGGGCGACCGCCGAGCCACACGTGTGGTCGGTGTTGGAAACGCAACCTCTGTGGTTGCTGGCGGCGGTGGCCGGGCTCATCCTGACGTGCCAGGTGGTCACCCGGCACCGCTTCACGCCGGAACCGATCTATCCGGAACTGCCGCTCAGCCCGGTCATCGCCGCGATCGTGCTCGTGCTGACCGAATTGGCCGTCGCGGAGTGGCGCTTCCGTCACGGCGACGGCAGTCTCGCGCTGATCGTGACGGCGCTGTGCACGCTGCTGGCCACGACCCTCGCCGCCTGGCTGCTACCGCGCCGGGACGGGATCGCGATCTACCTCGCGGTCGGGCTCAGCGCCACAGGCAGCGCGGTGGGCAATGGTCCGCGACCGATATGGAGCGTGCCGCTCCTGCTGGGCCTGATCCTGCTCGGGTATCTGGTCGGAACCCGAATCCGACCCTCGGATCCCCTGATAGGCGCCGGTTTGCTCGCGGCCGTCGCGCTGTTCGCCTCCGTTGCCCCACCAGGTGGCACGCGCAACGTGGTCACGGCCGCGCTCGCCGTCGTCGCGGGGTATTGCGCGGTCTGCGTCCAGCCACGAACGGCGGGCAGCATTCTGGCGATCGCCATCCTGTGGCGCCCCTCGACCGTGGCGCCCACCCGCACCGAGTCGTTCGACTGGACGATGGTGTCGCCGCACCATCTGCACGATTGGGGTCCGGTCACCGTGGTGTCGGGCTCGGAATGGGCGGCGTTCGCCATCGCGGTGGGCTGCGGGATCGGACTCGCTCTCCGCGCTCTTCCGAGGCGAAGAGCCCGCGTGCCGCGCCGCGCTCCGGCCGACATGGCGGCGATGCGACCCGCGATGTCCAGGGCGTCGACGGCTCGACATGGGCGCATGGAACCGAGTTAGGCGTACCTCCGCCTTCGTCCGGCCATGCGCGGGTTGAAGACCCACTACGTCCGACAGCACCCATTGGGCGATATGTAGCGGGCACGACCATGCTCCTGGTCGACGACGTCGCTACCGGCGCGAATATGCGCGCCGCGCTGGAGCGGTGCGGCGGCCGGGTCCGACGCGAATCGTGGTGGTCGTGCCCACTGCTCCGAGTCCACGTGCCAGGAAGTGGGTGGCGCCTTGGACCGAATCGTGTGCGCGACCACGCCCACACCGGACGTCGCCACCGGCCGCGAACCGAGCGGCGCAGTCACTACTTCCGAGCACGGATTGCCCACCGGTTCGACGCGCTGATTCACATCGAGGAGACCCGCGCACTGGAACCGCTCGACGGCACCTCCCGATGGGAAGCCGGGGAAACTGCCCGAACCTATCCCTTCGCCGTGTGACCGGTCGCACCGCCGTGGTGTGGCAGCGAACGACCGTCCTGATGCGGCGCCGATATCCCGCCGTGGTGCGGCACAGGTCGACCGAGCGGCATCTGCGGTACCGGCGGCGCGGGCGGAACGAATCGCAGGATTTCGGAGAAACCCCGGAATCCACCGGGAATGGGAACCTCCAGCGGGAGATCGGGTTCGCCGACGGACGACGGCTCCGCCACGGCGGGAGCGGCGGGAAGCACGGCTGCCGCGGCCGCACATACCGCGGCGATCGTCCGGGCGGCCCACGAACTATGTTGTGCGCGTCGATCAGGTCGAACATCGGCGTCAGACGCCATGATGCGGTCCTCCGATCTGCGTCGGCCGGCCCGGTACGACCCATCCGGTGCCACGGGGACGTCACCGAGCCTCGAATTCGTTCGAAACACCACGGTGGTTGCGGTCCACTGGATCCGGAGAGTCATGCTCCCGCACACATTCGAAGAGCTGGCGCGGGACACACGACGAAACGATCACGAAAAGACAACGAACAAGCGGCCGGTCGGCACCGGCCGCTTGTTGGCGTCCGTCAGGCCTTCGCTTGCGCCGACGAGCGAGCCGGATTTGCTTGCCCGGCCGCCTTGGGGTCGAGTTCGTCCTGTTTCGCGCGCACCCCGGCCTCGACCCGGTCGCCGAGATTCTTGTCGACATTGCGCCAGTACTCGAATGCCCGGTCCAGCACCGGCGCACTGACGCCGTTCAGCAGGTGCCCGACGATGTTGTCCACCAGCCGCTGCCGTGCCGCGTCGTCGAGTACGTCGCGGACCATGGTGCCCGCTTGGCCCCAATCGTCGTCGTCCCGGTGCAGCGTGTAGGCCGAGCGCACGAGTTCGCCGTCGGTGTGCCACGTCGCGGGCGGGCCAGCGACGGCGGGATCGGCGTGCGGGCCGCCCTTCGAGTTCGGCACGTACACCGGATCGCCCGGGTTGTGGTGACGCAGCGCGCCGTCCTTGCTGTACGAGCGGACGGTGGTGGCGTGCGGCGTATTGACTGGGAGTTCTTTGTAATTGGCGCCGATGCGGTGCCGGTGCGCGTCGGGGTAGGAGAACCAGCGGGCCATCAGCATCTTGTCCGGGCTCGGCCCGGTGCCGGGTACCGAACTGCTCGGCTCGAATGCCGCCTGCTCGATCTCGGTATGGTAATCCGCCGGATTGCGGTCGAGCGTCATCCTGCCGACGTCGATCAGCGGATAGTCGCCGTGCGGCCAGACCTTGGTCAGGTCGAAGGGGTTGAACCGGTATGACTTCGCCTCGTCGAACGGCATGATCTGCATCTTCAACGTCCAACTCGGGAAATCGCCGCCTTCGATGGATTCCCACAGATCGCGGGTGTGATAGTCGGTGTCCATCGCCGCCATCTGATCGCCTTCGTCCTGGGTGAAGAACTCGATACCTTGATCGGTCTTGAAGTGGTACTTGACCCAGAACCGTTCCCCGGAGGCGTTCACCCACATGTAGGTGTGGCTGGAGTATCCGTTCATGTGCCGCCACGTGCGCGGGATACCGCGGTCACCCATCAACCAGGTCACCTGGTGCGCGGATTCCGGCGACAGCGTCCAGAAGTCCCATTGCATGTCGTGGTCGCGCAGATTGTTGTCGGCGCGGCGCTTCTGGGAACGGATGAAGTCCTGGAACTTCATCGGGTCGCGCACGAAGAAGATCGGCGTGTTGTTGGCGACCATGTCGAAGTTGCCCTGCTCGGTGTAGAACTTCAGCGCGAACCCGCGCGGATCGCGCCAGGTGTCGGGGCTGCCGCGCTCTCCTGCGACGGTGGAGAAGCGGGCCAGCATCTCCGTCTTCTTCCCCGGTTGGAAAACCTCGGCCATGGTGTAGGCACTCACGTCGTGGGTGACCTCGAAGACGCCGAACGCGCCGCCGCCCTTCGCGTGCGGCTGGCGCTCGGGCACCCGTTCCCGATTGAACGCCGCCATCTTCTCGATCAGATACCAGTCCTGCAGCAGGATCGGCCCATCCGGCCCGACGGTCAGTGAATGCTCGTCGCTGGGGACCGGGATACCGGCGTCATCGGTGGTGTAGTTCGGGCCAGACATCTCTCTCCTCTCCTACGAGCCGCGGGCAGGAGGCCGGCGACGAGACCGCAGAGACAAGCGGCGCGGTCAGCTTCACGACCGCGACGTGGTTTGCGGGTAGGCACGAACGGCATCGCCGCTGCGGCAGGCCGAAGGCCGATACCCGTCCCGTCGGTCCTGTCGATCGACTTCCCAGGGGACCACGGCTCAAACTAGCGCTGACCAGGCCCTCCGCGACGGCGAGCGACCGGGTCCGCGCCACCGGCGGCGCGCGATCGGTACCCGCACGACCGGCACGGGGGCTCTTTCGCGGGGCGACCGGCGCCCGGCTAGGCTGCGTCGGCTGTCGCATGCCGAATTCCGACCGACCACAAATTCTTTCGATGGGAAACGAAATGAAGCTCGCGCTGTGCGGGGTGCTGGTCGTCTGCACGTTGTCCGTCTCCGCGATCGCGGCGGCGTTCATCGTCGCCGAAGCGCGGGCGCACGCGCCGCGCGGCGCCACCAAAGGCTATTTCGCCGATCTACAGCGGCTCGGCGTGCGGACCGCGGGCGACGGCGTGACCGCGGCGCTGCTCGATCTGGGCTACGCGGTGTGCCGGGAATTGGCGGCGGGAACGCCCGAAGCCGACATCGTCGTGCGGGTGAGCGCGCACCAATCGGTGGACGAGGCCGCCGCCGTGGTGGTGGCGGCCGAGCGGAATCTGTGCTGAACCGCCACGATCGGCGAGCGAGGCGACCCGGTCCGCGGACGTCTCCGGCCGCGAAACGGCGTGCGATGCGGGCTGACCGGAAATTCGGCTCTCCTTGGGTAGATTCCCCCGCGATGTCCAGAATCCCTGCTACATCGAGTGTGAACGACGCGGCCGACGCCGCGGTGCCCGCCGCTATGGTCGGGCGCCGGTATCGCAGCGGCGATCACTACGAGGTCGCCCGCGAGAAGATCCGTGAGTACGCCCGCGCGGTGCGCAATCAGCACCCGGCGCACTGGTCGGAGGACGCCGCTGCCGACCTCGGCTACGGCAACCTGGTCGCTCCGCCGACCTTCGGCGCGGTGCCCGGGTATCTCGCCTATGCCGAGGTGTTCGACACGATCCTGCCCGGCTACGACCTGAGCCGGACCATCCAGACCGACCAGATGATCGAATTCCACCGTCCGCTCCTGGCCGGCGACCGGATCTGTTTCGAGATGTCCCTGGACTCGTTCCGGCACGCGTTCGGCGGCGACCTCATCGTCCTGCGCCAGACCATCCTGGACCAGGATGATCGGCCGGTCCTCACGTCTCGGACCAGCTTAGTCGGGCGGGCCGACGAGGCCTTGCCTGCTTGGTTGGACGCTGTGGTGATGCACGGAGTACGTCCTGAGGCCCGGCAGCAGCGCCGTGTCCCCGACCCGCGCCGCGTGGGGAATGGCAGCGAGCCCGCCCGCGAGACGCCCGTCACATCGGCGAACCCGCGGGGACGTCGGTTCGAAGCCGTGCGTCCGGGAGCGGAACTTCCCCCACGCACACTCACGGTCAGCCAAGGCGACCTGGTCAATTACGCCGGGGTGGCGGGCGACCCGAACCCCATCCATTGGAGCACCGAGGCGGCGGCCAAGATGGGAATGGGAACGGTTGTCGCGCAGGGCATGTTCACCATCGGGCTCAGTGTGGATTTGCTCACTTCGTGGCTGGGCGACCCCGGGGCCCTGCGCTCCTACAACGTCCGGCTGACCAATCCGGTGCACGTCGGCGCGACCGGAGGCCGGATCGAATTCTCGGGCCGGGTGAAACACCTGGACGCGGACACGCGCACCGCCACCGTCGCGATCACCGCCGAGCACGACGGCCACAAGATCTTCGGTCGCGCGACGGCCGAGGTCGTCCTCGCGTGATCGCGCGACCCGTTCGCGCCGCCGGATCGGTGTGTTTGGTCCGGAGCGACGCGGGCACGTTGGAGGCGGAGCACGCGCCCGCCGGGATCGGTGGACGCGAACTCGGCACTCGATCGAGCGGGCAACCGGCCCGCTCGCACCCGAAAGGACCGGTATCTGTCGTGGTTGTGCTTCTTGCTGTGATCGGCTCGGCTTCCCTTGCCGTCATCGCGGTCCATGCCACGGTCGTCGCACGCAGCTTGGCGGAAGTCCGCTCCCCGCGCCGCGAAGGCGCGACCCGGGACGACGAGCGGAGCACCGCACGACTGACGGGCACCATGGTCTGATCTTCCGGCTCCCTTCGCGCCCAGCCTCCGCTTCCGCCCAGGTGAACACCGTCATGTCTCGGTCGGGTGGCGGATCGGATACGATCTTGCCTGCCTCTCGGTCCAGCAAACGGCCGCTGAGACAGTAGGCGTGCGCTGGTGCCGCCCTTGGGGATCGGAGGCCGGGTTGTCGGTGTTCGCCGACGACGGCATCAGTGCTGTCAGTCGTTCCGTCGCAACCGGACCCACGACCGGCGGTGTCCGTGCGGCGTGACGGGACAGACGACGATCCCGAGGTGATGGTCGGCGCGGATTGGCCGTGGCAGCAACCTTCGGTGCTCTTGATCGAGGACGATCCGGGGGACGCGCTGTTGGTGGAGGAACTGGTCGTGGACGGCGCGCCGGGCCTGCGACTGGACTGGGTCCGGTCGCTGGCGGAGGCCGCCGAGCACCTCGCCTCCGCCGAGCCCGACTGTGTGCTGCTGGACCTGCATCTGCCCGATGCAAAGGGGCTCGAGGCGGTGGAGCGCATCCGCAAGCACACCGACCAGGTCGCGATCGTGGTGATGACCGGGCTCGATCAGGAGCAGACCGGGTTGGCCGCGGTCGCGGCGGGAGCCCAGGACTATCTGGTCAAAGGCCGGGTCGAGCCGGAGCTGTTCGGGCGCGCCGTGCGGTACGCGATCCAGCGCAAGCAGGCCGAGCGCACCAGCGCGGCCCTGCAGGCGAGCAATATGCGCGCGCAGGAGAACGCGCGGCTGGAGCGCGGCCTGCTGCCCACCCCGCTGTTGCGGGGACAGCGGGTCGTCGACGTCGTGGCGCGCTACCGTCCCGGCCGGGCCCATTCACTGCTCGGCGGCGATTTCTACGACGTCGTGCAGGACGCGGACGGCACGGTGCACGCCGTCATCGGTGACGTGTCGGGGCACGGCCCGGACGAGGCGGCGACAGGCGTGGCCCTGCGCCTGGCCTGGCGCACCCTGGTGCTGAGCGGAGTCACCGGCGCACGGCAACTGCGGCTGCTCGAGCAAGTGTTGCTGGCCGAACGCACCGGCAAGCAGACTTTCGCGACGGTGACGAGCCTGGTGTTGCATCCCGGCGACCGCCGCGCCCAGGTGCTGCGGGCCGGGCACCCGGGGATGCTGCTGCGCTCGGCTTCCGGATTGACCTGGGTCGAGGTCCCCGGCGGGCCCGCCCTCGGCTTTCTGCCCGGTCGCGCCGAGTGGCCCGTCCACGATCTGGAGCTGCCGCTGGGCTCCGGGCTGATGGTGTTCACCGACGGCCTGTTCGAAGGCCACGCCGGGACCGACCGGGAACGACTCGGTGAGCAAGGGCTGATGGAGGTCGCACGCGCTGTGCGAGCCGCGGATCCCGACTGGTTCGTCGACGAGCTGATCGGTCGCGTGGAGGCGCTGGCGGGTGCGTCCGGCGGATTGGACGACGATGTCGCCATTCTGTATCTGGGATGGAACGGCGACGGGCAAGGACAGGAGCGATGACGATGACGACCGGTCGAGCGCCGCTCAGCGCACGGTTGACCGCCCAGGCCTGGTTCCAACTGGTACTGGCCGCGATGGTGCTGGTGGTGATCATCGGCACCGTGGCAGGCGCCCAGGTGATCGCGCAGACCAACCGCGTGACCGATCGGCTCATCGACAAGTCGTTGCCCGCGGCGGCCGAAGCCTACCGGTTACAGAGTGCCCTGGTTAACCAGGAGACCGGTCTGCGCGGCTACCGGATCACCGCCGACCCGCAGTTCCTCCAGCCCTACCGGGACGGCACCCGGGACGAGGCGCAGTCGGCGACCCGCCTGCGCGAGCTGCTGGCCGATCGACAGCCGCTGCTCGACGAGCTCGACGCCGTGGAGCAGGCCGCACAGCGGTGGCGCGACGAGTACGCGGAGCCGCTGGTCGCGGGGTTGGCCTCTGGATCACCCCTCGGCACCGACCCCACCACGCCGGTCCGCGGTAAACCGCTGTTCGACGACCTCCGGACACGTTTCGACACCCAGAACAGCAGTCTCGCGGCGGCCATCGCCCACGACGAAGACAAGCTGACACACACTCGCGCGGTCCGGGACGCCGTGCTGGCCGGGATGGTCGTGGCGTTCCTGCTGACCGGTGTCCTGCTGACCGTGCTGATCCGGCGCTTGATCGTCCGTCCCCTCGGGTCCTTGACGGATGCGTCGCTGCGGGTCGCGGGCGGCGACTTCGATCATCACATCGACGCCCACGGCCCCGCCGACCTGGCGACCGTCGCGAACGCGGTGGAGAGCATGCGCCGCCGCATCGTCGCCGAGCTGGATTCCTCCCGCGCCAAGGAAGCGGTGCTCGCGGAGCAGAAGACGGATCTGGACCTGCAGGCCGTGGAACTGCGCCGGTCCAACGCCGAGCTGGAGCAGTTCGCCTATGTCGCCTCGCACGATCTGCAGGAGCCGCTGCGCAAGGTGGCGTCGTTCTGCCAGTTGCTGGAGAAGCGCTACGGCGACAAGCTCGACGAGCGCGGCAAGCAGTACATCGACTTCGCCGTCGACGGCGCCAAGCGGATGCAGGTGCTGATCAACGACCTGCTCACCTTCTCCCGCGTCGGCCGCGTCACCGACCGCACCGAACCCACCGGTCTCGGCCCGTCCCTTGACAAGGCGCTGACCAATCTCTCCGCGGTGATCGACGACACCGCCGCGAGCATCCGGCGGCCCGACGAGCTGCCCGAGATCATCGGCGATCCGACCCTGCTGACCATGCTGTGGCAGAACCTGATCGCCAACGCCATCAAGTTCCGCGAGCCCGACCGCGCACCGCGGATCGAGATCACCTGCGAACCGGCCGAGAACGGCAGTGGCTGGCTGCTGTCGATCTCGGACAACGGCATCGGTATCGCGCCCGAATTCGCCGAGAAGGTGTTCGTCATCTTCCAGCGGCTGCACAATCGTGAGGAGTACAGCGGAACCGGTATCGGGCTGGCTGTCTGCAAGAAGATCGTGGAGTATCACGGCGGCCGGATCTGGATCGACACCGAGTACACCGCGGGCGCCCGCTTCTACTTCACCCTGCGCACCGCCGAAGCCGACCTCTCCGCCCGCACCGCCGACGTACCCGCCCCTGAAGGAGCCACCGCATGACCGATCCCGGCCAGCCCATCGACATCCTGCTCGTGGAAGACGACCCGGGCGACGAGCTGATGACGCGAGAAGCCTTCGAGGACAACAAGATCGGCAACACCTTGCACGTCGCCAGGGACGGCGAGGAGGCGCTCGAATTCCTCTATCGCCAGGGACGGCACGCCGACGCTCCGCGGCCGGATCTGATCCTGCTCGACCTGAACCTGCCCAAGTACGACGGCAGGCAGGTGCTGGAGAAGATCAAAGCCGACCCTGATCTGTCGCACATCCCGGTGGTCGTGCTCACCACCTCCGCGGCCGAGGAGGACATCCTGCGCAGTTACCGGCTGCACGCGAACGCGTACGTCACCAAGCCGGTGGACCTCGACCAGTTCGTCGCCGCCATCAAACAGATCGACGAGTTCTTCGTCCAGGTCGTCCGGCTGCCGCGCCAAATGCTGTGATGGCGTTCGCCGCGGTGCCGGTGCCGGTGGTTCTCACCGACGGGACCGCGGCCTTGCTTGGGGAATGATCAACTGGGTATAGCTTCGGGGAGAACGGCACATCCACGGCGAACACGACAGCCGAGCTCGACGGCGGTCCACGTGCTCGGCGTGGCGAGTACAGCGCACCGATCCCCGATAGGGAGGTAACGAGGTGACGGCGCATCGACGCTATCGGCAAGGCACGACGACGGGAAAACCGGCCCGCGACAGACACACTGCGATCCCGGCGGCTGGTACGCGCTCGTGAGCGCGGGCGAGCGGGTTCCCCTACCCAACGCCGTGACGCCGCTGGAGCTGGACTTCCCCGCCGAGGCGGTGCAATTGGCTACCGTCCGGCATACCTTGCAGGATTGGCTCACCCAGTGCGGCATGGCCGCGGCCCCGGCCTACGACGTGCTGCTCGCCGTCGGTGAGGCGTGTACCAACGCCGTCGAGCACGGCCATCAGGGCGACGGCGGCGTGGTCCGCTTGCGCGCGTCGCTCGACGGCGGCGAACTCCGGGTGACCATTTCCGACAGCGGCCGATGGAAACAGCCCGATCCGCAAGCCGATTCGCTGCGGGGTCGGGGCATGCCACTGATCCGCGCACTCATTCCAGAGGTCACCGTGACTGCCGGCGATACCGGCACGGTGGTCGATCTGCGCACACCTTTTTCGGCGTAGTCCCGGAACCTACGCGCCACCGGGCGGATGGTTCCGCGCGTCCCGCAGACGGACGTTGTCGGCCTGCAGCCGGTCGTTGTCCGCGTGCAGCCGGTCGTTGTCCGCGTGCAGGTCGGCGTTCGCGTCCTCCAAGTCGAGAATGCGGCGGATGCCGGCCAGGTTCGCTCCCGTGGCGACCAAGTCGGTGATTCGCCGCAGCCGGGCCAGATCGTCGCCGCTGTAGCGGCGGGTGCCCCCGTCGCTGCGCGCAGGGGTCAGCAATCCGTGACGCTCGTAGAGCCGGAGCGTCTGCACCCCGATTCCAGCCAGTTCGGCAGCGACCGAAATCCCGTACACCGCTCGGTCGGGATCCGGCAGATGCACCGAGTCGCCCCTCTCCTGCGCCATCCATCCTCACTTCACTTCGGCCGACAGATTTCCTAGTTTAGCGCCTTGCGCTCAACTTTCTCTGGTGGTACAAAAAATCTATGCCAGACAACAGAGGTTATCTGGCCCCTACTATGGAGAATGGAGTGAGTTGGAGGTGGCGACCATGCTGATGCGCACCGATCCGTTCCGCGATCTGGACCGTCTGACGCAGCAGGTGTTCGGCACGAAGGCGCACCCCGCGGTGATGCCGATGGATGCCTGGCGCGCCGGCGAGGAGTTCGTCGTGGAGTTCGACCTGCCGGGTATAGATCCCGAATCCCTGGACCTGGACATCGAGCGCAATGTGGTGACGGTACGCGCGCGTCGTCCCGAACTGGACTCGGGCCGGGAGATGATCGCCGCGGAACGCTCTCGCGGCGTGTTCAGCCGTCAGCTGTTCCTGGGCGAGAACCTCGACACCGACAAGATTCGCGCCGACTACACCGACGGCGTTCTCCGCCTCACGATTCCCGTGGCAGAGAAGGCCAAGCCACGCAAGATCGAAATCGGCCGCGGTAACGGGCACAAGGCGATCGACGTCTGAGAAGCCGCGTAGACCGCGAGATTCCCGCACAATCGAAAGCGAGGTGATGTCGCAGCCAGTGATATCGGAATCAATCTGCGAAGAGTGTCATTCCCGCTTTTTCGGGCGGGCCCGGAATACCGGGCCCGCCTCTCGCCGGAATATGGAAGATGTTGTCGCACAGGTTGTTTCGTGCGAACGGAGCGTACTTGATGGAGCATCCGATTATGGCAGCCACCGATCCACCCGACCCCATGCTCACCGCGACCGAGGCCGGAGCCGGGATTTCCTCCGACGCCGCGATCGTCTGGCCCGACCCGAGTCCGCTGGACGCTTGGTGGCGGCGGATCATGCATTCCGATCCGGTGCGCCGCAGCGCCGCGTGATCCGGCCTCTATCCTTGACTTTCGTGACCGAACAGCCCTACCGCCCCCGTGCCGCGGCGGAATACTGGCGCCGCGGCACGGTGGTCTGGTTCAACATCGAGAAGGGCTTCGGGTTTCTACAGCCCGAAGACGATCCCACGCCGGTTTTCGTCGAGTACACCAGCATCGAGACCACGGGATACAAAGCGCTGTACGCGGGTCAGCCTGTGGTGTTCACCGCCGCCATGCGCAAGCGCGGCCCCGAGGCCACGGCGGTGCGCCCGGTGCTGCCCGACGCTTGACCAGGGCCCTGGGCCCGGCGGCAACGGTCAGATGACCGTGCCGACGTCATCGGCCACCAAGGTGTCCAAAGCGCGCTCGGCAACAGCGGCAATCGTCATCGACGGGTTGCACGCCGCGGTGTTCCCGGGCATAAGAGCACCGTCGAGCACGTACAGGCCCCGCTGGCCGTGCACCCGGCCCTCCAGATCGCAGACGGCTCCCATACTCGCACCACCCAAGGGGTGCCAGGTCGACGGAAACAGCAGGTTGGTGTCGGTGAGAATGCCTGCCGGACCGGCGATCCGGTGGGCCGCGGGACCAATGTAGTTGTCCTGGATGTAGCTGTCACCGTCCTGCGGCCACTGCAGAATCGCGTCGTCGCGGGCCGCGTCGTAGACGAAGTGCCCACGACCGTCGCTGACGCCGTACCCGACCATCATGGTGCTGTCGGCATCGGCGCCCATGGGCGGGATGGACGCCTGGATCAGGGTGTGAGCGGAGTGCGGGTCGGACCAGTTCTTGCTGCCGTAGACCACTGGACCGCCCTGCTCCGCACCGAAACTCGCGGTCGGATCGGTCCACAGGTAGATGCGGTCGGCATTGGTGCCCCACCCTTGGCCGAGTCCGTCGGGCATATCGGGGATCAGGCCTTTCGCCGAGGCGCGCGCCAGCAGTCTTGTGGTGTTGAGGCTTCCGGCAGCCAGCACCAGCGCACCGGCGGTGATGATCTTGTTCTCCAGCACGGCGCCGCTGGTGTCCAGGCGCTCGACGTGGACGATCCACTTGCCGTCGGCGGCACGCTCGACATCGGTGACCTGGTGCAGCGGCTCGACCGTCACCAGGCCGGTCGCCTCGGCGGTGGCGATGTAGGTGACGTCGACCGAATGCTTGCCACCGTTGTTCACCCCCATGGCGCCGTCGCCGTTGGTGTAGGAGGGCTTCATCTCGCCCCGCAGTTCGGCCAGGGCGAAGTTCCAGTCGATGGGCATCGGGATCTTCGACAGCGGAAGCCCGGCGCGGCGCACACGGTCGGCGAAGGCCCGCGCGGCCGCGTAGTTGGGACTGGCGATCAACTCGTCCGGGGCGACGGCCAAGCCGAGCATGCGTGCCACCCGCGGGTAGTGCACCCTATCCATCGTCGCCCAGTCCAAGGCCTCGGGGAAGTGGGTATCGAACACCTCCCGCGTCGGTTGCAGGGACATCCCTTGATAGACCAGCGATCCCCCGCCCACGCCCGCCGCGCACAGCGCGGTCATATTGGTACCGGGCACCGCCTCGACGAGTCCGGTGTACGGCTCGAAGACCATCGGCTTGCCGAACAATACGGGGCTGGACTTGTACCAGAGCACCCGCTTGTCCAGCGCCGAAGCGCGCGGGAAGGTCTCCGCGTTCGGGCCCGTCCGCCAGCGCAGACCACGTTCGAGCACCAGGACCCGAACTCCGGCCTCGGCCAGGCGCAGGGCGGTGACACCACCGCCGAACCCCGATCCGATGACGACCACACGATGCTCCTCGCGGGTGAGCGGAACGCTGTTCACCCGCGCGGCGATCGGACTCGTCGTGTTCGCGTAGCGGGAGGCGATCACGAGACCGCCCGCCGCGGCTGCTCCGGTCAACAGTGACCGGCGCGAAATTGCTGACATCACACACCCTCGAAGATCAGACGCGAGCTCGGATCTCGCGCGGCCCACCATGGCCGCTACGGGACAGTAATATAACCGGACATGCATGTCCGGTAGTGGCCTGATCTGTAGCAGAGGTCACAATCGCATCGGAGGTGGTCGGGTGCTCGATGAAGTTCCGGATGCGGCTGCGGTCCTCGCGCAGGCACCGCTGGATATCGGGTTCCCCCTGCGGTCCTCGACGTACTCGGAGAACTAATCGCGACGTTCCGTTCAACCGGGTCGAAAACGGGCGATGACCCGCGCGAATCGAGTAGTCGGCTACCCGTGCTCCGATGGCCGACGCCCGCGACCATTCAGCCATGTCAGACAACATCTACGCCGGCGCGTCGGTTCAGGTCTACCCGCAGGACGCCCCACTGAGTCACCCGCACGCCTGCGTCAACGGCTTCCTCGACTACGTCGCGAAGTTCAACGCGATCAATTTCCACGCCAAGGACGACGACGTCCGGGAATGGCGCTACGACAAGGAGTACGACAACTGGCAGGACCGCCTCGGCATGGACTCGGTGAAGGTCTTCTACCACTACGCGCACAGCACGACCATGGACGACGGCGTGTTCCTCACCGCGATGGGCCGGACCTGGGACGACACCATCTACGCGTGGTCGGATCGGATGAGTTTCGGTGACCAGCGGTTGCGCTACTTGTTCCTCCACGGATGCGAGTCGTTGCGAATGCACGACGGGCACAGCCCATTTCGTACCTGGCATACGCCGAACCTGGGCGCGCGGATGCTGTTCGGGTTCGACAGCCTCACCTTCGACACCGATCAGCAGGGGACGCGGTTCTTCAAGGAGTGGAACACCGGCAAGTCGTTCAGCCAGGCCTGGCAGGACGCGGCGCTGTCGATCTTCCACAACGATCACCGGGTGTCCTCGGCGGCATGTGGCGCCACCGACCGGGAAGCACAGGACCGGCTGTGGAACGAGCGTCTCTTCTTCGGCGAGCCGGTGTCGGACAATTGGTACTGGTGGCGATGGGCCGGCCAAGTCCCCATCGAGGTCGACCTCGGCATTCACGTTCCTCGCCGGCCGCGGGCGCTGCGCTTGTCGCGCCGTCGCGCCGACGCGGATACCGCCGCCGAACTCGCCGAACGGTTCGGTCTGCGGTCCGTGCTCGCCGAGCCCGCGTCACCCACAGCCGAGGAATATTCTGCCCCGGTCGAATTCGAACCGCGGCTGGTCATGCATCCGGACGGCGCGTACCACGTGTTCTACGCCGAGCCGGACCGCACTGCCGACAGCATCGCACCACAGGAGGTTCGGGATATCGCCGATCGCGCGGTCCGGCAGCTCGACCTCGGCCACGACCTGGCGTTGGCCGGCATGTCGGCCACCTTCCACGGCGGTGGCAGCCGCGACGGCGACGAGGTAGCGGCATCGGTGGCCGAGTACACCCTGCACTACCGCCAGGTCTATGACGGCGTCGCCGCGGTGGCAGGCGGCGATGGTCAACTGAGCGTGACGCTCGACCCGGCCGGTCGGCTCTGCTCGATATCGGACACGACAGTCCCGATCGCGGGCGCCGACGAGACCCGCCCGCCATCGGGCGACGATTTCGACGCCATGGCGGCTCTGGACGCGGCGACCAGCGCGCGAGCCGAATGCCTGCGCGACGGCGCGCGCGCGAGCGTCGTGCCCGATTCGCTCGAGGTCGGCTACCGCTTCGATCGCGACGCCGCGGTCGTGGTCGCCCGGCAGGCGGTCGAGATCACCTCCAGTGACCGCTTCCGGATCCGCGACGTCGTCGAGATCACCGTCTGAGCCGGGCCCGGCGCCCTCTTCCCCGCGCATTCCGGTCTCAGCCCTGGATGGTTTGTCGACCAGAACGAACCGCGCCCACCCGCACCTACGTCGACAGGCGCGGATTCATCCCGGACCCGGCGGAGTCAGGGCGCGCAGGCAGAAGGCCGTGATGCGCTCGACGTCGCCGGGAGCGGGCTCGCCGCGTCGGCGCAACCGCTCGGCGAGCGTGCCGGCAATCGCGTGAGCGTCGAGTCGTAATCCGGTGCGGCGCTCACCAATTCCGCGAGCGTGTCGCGCAGTAGCCCGGCAGGCGCGGTGTCCACCACGCCAGGTCCGGCCGTCAACCCAGACCCGGCCCAGCGGCTTTCCAGAGCACGGCCAGTGTCGCGGCAGCGGTCCGCTCTTCGGCCTGCGGCAGGATCGCCGCGACCCAGCGCCGCACGCGCGCACGCGGGTCGGCTTCCTTGGCCATCGGGTGGGCCACACAGCCGGTCAACCGCTCCGCTCCGTCCTCCAGCAGGGCGGCCACCAGCGCGTCCTTGGACGGGAAATGCCGATAGAACGCGTCGTTGGACAGCCCGGCGGCGGCCACGATGTCCGATACCCGTGGACGTCCGGTGGTACCGGCCGCGCTGATCACCGTCAGCGCGGCGTCCACCAATTTGCGCACCACCGCGTAGTCGGCGCCGCGTTCGGCCAACATCCGCCGGGCGATCCGGGTGGAGGACATCGCGCTCACCGGCAGCGCCAAGATCAAGTCCAGCGAGTTGCGGCAGCTGGCCGCGAAGCGACTGGCCGGCTAGCGCCCCTATCCGATGCGCCGCGATTCGCGTCGGCACCGGACTTCACACCGCTGCTCCGAGCTGCTATACATTAGGGGAGGCTTACCTCGTTAGTCGAGGCTAACCTCAGTGATAAAGTGACCTGGTTGTGAGGCTTCATGTATGTCTGCATCTGTAACGCGGTGTCCGAAGGTGACGTGCACACCTGCGTTTCGGCGGGCGCCGACAGCATCCGCCAGGTGAAGAACGCCTGCGGATGGAAGCCCGGTTGCGGCAGCTGCACGGCGCGGTTGGCCGAGGTGATCGGCCGCGCGCGGGCATCCACCGGAGCGCAGCCCTCGGCCGCCTGAGCCGACACACCAGGCGGTCTGTCCGCAGCTGCGCGCATTTTGTGCCACGATCGCTGCTATGGACGGCGACAAGGACATCGTTGCGCTGCTCAACGAGCAGCTGACGGCCGAACTCACGGCGATCAACCAGTACTTCCTGCACGCCAAGATGCAGGAGAACTGGGGATTTACCAAGCTGGCCCGGCACACCCGGCACGAGTCCATCGATGAGATGAAACATGCCGAGATCCTCACCGACCGGATCCTCTTCCTGGAGGGCCTGCCGAACTACCAGAAGCTCAACCCGCTGCGCATCGGGCAGAGCGTGCCCGAGCAGCTGCGGGCCGACCTGCAGATCGAGATGGAAGCGGTCGAACGGCTGCGCCGTGGCATCGAGTTGATGCGTTCACGCGGCGACGTGACCTCCGCTCGTATCTTCGAGCAGATCCTGGAAGACGAAGAACAGCACGTCGACTACCTGGAAACCGAACTCGATCTGGTGGAGAAGCTCGGCGAGCCGCTGTACCTCCAGCGCTTCACCGAGACTCCGGACGACTGATCTGCACTCGCGGTGCGCCTCGGAGCGGCCGACCGGCGTTACGCTCCGGCGCTCGTCACGCCGAGGCGTATCGCCGGGCCAGCCGCCTCCGGCGGTCGGCGGGCGTACCGAACAGGGACCGATCGAGCGCGGAACTCGGCGTGGGCCGGGTGCCGGCCATCCGGTCCCGTCAGGTCGAAACGCCGGCCGCCGGGCTGCACGCTCCGATGGGTGTCGCCTTTGGCCCGGACGGAACCGTTCTGGTCTCCAAAACCGGTGTGGGGCGGATCGTTTCGGTGCGCGGCGCCGGGATCGACACGGTGGTGGACGGGGCGAAGTGGTTCGGGAATCCGTGCGACAGGATGCCGTGCACCGTGCGGAATCCTTTGTCCCAGTGGGCTTAGAGGGACCGGCGTCTCCAGTCCACAGCGGCGCCGGGCGTGGAGCGACGAGACACGCCCGCCCGATCGGCCGGCGGTCGCCACGGCTCGGTCAGCCTTCGGGCCAGACGTCCTTCAGCAGTGGCGCGGCATCGGCAGACTGCCGCACGCCCGCCGCATACGCGGGAGCAAGCGCCGCCGAGTCGAACACGTCGATTCCGAACGCGGCGACGCCTTCCTCGTCGGGGACAATGGAAACCTCTGTCGCCGAGCCCAACTCGCGATCGCTGGGGATGCGGGGGAACATGTGCGCCAAGGGTTCGAGGATCACCACGACATCCGCGCCCGCGGCCAGGTCCGCGTTGACCGGCGAGCGCAACCCGCCGTCGAAGTAGTGGCGGCCGTCGATCGGGATCGGCGGGAAGACACCGGGCACCGCCGTGCTGGACGCCAGCGCTTCGGGCAACGACGCCGCGCCGTCCTTGGTCCATGCCCGCAATTCACCGGTGGTGATGTCGATCGCGGTCACGACGAGATCGCGCGTCGGCCACTGCGCCACACCGGCCAGCCCGCCGATGCGCGCGATGTGCTCGTCCGGATCACCGGCCTGCGCGGCCAGCGCCAGCTCCCCCGCCCGGCGGCGCGCCTGGGCCGGGTCCTGGCCGGGGGCGCGCAGCACGGCGAATATCTCCGCGATTCGCGCCGGATCCGCCCGCACCGGCGCCGCCGACGTGGACGGCGGCCGCAACAAGCGCGCCGGATCGCCACCGTCGGCCAGGACCGCACCGACCACCGAGCCGGCGGAGGTCCCCACGAACCGGTCGGCCAGCGTCAAGTCGATACCGTTGTCCCGCAGCCCCGCGGCCAGTCCCGCCAACCACGTCAGACCGACCGGACCACCCCCGCCCAGCACCAGCGCGACCGAGAAACCCTTGGATGACACCGTGTCCGACATGACGCCAGCCTATCCGCACCGGCCCGGCCGACCGCTTGCTCATTCGGCCGACTCGTCGACCTGGCTCGCGATCTCTCAACGGTGATAGATCTCCACGACGGCGTTGCCGACCACCCCGACGAGACCGGGACCCCAGTTCATGCACCCTGTCGTCGTATGCTGCCCGTTCGGTGTGAAGGGATAACTGAGCTGGACGTAGGAACCGACCGCGTACAGCGGGAACGGCCCCGAGCTGTAGATGCCTACGCATTCCACGGCAAGACGTTTTCGGCTCCCTCGAGCTCGTCGGGTTGGCAGACCGCCGAAGCGCTGAACAGATCCCGCTCGACGACGCAATCCCGCGGCGTCGCCTGAGCCGGGCCCGAACCGGCGACCGCCGCGAAGGCCGGCACCGGAATCCCGGCGACCCCGAGCCGCGCGAGTGCGGTGACAGTTCTTTTCATAGAAGCTCCACATCATCTCGCCACGGGGCGGTAGCCGGTCAGCTTTGTTTGCGCTGGCGCTCTCGCAACACATGGGAACGCAACCGTGAGAATCCCTTGACCCGCACGCTGCGCAGATGGCGCAAGAGGAATTGCTCGTCGTCGTCCAGAGCCGCGGCGGCGCCGTCGTCGAGGAGGACGGTCCCAGGGCGGGCCACGCCGGTGAGCCGAGCGGCGACGTTGACCACCGTGCCGTAGAGGTCGCCGAAGCGGGTGAGGACGGGCCCGTACGCCAGGCCCACTCGGATCTGGGGCATTTCCGGAACGGTTTGCGCCGCTCGGGCGACCGCCGCGTGCATCGCCAGGGCGATTCGCGCACCGTCGCGGGGATTCTCGGCGGCGAACATCACCTCGTCGCCCACGTTCTTGATCACCCAGCCGCCGTGGGCGGTGACCGCTTCGGTGGTGGTGGTCTCGAATGTTTCCAGCAGATCCGTCAACTCGTCGAGGTCGAGGTGACGGGAGAGCCGGGTGTAGCCGACCATATCGGCGAAGCCGACGAGCAGTTGGCGTGTGGCGCCATCGGATTCGAGTGAGCGGCTCAGCGCCGCGGCGAGATGTCGTTGCCACGCGTACTGCTGCAGATCGGTGAGCACCGCGATGGTCCGGGCAGTGGCCTGGCGGTTCGATTCGGACATCGACTGCCCGCCTTCGGCGGCGATGCGGCTGCCGATCTCACGGGCGATCAGATCCGCCTGCCACTCGGCCAGTCGCGCCATCGCCTGACCGACACTGCGGGCGGCGGCGATCTGACTCTGCTCGCTCGCCCCCGCGACCGGGTCCATCGCGGTGAAGTGGCGCACCGCGGCGATGTCGGCATCGGTGAACACCACGTCGTCGTCACTCGCCGTGGCGGGGAAGCCGAGCGCAACCCACAGCTTCTTGGCACGTTCGACAGACACTCCGGAAAGCTCGGCCACCTGGGCGCGCGTGTACCGTCGTGGGCCGCCGAGCAACGACTGCTCGACCACAGCGTCGACCACGTCGGTCACCTCACCGGATTCGATCACCCCGCCAGTACAGCACATGCGGCGGCGACCGGCGCCCGATGATTCATGCCCAGATTCGCGACAGCGCCGAACGGGAGTACGTCTGCTGGGGCGTCACGGTGATCAGGTCGCAAACCTCGACGAGTTCGCCCGGCACCGCATTGCCGAAGTGCTGCAGACCCGGTGCGATCACGGCGTCGACGCCGAAGGTGCGGACGACGTCGACGAGGCGATCCACCGGTGCGTCGGTGCCGGCGCCGAAGGTCACCGTCTTACACAACTCGTAACCCAGGCGTTTGGCCAGACTCCGCATCTGCGCTTCGTCCCAATCCTGGGACACACCCGAGACGTCCTTGCGGAGATATCCCAGTGCGGGTGGTTTGGCCCTCATCGGTACTCCCTTGCCGCGTTTGCCGAAGTAGTCGAAGCGCCTGCACTCCTGCGGCTCGTGCGGTGTCGGCGCATCGAATTGCAGGCTGAGCAAGTTATTGACATCATATGTTGTCAACAGCAGTCGATGTCAACATGTCAGACGTTCGACAAAGCGGCTTTCCGGCATCGCCCGCACCGAGCGTACCGCCGAAGGCCGAGCTGCGCCGATTGCGCCGCCGGACAATGGGATTTGTTGGACCACAACACTTTTCGGTAACAGACCGGACACGGGGTGGTGTCGGGACACAGCCTTCGAACCGGCGGTCCATTCCCATGGACGACGCGGCCGATGCGTCGGCTATTCCAGAATTCCGGTCTGCCTGCCCGCGCCGGGCGCCTGGGTCAGGGGCCGCCGCGCCAAGACCGCACCGAGGGCGATCATGCCCGCGCCGAGCACGAAATGCAGCCAATTGTCGGCCGTATCGAGCGGCACGAAGTTCGCGTCGCTGCCGGGGTTCACGACGAGTCCGTACAGCCACAGCACGAGATAGAGGGCGCCGCCGCCGAGGAGGAACGCGCGCGCCGACGGCGCGGTGCGGGCGGCCAGCACTCCGGCGAGGCCGAAAGCCAGATGGACCGCGTTGTGCAGCACCGACACGCTGAACAGACCGAGCAACTGGGCCTGCGAGTGATGTCCCGCCCAATCGAGTTCGCCGTAATCGGTCGTGATCCCCGGAATGAACCCCAGGATCCCGACCAGGAGGAACGTGGCTCCTACCGCCATGGCGGCGACCTGAAGAGGAGACCGCCGATCCGTTGTCGCGCCCGTTGTGGAATTGGACATCGCCGAACCAGCCCTTTCGGTGTGGGTGGACCTCCGTCCCCACCGTGCTACCCGGGCGACAACGAGGCAAACAACGACAGCCCAGCCCGGCGGGACGACATCGTCCCGCAGCGAGCGGCCGAGTCCGCGCACCGCCCATCGCGGCGAACGAGCGAGACATGGTCGCGCTGAGACGCCACCCACATACCGAGCGACAGAGGCACTTTCGTGATTCGCATCTCCTCCGATCGGCGCGCCGAAAGCCACGGCGGCGAAAACATCGGCGTTCGCGCTGGTTATTCCGTTCGCGGCGGGACAGGTCGCGGCTTTCGGACACGATTGCGGAGGCATCGGCCCCGCACCGCGGACTCGCGCGCGCCATCCGGTCGGTGAATACTGTCGGCGACTCGAAAACAACTGTCCGCCTTGGTAAGCCGACGCAGTCTGTCAACCGGATGGTGATGCCAGGGAGGCAAGGACCGTGTTGGTCTGGTGTGTTGTGACGATGATCGTGGTCGTTCTGCTGGGAGGAGCGGCATCGGCGATGGCGTGGGATCCGCGGGGGCGTCGCCGCTCGGCCGCCGCTACGCCGGTTCCGGTGTCGGTGACCTCGGAGTCCACTGTGTCGAACCAGGGCGAGTGGCCGCGCACACGGTGAACGCGACGTCCGGCCCGCAAGAGGGATACCCGGACGAGTGCACGGGCGCGGTAGCGACGATGCGCCGGCCGCTGTCGCCGGAGACGCGTTTGCGGCCGCATTGCTCGCTCTAGCACCTTCCGTCATCAGCGGCATACTCGGAATCTCTCGGGCGCATTCTGTTCGCACGAAGGTGCGGTCGTAGCCTTCCCCGGATCGGGATCGCAGCGGCGGCAAGATCGTCCGCACCACCGCCGAACTTTTGCCGGGAAGCATCGTCGTCCCCGCAATTTCCGATCACGCTGATCGAGTCCATTGCCGCCGATTCACGATCCGAGGCACGGTTGTCCAGGGCGGGCAGGCGGTTGGAGGCGTGGTGGCGAATGGATCAGCCCGGACATTCCGGTGTCCGGGGTCATGAGCTACGGGAGAGGCGCACTGCTCGCCGCGGCCGCCGACAGCGAGGCCGGGCAGGACCCCCGCACCCTGCGCAGCGGGCTGGCGATCATGCTGCGCGGGTGCGGGCGGGCACCGGGCGCCGCCGCGGTCGCGATCGGCTCCGGCCTGGTGAACGCGTGCTGCATGGTGCTCGCCGCGAGAGCCGTCGGATGGAGTACGGAGCACGTGGTGGTCGCGAGCTTCGCCGAGGGCCGTTTCCTGGCGGGCGCCGCCGCGACCGGTGCGGCCTTCGTGCTGGCGGTCTCGCTGCTGCGCATCGCGACGATCATCCTGCGCGGTGTGGCGACCGGCACGGTGCAATACCGTAACGAGGCCCAGACCCGCAAAGCCGTGGTCGCGCAATACCTGCGGCTCGGCATCGCCTGGCATCGCCGCAGGCCGGCCGGGCAACTGGTCTCCCGCGCGATCTCCGACGTGGAGACGGCCTGGGATCCCATGCAGCACTTCCCTTTCGCGGTCGGTATGACCGCCATGCTGCTGTTGGTCATGGTCGACATCGCGCTCGCCGACCTCTGGCTCGCTCTGATCGCGCTGGTGCTCATCCCGCTGGTGCTGGCCGCGAATCTGCTCTACCAACGGGTGCTCGCACCGCGGGCCCGGGCGGCTCAGCAGCAGCGAGCACTGGTCAGCGGGCTCGCGCACGAGGCCATCGCCGGACGGCAGGTGGTGCGCACCCTCGGCATCGGCGAGCGGGAAATCGATCGTTTCGCGGCGGCCGCCGACGCCTCCCGCGCGGCGAACCGGCGCATGGGCAACGCGAGCGCCGTCTTCGACCCCGCGATCGAGCTGATGCCGCCCCTGGCGGCGCTGGCCATCCTGGCCGTCGGCGTGGCACGGGTCGACGCCGGTCTGCTCGGCGTCGGCGCCCTGGTGGAGGTGATCTACCTGCTCATCACCACCGCGATTCCGCTCAACGTCATCGCCCGCTTCCTCGGCGTGCTACCGCTGGGCGTGGCGGGGCAGACCCGAGTCGACCACGTGCTGACCGCCGCCGACCGCCCGGCGCACGGGCAGCTCCCACTCGGCGCGCACGATCGCGGCGTCGCCGTGCAGCTCGCCGGAGCCGGTTACGGCTACACCGGCGACACCCGCGCGGTGCGCGACCTGACCGTACGGGTACGTCCCGGCGCCGTACTGGCGGTGGTCGGCGCGACCGGCGCGGGCAAGAGCACGCTGCTGGCGCTGCTGGCGCATCTGCTCGAGGCCGACCGGGGCGCAGTCGCGCTCACCGGGGTCGACACCCGGCGCCTCGCACCGGACGCGGTGCGCCGCCGGACCGCGCTGGTCACCCAGAACGCCTTCTTGTTCGCCGACACCGCTCGCGCCAACATCACCCTCGGCGCCGCGGCCTCGGACGAAGAGATCGAGCGCGCGCTGCGCATCGCCGACGCCGCGGGGTTCGTCGGCCGCCTCCCCGACGGCCTGGACACCTACCTCAGCGAAACCGTGCAACTCTCCGGTGGTCAACGTCAGCGGTTGGCGCTGGCGCGCGCCGTCTTCCGCCGCCCCGGCCTGCTCCTGCTCGACGACGCCACCTCCGCGCTGGACCCCCTGGTGGAGCGGACCGTGGTGGAGGCGCTGCGCGCCGAGTACGCGGGCGACGACCGCCGCACCACGGTGGTGCTGGTCGGGCATCGCGCCGCGACGGTCGGTCTCGCCGACACCGTGGTTTTCCTCGCCGGTGGACGCATCGTCGCGCAGGGACGGCACGAGGACCTTCTCGCTACCGAACCGGCGTATCGCGCGCTGCTCGGTGCATACCACGCGTCCGATCAGACCGACGCCATGGAGCCGGCGTGGTGAACACGAGTCCAACCGAGCCGACCGGACCCGACTACCGAACCACCGGTCTACTGCGCCGGGTGCGCCGCGACACCGTGCTGTCCCGCCGCACTCTGGCGGTGATCTTGCTACTGGCCGTCGTCGCGGCCTCCGGCCGGATCGTCATCCCCGTCACCATCCAATACGCCCTCGACCACGCGCTGCTCGGTGCGATCGACCAGGCCACCCGCGCACGCGTCGTGACCGGCGCCGTGTTCGCCGGAGTACTCGCGGTACTGCTGGCGATGCTCGCTTCCGCGTTGATGAACCACCGGGTCATCCGCACCGTCGAGCAGGCACTGCTGGATCTGCGGGTGGCCGCCTTCGCCCGCATCCTGCGCCTTTCCCCCGCCGATCCCCGCGCGGATTCCGCCGGCGCTCTCGTCGCGCGCGTCACCAACGACGTCGACGTGGTCACGCTGTACGCCCAGTCCGGCGGAATCACGCTGGTGCAGAACATCTCTCAGATGCTGCTGGCGCTCGTGGTGATGCTGGTCTACTCGTGGCCGCTCGCGCTGCTCGTGCTATTGATCGGCATCGGCGTCCCGGTCGCGGGCCACACCTTGCAGCAATGGGTGGCGCGCCGCTTCGATGCCGTGCGCCGAAGCATCGGCGAACTCTACGGCGGCCTGCTGGAAGTGCTCGTCGGCATCGACACCATCCGCGGTTACGGCATCGAGGAACGGATGCGCGCCCGCGCCGACGCGCAGATCGACGCCGTTTTCGACGCCCAGCGGCGAACCCTGTGGCCGATGGGATTCAACGTCTCCATCGGCGAGGTCGCCAGCGGGCTCATCACCACCTCGGTCGTGGTGGCGGGCACCGCGGCCGGAATGGGCGTGCTGGGACCGGAGCTCGGGCTCAGCGCGGGCGACATCGTCGCCTTCCTGTTCCTGGTGACCTTCTTCGTCCGACCCATGCAGTTCGCCGTCAGCAGCCTCGCCGACGCCCGCAATGCCGAGGCCGGCCTGCGGCGCGTGGTCGAAATCCTGGACATCCCCGAGGAATCCACGGCGGCTCGGCGCACAACGCTGCCATCCGGCCCGGCTACCGTGGAACTGCGCGGCGTCGGCTTCCACTACTCCCCCGACCGGCCCGCGTTACGCGGCCTGGACGTGCGTATCGCGCCCGGCGAGCACGTCGCCGTCGTCGGCGAGACCGGCTCCGGCAAGAGCACTTTCGCGAAACTCGTGACCCGGCAGCTGCTGCCGACCAGCGGCGCGCTCACCCTGTGGGGTGTCGACCTCACCGAGATCGCCGACGAAGCACTCACCCGGCGGGTCGCGATCGTCCCGCAGGACGCCTTCCTCTTCGATCGCACCGTCGGCGAGAACATCGCGCTCGGTCGCGCGGGCGATTCCCGCGACGCCGTGCTCGGCGTACTGACCCGGCTCGGGTTGCGGGATTGGGTGCGGACTCTGCCGCAGGGACTGGAGACTCCGGTCGGCCAGCGCGGCGAGGCCTTGTCGGCGGGTGAACGCCAGCTCGTGGCCTTGGCCAGGACCGCACTGGTCGATCCGGATCTGCTCGTCCTCGACGAGGCCACCAGCGGCGTCGACGCAGGCACCGACGTGCGGGTGCAACACGCGCTGGCGCGCCTCACCCGCGGCCGCACCACCCTCACGATCGCGCATCGGATGCACACAGCCGAGACCGCCGATCGGGTGCTGCTCTTCCACGAGGGCCGGATCACCGAGGACGGCACCCACACCGAACTGATCGAACGCGGCGGGCGTTACGCGCGCCTCCACGCGGTGTGGGCACGCGACACCGTGTCGCCCTCGCAACGGATTCCCACCGACGTCGGCGGGTGATCCGGGGCGCGGCAGGCGATCACGGAAACGGCCGAGGCGGTCGCACCACACCGGCGAAGTTCGTGCGATGGGTGACGCCACACCTCGGCCGCCATTGCGACGAGCGGCTCAGCTGACGGAGACGCTGCCGCCCTTGGGCAGATACCCGATCTTCTCCACGGGCAGCTCGCCGACCACGGAACCGGTGCAGTCCCTTCCGGAGTACAGCGTGACGGCACGATCGGTGCTGTTGACGACGGTGATCTGGAACGTGGTGTAGAAAAGTCCGTCGGTGTTCAGGCAGCCCACCGGATCCGCGTGCAGTTCGCCGTTGATCCCCAGCGTGCCGACCGCGGCCTGCGCCGTCCCCGCCGACAGCATCGCCGCGGCCCCCGCCAGGGCCAGCGCACCGACAAACCCAGCAGTACGAATCATTCGTGCCTCCAGTTCTTTTCGATGTCGACCAACCCCGAAGCCGACGTCTGGTGAAAATGCGCCTGTGATTCTGTCACGAGTTCCAGCAGGACGGAACCGTGCTGGTCAGACGCACGGCAGACACGGCACCGCCCGGCCGGGCGCCGGTGGCGCCCCGCCGAGCGGATTCGTGATCAGGCGACAGCGCCCTCGGCGCGAAGGGCCTTGACCTCCCGGCGCACCCCGAACGCCACGATGATCTCCACGAGGCCGATGATGATCAGCCACACTCCGGCCAGGAGGGCCAGCGTGGCCACCGACTGCACCGGCCAGACGATCAGCACGACACCGGCCGCCGCGGTGACGACCCCGAAAAACACCTGCCACCAGCGTCCCGGCATCTCCGGCTCGGAGATGCCGGCCACCAGCAGCGCGATCCCGCGAAACAGCCAGCCGATGCCGATCCACAATCCGAGCAGCAGCAACGAGGCCAGTTCGTCGCGGAAGCAGAACACGCCGATCACGATGGACACCACGCCGATGATGAACGCCAGCACCCGCAGGCCGGTGCTCGCCGGTGCGGCGAAGGCCGCGACCAGCTGCAGGAAGCCGGTGACCACCAGGTAGATGCCGAAGACGATGCCCGCCGCCGCCAGAGTGATGTCGGGCCAGACCAGGATCAGGATGCCGAGGATCACCGCGAAAACGCCGGTCAGCAGGATGGTTTGCCACGCACGGCGGGCAAGAGACTGCAGTGGACCCTCTACCACGCTGTTTGTCGTCATTCACTGATGCTATAGCCGCTCCACATGAGTTCTCTGGACATTTGCTGATTGGGATTTCCCGCGGTTTTCCGGTAAGCGCGACAACGTTGCGCGGTGTTCACGTTTCGCTGTTCGAACGTCCGGGTAGTTATGCCTTAGTGACTCTTCGTTGGCGCCCCTGGGCTGAACGGGTGGGTCGGGGTTCGGTGAGACTCGGGTGGCTAGGAGAAGAGGGTGGCGGTTCTGCTCGTGTTGCAGGCGCGTGGGCTGGGTGATCTACTCACCGCGGTCCCGGCTCTACGTGCGCTGCGCCGGGCCAAACCGCACGATCGCATCGTCTTGGCGGCACCGCTGCGACTCAAACCGATCGTCGACCTGATCGCCTCGGTCGACGCCTTGATGCCGACCGCCGATCCGAGCGGCTTCCGCTGGGACGCGCCTCCCCCCGAGTTGGCGGTCAACCTGCACGGCTCGAGCGCCGAAAGTATCGTCACGCTGTCCAAGACTCGGGCCGAGCGCATACTCACCTTCCGCAATCCCGCGTTCCCCGAATTGTCCGGCCCGGAGTGGGAACCGGACATGCACCAGGTGGACCGTTGGTGTCACCTGCTGGAGTACGACGGCATCGGCGCGGATCGCCGCAACCTCGGACTGGTTCCGCCGGTGTCGACGACCAGCCGCCGCGACTGCGTGGTCGTGCACGTCGGCGCGGGCGCACCGGCTCGCCGCTGGCCGGCGGACCGGTTCGCCGCCGTCGTCCGGCACCTGCTCGCCCTCGGGCGAGAGGTGGTTCTCACCGGGGACGAATACGAACGCCAACTCGCGCTGGGCATCGCCGCGCGGGCAGGCCTGCCCGTGGGCCGGGTGCTCGCCGGGCAGCAGAACCTCATCGATCTGGCCGCCACCGTCGCCGAGGCCGCCCTGGTGATCTGCGGAGACACCGGCGTGGCGCATCTGGCCACGGCGTTCGGCACCCGCACCGTCCTGTTGTTCGGCCCGACGCCGCCGCGGTGGGCGGGCCCGCCCGCACACCTGCTCGGCAGGCACGCCGTGCTGTGGACCGGCCACGTCGGCGATCCGGACGCCGACACCCCCGACCCCGGTCTGTTGCAGATCGGCGTCACCGAGGTGATCAACGCCGTCGACAAGCAGCTGAGCAAGCGCAATTGGCCCGGCACGGGTACCGACCGCCGTAAGACGGCGTATCGACGCGTGGGATGACAGGCGTTCGGTGCGGTCACACCGCCGCGGTCAAGCGTTCGCCGTCGCGGCGGTTTTGAGGGCCGCGGAATAGGCGGCGATCGCACTCGGCCAGAACTGCTCGAGGTAATCGCGGGCGTCGGCGAGACCGCGCGGGTCGAGGGAATACAGCCTGCGGTTGCCGTCCGGCCGCATCATCACCAACCGCGCCTCGCGCAGCACACGCAGATGCTGTGAGACCGCCGAGCTGGTCACTCCGAGTTCTCGAGCGAGTTCGCCGACCGAGCGCGCGGCCTGCGGCAGGGCTTCGAAGATCGCGCGGCGGGTCGGGTCCGCCAGCGCCGTTAGGGCACGAACTCCATTAGTCGCCACTCACACAGTCTGCGCACCCAGCTTTTCTCCGGTCAACTATCGACACGGCATCGTCTTCCCAGCTCGCATGGGAATCCGGCGCCTTTCGTCACCTTTCCGTGACCGGCGAGCTGGGTTTTTGCCCGGCGGTGATGGTTGCCACAGGATTGCGGATGCCCGAGACGGCTCCCGTACGTTCGACGCATGCCCGTGACCTTTCCGTTACCGATCCGTCGCGCCGCGACGCGGTTGCGCCGTGATCGCGCCGCCGCCCGCGTCGTCGCCGCCGCCGCGGTCGTCACCGCCTCCTTCGGCATCCTCGCCGCGGCGCAGCAGGACGAGGACACCGACGCGTCCGCCCGTCTCGTCGCGGGGAAGATCGCCTCGGGCGAGATCCGCCCGGCCGAGGGCATGGCTCGATTCGCCGTCTTCACCCCGCCGACCGGTCCGGCGCCGCAGGCCGCCCCGATGCCCGCGCCCTCGGACGTGAACCGCATCGCGCAGAACTTCGCGCGCCCCATGACCGTCCGGCCCGCAGCGGGCGTGCTCACCTCGAATTTCGGCACGCGCTGGGGCGCGATGCACGCGGGCCTGGATTTCGGTGACCCGCTCGGAGCTCCGATCGCCGCGGTCACCGACGGCGTGGTGATCGAGGCCGGTCCCGCTTCGGGCTTCGGCCTGTGGGTGCGCGTGCAGCAGGACGACGGCACCATCGGCGTCTACGGCCACGTGAACGACATCCTCGCCACCGTCGGCCAGCAGGTCCGCGCGGGCGACGTCATCGCGACGGTCGGCAATCGTGGCTACTCCACCGGCCCGCATCTGCACTACGAGGTCCGTCTGCCCGACGGCACGCCGATCGATCCGCGGCCCTGGCTGGCCGGACGCGGCATCGACGTCGGGTATGCGCAGGAGGACTGATCTCGCGAACGGACCCGGCGACAGCGCCGTCGCCCGCGAGGGCCACGAACGCAACGACGCGTTCGCGGCCCGCTTCTTCTCTCCAGGCGGGCCGGGCACGCCGAGCACGACGGCCCGCGATCTCGCCGCGGGATCACATCGTGTGAGCCGACTGGACGAGCTGTGACAGCGAGCCGGGGCGCGACCTATGCGGCGGCATGTGCGTCTGCGGTACCGACCGATCGTGTCGCCCGATACCCGGGTACTAGGAGCGAATAGCGCCGCGGCGGGACGCCCTCCGGCGTCCGTGATTTCTACGTTCGGTGCATGTCCACAACATATTTCGCCACCGCGCCCGAAGACGGGTCGCGGGCGAGCGCGAAGACGGCGACGCGCGGGCGACTGCATCGGCCACTGCTGGGCACGGTCGCCGCGATGACGGCGCTCGTCCTGTTCTCCCTCGCGGCGATGCCGATCGACGACCGCACGCTGCTCGGCGAATCGGTCTGGCTCAAGCCGATGAAATTCGGCCTGGCGTTCGCGCTCTACAGCCTCACCCTGGCGTGGCTGCTGTCGTTGCCGCACAAGGGCAGCCGGGTCACGTGGTGGCTGGGCTCGGTGTTCGCGGTGACCGGATTCATCGATGTGGGATTCATCGTGCTGCAGGCCGCACGCGGCACGTTCAGCCACTTCAATACCGAGGACGACCCGGTGAACTCGATCGGGCAGATGGTCTTCGCCTCCGGCGTGCCCGGCCTGTTCCTGGCCAACCTGCTCATCGTGCTGATCTTGTCCTGGCAGCGTTTGGTGGACCGCCCGACCGCACGCGCTGTCCACGCCGGACTGGCACTGGCCGTGGCGGGCATGGCGCTGGGCTACCTGATGGGCTTCACCGGCAAGCAACTCGTCCGCGACAGTGACGGACGAATCGTTGAATTGGCCGCCGGGCACACGGTGCTGTCCGGCGCGGGCGATCTCGCCGCGCGCGACGCCATGCGCGGCATGCCGATCACGCACTGGAGCACGGTCGGCGGTGACCTGCGCGTTCCGCACTTCGTCGGGCTGCACGGCATCCAGGTGCTGCTGCTGGTTGCCGTCGCGCTCGCCTGGCTCGCTCCCCGGTACCGCTGGCTGCGCCCCGAACGCGCCCGCGCGGCCGTCGTGGGTGTGCTCGCGGCGGGCTACGCAGGCCTGCTGGCGCTGGTCTTCTGGCAGGCGATGCGCGGCCAGTCGCTGGTCCACCCGGACACCGCCACCTGGTCGGCGGGCTGCGGACTCGCCGCGACCGTCGTCGCGCTGCTCGCCGCGGTGTATCTACGCCACCGCGACCGCGCCGCACACCCGAACCCGGCGGACCCGGTCAGCGCAGACGTTCCGCGTCACGGGTGAGCGCGACCAGCGTCTTGCCGAGCACGGCCAGCTCATCGGGCGTCGCACCCTCCGCGATGGCGGTGGCGACGTCCTCGGCGGCGCAGCGGGCAGCGAACCAGCGATCGGCCAAGTCGGCGGCCTCCTGGGCACTGAGTACCACCGCGTCGTCGGGAATCCCCGTTCCCTTCAGACTGTTGCGGTGTTCGTAGGCGCGTTGGCGACAGGACTGGCGGCAGTACCGGCGACGGCGGCCGGCCTCCGATTCCACGATCTCCCGCCCACACCACTGGCAGGACAAGCGGCGCGACATGACGCAGAACACTAATAGCTCGCCATCCGCGGTCCACTCAGCGACCCCCGGCGAAACACCCGCCATCGGGCGCGACGAGTCCTGTGCGCCGCGGGCACTACAATGGAACGGTTCACCGCGGCCGCGTCGGGAACTATCGGCGCAGGCCCGATCGTTGTACATCAGGTCCGGCGGGTGCCCCGCGCACTCGCGCGGACACGGTCGCAGCGCACGAAGACTCGAGCACACAGGGAGAGGCACACCATGGCAGATCGCGTACTCCGAGGCAGTCGGCTCGGAGCGGTGAGCTACGAGACCGATCGCGACCACGACCTGGCTCCGCGTCGGATCGCCCGGTACCGGACCGACAACGGCGAGGAATTCGACGTTCCCTTCGCCGACGACGCCGAGATCCCGCCGACCTGGCTGTGCCGCAACGGCCAGGAGGGCGTGCTGGTCGAAGGCACCAGCCAGGAGACCAAGAAGGTCAAGCCGCCGCGCACGCACTGGGACATGCTGCTGGAACGCCGCAGCAAGGAGGAGCTCGAGGAGTTGCTCAAGGAGCGCTTGGAGCTGCTCAAGACCCGCCGCCGCGCCTGACGGTTCGCGAATACGGAAACGGCCGCCGCATCGTCCGGATGCGGCGGCCGTTCGCTGTGCGCGTGGTCGTGCGGGTCAGTGACTGGCCACCTTGCGGTAGCGCAGCAGCGCCAGCGGCACGGCCACCACGAGGATCGCCACCGAGCAGGCTGCCGCGTATTCGACGCTGTGGTCGGCGGCCCAGCCGCTGGGCGGGACGAAGGTGGGCGGCGAGTCGTTGTCGAACAGCTTTCGTCCCGCCGCCGAGACCGCGGTGATCGGATTCCACTCGGCGATCGTGCGCAGCGGACCCGGCAGCGTCTCGGCCGAGATGAACGCCGAGGAGATGAACGTCAGCGGGAACAGCCAGATCAGGCCGGCGCTCTGTGCCACTTCGACGGTCGGCGACATCAGGCCCGTCAGCGCGCCGACCCAGGACATCGCGAAGGCGAACAACAGGATCACCGCGAACGCCAGCACGGCGTCGGAGACGCTGCCGTGGATGCGCCAGCCCACGATGTACCCGCACCCGACCATCACCGCCAAACTCAGGATGTTGACCACCAGGTCCGACAGCGTGCGGCCCATCAGCACGGCCAGTCGCGACATCGGCAGCGCGCGCATCCGGTCGATGATGCCCTTCTGCAGATCCCCGGCCAGGCCGACCGTGGTGAACGCGGCGTTGAACGCCACCGTCTGGGTGAAGATGCCCGCGAGCAGGAATTCGCGGTATTGGCCGCCGCCCAGCGAGGCGCCGAAGATATAGGCGAACAAGAACACGAACATCAGCGGTTGGATCGTGGCCGTCACCAGCAGCGTCGGCACGCGCAGAATGGTGAGCAGATTGCGGTGCGCGACGATCGCGCTGTCCCGGAACAACCGCAGCCGCGGGGCGGAATTCGGTTGCGTCATGGCCTTTTTCGGCTCCTGTTCCGCCTTCGCGGCGGCCTCCCCAACGATTGCCGTGCTCACGACATGATCTCCTCTTGTACGTCGTCGGTCTCCGGTTCCGTGACGGTCGCTCCGCTCGGTTTGCCGGTGAGGGAAAGGAATACGTCATCGAGGCTCGGCCGGTGCACGTTGGCGTCGACCACGCAGACGCCCGCGTCGTCGAGCCTGCGCAGCGCCTCCACCATCGTGCGCGAACCGTCGCCGACCACCACCGATACCTCGTCGGTGCCCGCCTCGTGGCCGGGCTCGCCGACGCCGACCTGCGCCAGCACGGCCAGCGCGGGCGCGGCGGCCTGTCCGGCGGCCAAGGTGACGGTGAGCCGGTCGCCGCCGATCGAGGTCTTCAGTTCGTCCGCCGAGCCGCGCGCGATGACCTGCCCGTGATCGATGACGGTGATGCGGTCGGCCAGCAGGTCGGCCTCTTCCAGATACTGGGTGGTGAGCAGCACCGTGGTGCCGTCGTCGACCAGGTCGCCGATCACCCCCCACATGTCCAGTCTGCCGCGCGGGTCCAGACCGGTGGTCGGCTCGTCCAGCACCACCACGGTGGGCCGGGCGACCAGCGCGCCCGCGAGGTCCAGCCGCCGGGCCATGCCGCCGGAGTAGGTTCCCGCTCTGCGGTGCGCGGCGTAGTCGAGCCCGAGAGCGCCGAGCAGTTCGGTGGCCCTGGCGGTCGCCTGCCGCGGCGACATCCCGTACAGCCTGGCCACCATGCGCAGGTTCTCGTAACCGGACAGATTGGCGTCGACGGCGGCGTACTGGCCGGACAGGCCGATCCTTTTGCGCGCCGCCGCGGGATCGCGCAGTACGTCGACGCCCGCCACGCGCACCGACCCGGCGGACGGCTTCAGCAGCGTGGTGACGATCCGCACGGTCGTCGTCTTGCCCGCGCCGTTGGGGCCGAGCAGGCCCATCACGGTGCCCGTGGGAATTCGTAGGTCGATCTCGTCCAGCACGCGGACCCGGCCGTAGTTCTTCACCAGGCCGGTCACTTCCACCGCGAAACTCACCTGTGCGTCTCCTTCGTCTCCAGCCACCTCCGCAGCACCGGCCCGATCACCGCCAGTGCCTCCGGGGTGGTCATCGCGGAGTGCGCGCAGCGCAGCTCGTGGTCGTGGACGGCGCCGGTGACGTACGGCTCCCAGGCGTCGGCGCGCCGGTCGGGATCGGCCCGGTTGATCGGGTCGTCGCCCGCGCTGAAGAACAGCAGGTCGCCGTCGAACGGGCGGGGCCGGAAGCTGTGTGCGAGCACGGCGCCGTTGTCGTAGCCCGCGTAGAGCCGCTCCAGATGCTCGACGGTCAGCGCCGCGAACGGTCCGGACCGGGCGCGCAGCAGTTCGGCTGCCTCCCGCAGACTCATGCCGGGATCGATCTCCGCGCCGAGTTCGTCGCTGCCGAACTCCCCGACGATCTCGGCGACGCTCGGCGTCGCCTGGTCGAGCAGTTCGTCGGACAGGCGGTAGCTGTCCATCATCGACAGCAGCGCGACTTCGTCGCCCGCCTCTTGCAACTGCACGGCCATCTCCTGTGCGATCAATCCGCCGAGCGACCAGCCGAGCAGGTGGTAGGGCCCCTCGGGCTGGATCTCCTTGATCGCGGCCACGTAGTGGCTCGCGGCCTCGTCGATCGACGCGTAGCCGTCCTGCCCGGCGGCGTGCGGCGCCTGCAACCCGTACACCGGCCGGTCCCCGGGCAGGTGCGCGAGCAATCCCGAGTAGCACCAAGCCAGACCGATCGCCGGATGCACACAGAACAGCGGCGCCCGGCTCGCCGCGGTACCCGGCCGGATCGGCAGCACCGGCGCCAGCATCGCCGCCACCGCGGCGCCCGCGGTCGCGCCCGCGTCGTCCAGCCGCGCCGCGATGGCGGCGGGCGTCGCGTCGCCGAACATCAACTGCACCGGCAGGTCGATGCCCGTCTCCCGCACGTGCGCGACGACTTTCGTGGCCAGCAGCGAGTTGCCGCCGAGTTCGAAGAAACCGTCGTCCGCGCCCACCGACTCCACACCGAGCACCTCGGCGAAGGCCGCGCACAGCGCCTCCTCCGTCGGGGTGGACGGGGCCCGATAGCCCTCACCCGTGGTGAACACCGGTTCCGGCAGCTTCGCCCGATCCAGCTTGCCCACGGGGCTCAGCGGAACCTCGTCGAGCAGCATGATCGATTGCGGCACCATGTAATTCGGTACCAGTCCGGCCACGTGCCCGGTCAGCTCGGCCGCGGTGAGCGACACTCCGTCGCGCGCCTTCACGTACGACACCAGCGCTGTCGCGCCTGCCGGGGTGCGATGCCCGATGGTGGTGGAGAACGCCACCCCGCCGTGGCGCGCGAGCGCGGCGTCGATCTCGCCGAGTTCGATACGGAAGCCGCGGATCTTGACCTGATGGTCGGTACGGCCGACGTACTGGATCTCCGGCACGGCGTCCGCCGACGACCCGTGCTCGCGCGACCCGGCCCACCAGCGCACCAGGTCGCCGGTGCGGTACATCCGCTCCCCCGGTTTGCCGAACGGGTTGGCGACGAACCGCTGCGCGGTCAGACCAGGACGGTTCAGGTAACCGCGGGCCAGCGCGTCTCCGGACAGGTGCAGCTCGCCGGTCACCCCCAGCGGAGCCGGATGCAGCCGCGCGTCCAGGACCGCCGCGTTGACGCCGCGAATGGGTCCGCCGATGGTGATCGGCTCGCCGGGCGTCATCGGCTGCGACATCACCGTGACGATGGTGGTCTCGGTCGGGCCGTAGACGTTGTACAGATTGCGGCCCGGCGCCCACCGGGTCACCAGGTCCGGCGGCAGCGCCTCACCGCCGACCAGCACGTGCTGCAACTCCGCGAGGCCATGCGGGTCGACCGTGCCGAGCGCCGAGGTGGTGATGAACGCGTGGGTGATTCCCTCCGCGGCGAAGACCTGCCGCAGTTCGTCGCCGCCGACCACGCCGCTGGGCGTGATCACCAGGGTCGCCGCGCCGCCGAGGGACAGCAGCAGATCGAGCATCGCGGCGTCGAAGCTCGGCGTGGCGAAATGCAGCACCCGGCACCCCGGCTGGACGTCGAACCGGTGGGCGGTCTCGGCGGCGAAGTTCGACAATCCACCATGGGTGACCATCACGCCCTTCGGCGTGCCGGTGGAGCCGGACGTGTAGATCACGTACGCGGGATTGTCGATGCGCAGCGGGGCGAGGCGCTCCGCGTCGGCGATCGGCACGTCCGGCGCGGCGAGCACCAGGCGGCGGAACGCCGGGTCGTCGAGCACGATCCACTCCGCGCCCTCGGGCAGCTCGCCGCGGTAGCCCGCCAGCGTGATCCCCAATGACGCACCGGAATCCGACAACATGTGCGCGATGCGCTGCCGCGGGTACAGCGGGTCGACCGGCACGAACGCCGCTCCGGCCTTGGCCACCGCGAGCACCGTCGCCACCGACTCGATCGACCGCGGGATGCCGAGTGCCACCAGTGTTTCCGGGCCGACGCCACGGGCGATGAGTACGCGCGCCAGCCGGTTGGTCCAGCGATCCAGGGCGTCGTAGGTCACCTCGGTGCCGTCGGCCACCAGGGCGATGCCGGCCCGGTCGACGCTCGCCGCCAGCTCGAACACTTCGGGGAAGGTGATCGGCCGGTCCGGTTTGGCCCCGCGCACCGGAGCCAGCCCCGACCACTCGGCGGGATCGAGCACCTCCAGATCGCCCACCGCGGTGGTCGGGTTCGCGGCGATCGCGGCCAGCAAGCGGGCCAGGCGCTTGCCCAGCCGCTGCGCGGTCGGCTCGTCGAACAGGTCACTCGCGTAGTTCACCGCCACCGTGATGCCGGCCGGATCACGTTGCGGGGTCTGCGTTTCGGTCAGGGTGAATTGGAGATCGAACTTTGCTATCCCGGTGTCGATGTCGGCCGCCTCGATGCGCAGCCCCGGCAGGTCCAAACCGCCGACCGGCTCGTTGCGGACCGAGAGCATCACCTGGAACATCGGATGGTGCGCCTGGGACCTGGCCGGGTTGAGCACCTCCACCAGACGTTCGAACGGCAGGTCCGCGTGGGCGAAGGCGTCCAGGTCGGTTTCGCGCACGGCGTGCAGCAGGTCGGTGAACCGGGCGCCCGGGTCGATCCGCGTGCGCAGCACCAGCGTGTTGACGAACATGCCGACCAGCCGGTCCAGCGCGGGATGACCGCGACCCGCGATCGGGGTGCCGACGGTGATGTCGTCGGTGGCGGTCATCCGGTGCAGCAGCACCGCGAGCGCGGCGTGCAGGACCATGAAGAGGCTGACGTTGTTGCTACCGGCGATCATCTGCAACTCGCGGTGCGTGACCGGGTCCACCGCGCACTCCACGGTGCCGCCCCGATAGGACGGGGCGGGCGGACGCGGCCGGTCGGCGGGCACGGTCAGCAACTCCGGGATGCCGTCCAGGGTGCGCCGCCAGTACTCCAGCTGCCTGGTCACCGCCGAGTCCGGGTCGTCCTCGCTGCCGAGCACCTCCTGCTGCCACAGGGTGTAGTCGGCGTATTGGACCTCGGGTTCCGCCCACTCCGCCGCGCCGCCACCGCAGGCGGCGCGGTAGGCGACGGCGACGTCGGCGGCCATCGGTTCGAGCGACCAGCCGTCCATCGCGATGTGATGCACCACGACGACGAGCACGTGCTCCGCGAACTCGCCGGTCTGCACCGAGATCAACGCCGCGCGGATCGGAACGGTGGTGGACAGATCGAATCCCGGTGCGGCGAAACGATGCACGGCGGATTCGACCTCGTCCGGGCGCACCGTCATCCGCGACAGCGAGATGGCCGCCTCGGCCGGGTCGAGTACGACCTGCGCGGGTGCGCCGTCGGTCTCCGGGAACACCGTGCGCAGGGTTTCGTGTCTGGCTTGCACCGCGTGCAGTGCGGAGACCAGCGCGCCGACATCGAGGGCACCGGTCATCCGAAGCACGAGCGGGACGTTGTAGGCGCCCGACGACTGCCCGGCGCCCGACCCGGCGTTGAACCGGTTGAGGAACCACAACCGCCGCTGAGCGGCCGACAGCGGGATGCGCTCGGGGCGCTCCCGGCGCACCAGCGCCGGGCGGTCCGCATCGGACGCCGCGCCCGCGTCCAGCAGCTCGGCGAGCCCGGCGACCGTCGGCGTGGCGAACACGGTGCGCACGGCGAGCCGTACGTTCGTCGCCGCGGCCAGCCGCGCGACGAGCTGGGTCGCCAGCAAGGAGTTGCCGCCGATGTCGAAGAAGCTGTCCTCGGCGCGCACGCCGTCGGCCCCGATCAACTCACCCATCACCGCGGCCACCAAACGCTCCGCGTCGGTCCGCGGCGCACGGCCGGACGAATCGCCGAGCAACTGCGGTTCGGGCAGTGCGCTGACGTCCAGCTTGCCGACCGGAGTCAGCGGAATGGCGTCCAGCACGGTGAGCCCGGAGGGCACCATGTGCGTGGGCAGCCTGCCCGCGACGAAGGCGCGCACCTCCTCGGTGTCCACCCCGGCCGCCCGGTCGGCGGGTTGTACGAACGCGACGATCCGGTCGGCGCCGGCGATGCGGCGCACCTCGGTGTGCGCGAACCGCACCGACGGGTGTTCGCCGAGCACGGCGGTGATCTCGCCGAGTTCGACCCGGAAACCGCGCAGCTTCACCTGGTGGTCGCTGCGCCCGAGGTAGACCAGCTCGCCGGCGGCGTTCCAGCGCACCACGTCACCGGTCCGGTACATCCTGGCGCCCGCGGGCCCGCACGGGTCGGCCACGAAACGCGTTGCGGTGAGCCCGAACCGGTCGAAGTACCCGCGCGCGAGGCCGTGCCCCGCGAGGTACAGCTCGCCGGGAACACCGACCGGCACCGGGCGCAGTCGCTCATCGAGCACCAACGCCCTGGCTCCGCGCACCAGGCTGCCGATCGTGATCGGATCGCCGAAGCGGATCGGGCGGGAGATCGTGATGACCACGGTGGTCTCGGTCGGCCCGTACACATCGCACAGCACACGTCCCGGCGCCCAGCGCGCCACCAGATCCGGCGCAACCGCCTCGCCGCCGATCATGAGCGCACGCAGGTGCGGCAGCGGCCAGCGTTCGTGGTCGATCGTGGCGAGCGCGGCCGGGGTCATGAAGCCGTGGGAGACGCGCTCGCGTTCCAGCAGCGCGGCCAGCTCGTCACCGCCGTAGATGTCGGCCGGGCAGATCACCATCGCCGCGCCCGCGCCCAGCGCGATGAGCAGATCCAGGATCGCCGCGTCGAAACTCGGCGTCGCGAAGTGCAGTGTGCGGGAACGCTCGTCGACGCCGATGCGGTCGCGGATCTCGTCGGCCAGGTTGGACAGACCGCCGTGGGTCACCGCGACGCCCTTGGGCGTTCCGGTCGATCCGGAGGTGTAGACCAGGTAGGCCAGGTCGGCCACCTGGTTGGCGCGCGAGCGTTCGTGGTCGTGGATCGGCGCGTCGTCGTGGCCGTCGAGTTCCGCGGCGAATTCGGGACGATCCAGTAACAACCACTCGATCTCCCGCCCGGCCGGGGAGCCCGCGCGCAGCTGCTCCGCGTGCGCGGTGATCGTGACGCCGGTCGCGCAACCGGAGTCGGCGAGCATGTGCCGGATGCGCTCGGCGGGGTACTTGGGGTCGACCGGGACGAACGTCGCGCCTGCCTTCGTCGCCGCCAGCAGCGCCACCACCGAATCGATCGAGCGGATGAGCCCCAGCGCCACCCGCGTTCCCGGGCCGAGTCCGCGCGCGATGAGTGCCCGCGCCAAGCGGTTGGAGCGCCGGTCGAGCTCGGCATAGGTCAGTGAGGTCGTCCCCGCGCACAGCGCCGTGTTGTGCGGGAACCGCTGCGCGGTGGCGGTGAAGTACGCGGCCAGCGTGCACGGCTCGGCCGCCTTCCCGCCCCGCGCCGGGGCGAGTGTGCGGCGCTCGTGGTCGGTACGCGCGTCGACGTCGCGGATCGGCACGCGCGGGTCGGCGGTGACGGCGGTGAGCACGCGCAGGAATCGGTCCGCCAACGTCTCGATCGTCGTCGCGTCGAAAAGTTCTGCGGCGTAGACGAACTCGTAGACGCTGTCGGTTTCGTCCGCGGCGGATCCCGGTGCGCCGGTGTCGTTCGCGACCCGCAGCTCCAGGTCGAACTTCGCCAGCGCGATGTCCAACGGCTCCGCGCGCAACGCGAGGCCGGGCAGTTCCAGCGCGGGCACCGGACCGTCCTGCACGCTCAGCGCAACCTGGAACAGCGGATGACGGCCCGTGGCGCGGGCCTCGGCGCCGAGTTCGTCCACGATGCGCTCGAACGGGATGTCGGCGTGCGCCAGCGCGGCCAGCTCGGTATCCCGGTCGGCGCGCAGCAGGTCGGTGAAGCTGCGGTCCGGGTCGACGTCGGAGCGCAGCACCAACGTGTTCACGAACATGCCGACCAGTTCGTCGAGCTTGGTGTCGGTACGCCCCGCCACCGGGGTGCCGATCACGATGTCCCGACCGCCGGTGACACAGCGCAACAGCACCGCGAACGCCGAACGCAGCACCATGAACTTGCTGACACCTCGATCGCGAGCCAGCGCGGCGAGCCCGCGCCGCACCTGCTCCGGCACCGTGAAACGCACCGTTCCCGCCTGCTGCGTCGGCTCCTCCGGCCGCGGCCGGTCATAAGGCAGCGGCAACTGGTCGGGAATGTCGGCCAGCGCGGTACGCCAGTACTCCAGTTGGGTCGCCGCGATGCTGTCCGGATCGCCTTCCGAGCCGAGGCAGGCACGCTGCCAGAGCCCGAAGTCGGCGTACTGCACCGGAAGCGGCGTCCACGACGGCGCCGCACCCTCGTGCCGCGCCGCGTAGGCGGCGGCCAAGTCCTTGGTCAGCGGACCGAGCGACCAGCCGTCGGCGGCGATATGGTGCAGCACGACGCCGAGCAGGTAACGCTCCGGGGAGGTGCGCAACAGCGACAGACGCAGCGGCGGCTGCCTGGTGAGATCGAAACCGCTGTGCGCCAAAGCTTCCAGCGCGGCCTTCGCGCCGGAGTCATCGATGTCGGTGACCACCACCTCGGGCACCGCCCGCTCGACCGGCAGCACCACCTGCTGCGCGCCGTCGGCGTCCTCGGGGAAGACGGTGCGCAGCACTTCGTGCCGCCCCACCACGTCGGTGATCGCCTCGCGTAGCGCGGGCACGTCCAGATCGCCGGCCACGCGGATCACGAAAGCGATGTTGTACGCACTCGATTCGGGCGCGAATCGGTTGATGAACCACAAACGCTGCTGCGGCAGCGACAATGGAATGCGTCCCGGACGCGGCGTCTGCACCGCCAGCGCCTGCCGCTGCGTCCGGGGCGCTCGGTCCAGTTGCTCGGCGACACCCGCGACCGTCGGCGCCTCGAAGATCGACCGCACCGGCAGCTCCACACCGAACTCCGCGTGCAGCGCGGCGGCGAGCCGGGTGGCCAGCAGCGAGTTGCCGCCCAGATCGAAGAAGCTGTCCTCGGCTCCGGTCACCGGGCGTCCGAGCACCCCGCCGAACACGCCCGCCACGCCCAACTCCAGTGCGGTGCTCGGCGGACGGGACGTCGCCGCGGCCTCGAACACGGGCTGCGGCAACGCCTTTCGGTTCAGCTTGCCCGCGGGCGTCACCGGGATCTCGTCCAGCACCGCTACCGACGCGGGCACCATGTAGCCGGGCAGCCGCTGCCGCGCGGTCTCCAGCACGGCCCGCGCCTCGACCGGCCGATCGGCCGTCACATACGACGCCAGCCGTACCTGGCCCTGCTCGTCGGTGTGCACCACGGTGAGCGCGAACCGGATGCCGGGATGCAGGCGCAGCACGTTGTCGATCTCGCGCAGTTCGATACGGAAGCCGCGGATCTTGACCTGATCGTCGGCGCGCCCGAGGAACCGCAGCTGTCCGGACCGCTCCATGACGACCAAGTCGCCAGTGCGGTACATCCGCTCGCCACGCCTGCCGTGCGGGTTGGGCACGAATCGCTGCGCGGTCAGACCGAAACGGCCGTGGTAACCGCGGGCGACGCCGGGACCCGACACGTACAGCTCGCCCGGCGTGCCCGGCGGCACCGGATGCAGGCGACTGTCCAGCACGAACAGACGCATGCCACGCACCGGCGCACCGAGCGGCACGGGCTGGCCCGGCCGCATGGGCCCGCTCGCGGTCGCCGCGACGGTGGCCTCCGACGGACCGTACATGTTGTGCATGCGATGCCCGGCGGTCCAGGTCTCGACGAGTTCCTCCGAGCAGGCGTCACCGCCGACGATGACCGTCTCCAGCTCGTCGAGCCCCTCGCTCGGCACGGTGGCCAGCGCGGCCGGTGTGACGAAGGCGTGGGTGACCCGCTCCTCGCGCAGCAGCGCGGCCAGCTCGGCGCCGCCGTACATGCCCGGCGGGGCGATCACCATCGTCGCGCCCGCGGCGAAGCCGAGCAGCAGCTCCAGCACCGACGCGTCGAAGCTGGGCGAGGAGAAGTGCAGCGTGCGCGCCGCGTCCGAGATGCCGAACAGGTAGTTCTGCTCGCCGGCGAGGGAGGCGATACCGGCGTGGGTCACGACGACCGCCTTCGGCGTGCCGGTGGACCCGGAGGTGTAGATGAGATAGGCCGGGTGGCTCACCCGCATCGGGTGGTGCCGCTCGTCGTCGGTGATCGGATCCGCCGAGTGGCCCGCCAGCTCGGCGGTCAGTTCACCCGAGCCGAGGACCAGCCAGTCGACCTGGGTCTTGCGGTGCCTGCCCCGGGTCGCGGGCAGGGCGGGCATGGCGGCGAGGCATTCGGGGTCGGTGACGCCGAGCGTCGCCCCGGAGTCACCGATCATGTGCGCGATCCGCTCGCCGGGGTAGCTCGGATCGATCGGCACATAGGCCGCACCGGTTTTGGCGACGGACCACACCGCGGTGATCGCGTCGAGCCCGCGCGGCAGCGCGATCGCGACGACCGTCTCGGGACCGGCCCCGTGCTCGATGAGCACGCGCGCCAGCGTGTTCGATCGCTCGTCGAGTTCGCGGTAGGTGGTGTCGGCGCCGAGATAGCGAACCGCCACCGCGTCCGGCAGCCTGCGCGCGGTGCCGGACAGCAAGGTGGCCAGCGTGATCGACGGCTCCGCGGGCGCGCCCCCGATGGGCACCAGATTCTCGGACTCCCTGCGGTCGAGGATCGGCAGGTCGCCGACCGGCAGCTCGGGAGCGGCCACGCCGCCCGCCAGCACGGCGATGAACCTGCGGGCGAACGACTGCACGGTGGAGTGGTCGAAAACGTCCGTCGTATAGCCGAATTCGGCCGACAGCGGTCCGTCGCCCGAGTCGTCGTGGACGACCAACTGCAAGTCGAACTTGGCGACGTCCGAGGCGATCGGCAGCACCGCCGCGCGGACGCCGGGCAGCTCGATCCGCAGATCCGGCGCGTGGTCGTAGGACAGCATCACCTGGAACAACGGATGCCGCGACGGAGAACGCTCCGGGTTGACCACCTCGACCAGCCGCTCGAACGGTACGTCGGCGTTGGCGAAGGCGTTGAGGTCGGTCTCGCGCACCACGTCGAGCATCCGGTCGAACCCGGCCGCCGGGTCGACCGCGGTGCGCAGGACAAGGGTGTTGACGAACATGCCGACCAGGTCGTCGAGCGCCGGATCGGAACGACCCGCGATCGGGGTTCCGATCGCGATGTCACCGCTCGCGCACAGTCGCGACAGCAGGGTCGCCAGCGCCGCGTGCAGCACCATGAACATGCTCACGCCCCGGCCGGCCGCGAGTTCGACCGCCGCGCGGCGGATCTCGGCCGGAATGGTGAACTCGACCCGGCCGCCCACGGTCGACCTGCGCAGTGGGCGCGGGCGGTCCAGCGGCAGATCGAGTTGCTCGGGGAGCCCGGCCAGCGCCGTGCGCCAGTGCGTGAGCTGACGGCTGAGCGCGCTGGCCGGATCGGACTCGTCGCCGAGCAGTTCGCGCTGCCAGAGGGCGAAGTCGGCGTACTGCACCGGCAACTGCGTCCACTCCGGTTCCACGCCGTTCGCGCGCGCGGCCACCGCCGTCATCAGGTCCTTGGCCAGCGGTGCGATGGACCAACCGTCACCGCAGATGTGATGCAGCACGACGAGGAAGACGTGGCGCTGCGGGCCGGTGCGGTAGAGCGCCACCCGGATCGGGGCTTGGCTGCGCAGATCGAAGCCGTACCCGGCGTACTCGGTCGCCAGGTCCGCCACGTCGGCCGCTGTGACATCGATCGGGTCGAGCGTCAGCGGGATCGCCTCGGCCGAGTGGATCAGTTGGTAGGGCCCCTCCGGCGACTCCGGGAAGGTGGTGCGCAGGCTCTCGTGCCGTTCGATGACGTCCACCAGGCCCGCACGCAACGCGGCCACGTCCAGTGGGCCTTCTACCTCCACCGCGAGCGGCATGTTGTACGCGGCGGCGTGTTCGGAGAACCGGTTCAGGATCCACAGCCGCTGCTGCGCCTGCGACAGCGGGATCCGCTCCGGTCGTTCGGCGGGCGTCAGCCGCGGCGAGGCGACGTCGGTGGTCTGCATGGCGAATCGCCGGGTGAGCGCCTCGATCGTCCCGGACTCGAACAGGTCACGGATGGTCAGTGCGGTGCCGAGGGCGGCGTTGATCCTGGATACCGCCCGCGCGGCGATGAGCGAGTTGCCGCCGAGATCGAAGAAGTTGTCCTCGATGCCGACCTCGGTGTCGAGCACCTCGGCGAAGATGCCCGCGAGCACCCGCTCGACCTCGGTGCGGGGTTCGGCGATCGGCCGGATCGACCGCGTGCCCGGCGTGGGCACGGGCAGCGCCTTCCGATCGATCTTGCCGTTGGCGCTCAGCGGCAGCTCGTCGAGTTCCATCAGCGCGGACGGCACCATGTAGCTGGGCAGCGTGCGCCGCAGCGCGGTCAACAGCGCGGCCGTGTCCAGCGGGGCATCGTCGTCGTCCTGCTTCGCCGCGACCACGTAGGCGACCAACTCGTCGCCCGCGCGTCCGGTGTGCGCCACGCATACCGCGCGAGCCACCTTCGCGTCCTCGAGCAGTGCGGCCTCGACCTCACCGAGCTCGATGCGCAGGCCACGGATCTTGACCTGGAAGTCGCTGCGGCCCAGGTATTCCAGCACGCCCGGCTCGGCACCGGAGCGGCCGATCTGCCAGCGTGCCAGGTCACCGGTGCGGTACATCCGCGCGCCGGGAGTGAAGGGGTCGGCAACGAATCGGTCGGCGGTCAGCCGCGGCTGTCTCAGGTAGCCGCGGGCCAGCTGGACTCCGGCGAGATACAGTTCGCCGACCACGCCGGGCGGAACGGGCTGCAAGCGGTCGTCCAGCACGTAGGTCTGGGTGTTCCACACCGGCGAGCCGATCGGCACGGCGGCGGCATCGGGTGGGCACGCCCAGTAGGTGACGTCCACGGCGGCCTCCGTCGGGCCGTAGAGGTTGTGCAGTTCGGCGGCGGGCAGCGCCGCGTAGAACTCCCGCACGGCGGCGGCGGGCAGCGCCTCACCACTGCAGAACACCCGGTGCAGGCAGGCGCAACCGCGTAGATCCGCCTCGGTGACGAACACCGATAGCATGGACGGCACGAAATGCGCTGTGGTGATGCCTTTTTCGGCGATGACCCGGGCGAGGTACGTCGGGTCGCGGTGCCCGTCGGGGGCGGCGATCACCAAGCGCGCGCCGACCTGCAAGGGCCAGAAGAACTCCCACACCGAGACGTCGAAGGTGGCCGGGGTCTTCTGCAGCACCGCGTCGTCGCGGCCGAGCGGATACTCGTGCTGCATCCAGCGCAGCCGGTTGACGATGGCGGCATGGGTCACCCCGACGCCTTTGGGCTTTCCGGTCGATCCGGAGGTGAAGATGACGTAGGCGAGGTGGTCGGGGCGCAGCGCGCCCGTGCGGTCGGCGTCGGTGACCGGCGCGTCGTCGAATCCGGAGAGCCGCACGGTGTCGATCTCCAGCCTGGTGACCGTCGCGGGCAGCTCCACGTCGTCCCGGCTGGCCGTGAGCACGCACAACGGCTCGGCCTGACGCACGATCTGCGCGATCCGCTCGGCCGGGTGCTCGGTGTCCAGCGGCAGGTACGCCGCGCCCGCTTTCACGATCGCGTACATGCCGACCACCAGGTCGAGGCTGCGGCGCAGGCACAGGGCGACCGTCGTATCGGGCCCGGCGCCGCGCGCGATCAAAAGCCTGGCCAGGCGGTTGGCGCGGCCGTCGAGTTCGGCGTAGGTCAGCGACTCGTCGCCGAACTCGAGTGCGGTGGCGTCCGGATCGGACCCGACGCGTTCGGCGAAGAGGCTCGCGAGGGTGCCCTCCTGCCGGGGCGCGGCGGTGGCGTTCCACTCGTGCAGGACCCGCTCGCGCTCGGCGTGGGTGATCGCGCCGAGCGACTCGGCGGGCACCGTGGGATCGGCGGCCAGGAAGCGGCCGAGGAAGTCCAGATAGCGTGCGTGGTGCACGCCGACTTCGGCCTCGCCGTAGAGGCGGGGATTGGCTTCGAAGTCGATGTGCAGGCGGCCACCCGCGCCGTTGTAGACGTTGACCGAGAGGTCTTCCACCGGGCCGGTGGCCAGCACGTGCATGGAGCCGACCAGACTGCCGAAACGCAGCTCGTCGTGGAACAGCATCAGATTGACCATCGGGCCGAAGAATCCGCGCGCGTCGCGGGAGTAGCCGCTGTCGCGCCGGATGTCGTCGTGCCGGTAGCGCTGATGCCGCAACGCGCCGGTGATCTGCAGCTCGGCCGCCTTCACCAGGTCGCCGATCGTGGTCGCCTCGTCGAAACGCAGCCGGATCGGCACGACGTTGGAGATCACGCCCGCCGAGCGGCGCAGCGACACTGTGGTGCGCGCCGAGACCGGCAGGCTCAGCACCACGTCGGCGTTGCCCGTCACCGACCGCACGTAGGTGGCCAGCGCCGCGACGAACATCGCCGAGTCGGTGGTGTTCCACGCGCTGGTCGCCGCGTCGATCGCGGCATGTTGCTCGTCATCGAGCACGGCGGTGGCCAGCCTGCGGCCCGCGTCGTGGGTGGCGGCGCCGAGCCGGGCGCCGCCGAGGCTCACCGGCTCGCCCACGCCCGACAACTGCCCGGCCCAGTACTCGCGGTCGCTCTGGAAACGGCTGGAATCGTGGTAGCGCGCCTCGTCGGCGTAGATTTCGGCCAGCGGCGTCGCCCGCGACGCGACCGGCTCGGTCCGGTTCTCCAGCGCGGTGTAGATCTCCGCGGTACGGGTCAGCGCGTTCATCGCACCGTAGCCGTCGATGACGATGTGGTGGGCGAACGAATACCAGATGTAATGGGAGTCCCCGATCCGCAGAACCGCGTTGGAGGTCAGCGGATCGCGTTCCAGATCGATCGGCGAGCTCGTGTGTTCGTGCATCCAGCGCAGCGCCGCGGCGCGCGGGTCGGCCTCGCCGCGCAGATCGATACGGCGCCAGCCGGGCCGTGTCACCGGGTCGACGATCTGATACGGAGTGCCATCTATTTCCATCAAGCGCACTTGACCCACCTGGGTCTCGGCGCCGAAACGCTCGATCGCGTACAGCAGCCGCCCCTCGTCCAAGTCACCGTGGATCTCGACGTACTGAGAGATCGTGAGCGGTACGTCGGGGCGAATCCGCTGCGCGTACCAGAGAGCTGTCTGCGCGGGTGACAGAGCAAACGGTTGGGCCGAGAATTCGCCGGATGAACATTGGTCGACGCGATCCGTGGCCAATGAACTCATCAATCACTCCGTTCTGCCGCTGTTGACGCAACTCCCCGAGCACCGCCCCAGCAAGCGCACGCGCGCCAGCCGTAGGACGTAATCCACGCCCTATGATTCGGAGCGTCGCATCAGCCGGATTGCCGACGTTTTGGATTTGTTTCACATCCAACGTCCTTGGCAGAAGGCCACTTTGGTTGGTTACATTTCCGCAAACATTGCGACTCAACTAGGTCGAACCGAAGCAAAACGGGCCCTGACCAGACTGTTCGATGCTACTCCGCAGATCGCTTCAGTTGTCTGGCGAACGGCGCGCAACTTTACTACGCACCTTCGTTTTCGGGGCGGTAGGGGCAAGAACAAACCGGGTGTTCGGTAAAAGCTGGTTCGACAGGATCTATCGGTCGTCGACGGCTCGACGGCCGCTTCGCTCATCCACGCGGGTAGCAGATCGCCGCCGGAGGGCCGCGGCCAGCGCGGCGGCAGCCGTCAGGATAACGAAAACTCGCTCCGGCGCGGGCCCGATTCGTGTTGCGAGAGTGGTGTCGTTGCGCAACGGAAGCGCGGAGACCAGAGCCGCGGGCGCGAACAACGCCGATTCCTGCCGCACACTGCCGTCGGCGGCGATGACGGCGCTGACACCCGACGTGGCCGCGACGACCAGCGCTCTGCCGTGTTCGACGGCGCGAACGCGGGACATGGCCAGCTGCTGATAGGTCATCTCGCTGTCGCCGAAGGTCGCGTTGTTCGTCGGCACGGTGAGCAGTTGGGCGCCCGCGCGCATCGCGTCCTCGAACGAGCGATCGAAAGCGACCTCGTAGCACGTCGACACGCCGATGTCGATACCCGCCGCGTGCACAACTCCGTCACCATTTCCCGGTACGAAATACCCCGCCCGATCGGCGTATTCGGAGAAATGCCGGAAGAAACTCCGCATCGGCAGATACTCGCCGAAAGGCTGGATGATCTTCTTGTCGTGCCGGTCTCCCGGACCCGCCGCGCCGTTCCACACCATCACCGAGTTGGTCGTCGTCCGGTCCGGGTTGATCAGCACGGCGCCGACCAGAATGGGTGCGCCGATGCGCTCGGAGGCGGCGGTGATCAGGGCGGCGGCGTCGGCGTTGCGCAAAGGATCGATGTCGGAGGAGTTCTCCGGCCAGATCACCACATCCGGGCGCGGCGCGCGGCCCGCCGCCACCTCGTCGGCCAGTTCTTCGGTGCGCCGGACGTGATTGTCCAGCACGGCCCGCCGCTGTTCGTTGAATTCCAGTCCGAGGCGGGGCACGCTGCCCTGGATCGCCGCGACCGTGACCGTTCGGTCGCCCACGTCCGGATCTGGCAGAGCCGACCGGAGCAGCAGACCGCTGAGCGGCATGATCAAGACGGCGAAAGCCACAGCGGCGTATCCCAGTCGGGTCGCCGGGACGGGTCCGCTCACGGCGGTCGACTCGGGCGCGCCGTTCTCGGAGACCGTGGTTTCGCGCGCGTCATCCGTGGTACGCACCGACCACAACATAGAGACCAACGCGGCCAGCCCGGTTCCGGTGAGCGCGACGGCGAACCCGACCAGCGGGGCTCCACCGATCGCCGCCAGTGGCAGGAACCAGCCGTCGGCCTGACCGAAGGCCAAACGGCCCCAGGGAAAACCACCGAACGGGAAGCTGGACCTGCCCCACTCCGTCGCGGCCCAGGCCAGTGCCACCCACAGCGGCCAGCCGGGCAACGCGCCGACCAACCGCCCGAGCACGCCGAAGACGCCGAGGTAGACCGCGCAGGCGGTGGACAGCGCCAGCCACGGCAGCGGTCCGACGTAGATGCCGGTCCACGGCAGCAGCGGGACGAAAAACGCCAGCCCGGCCAGAAACCCGTAGCCGAAGCCCGCCCGCAGGCGGCCGTCGCCGCGTACGGTGAGCGTGAGCACCGCCACGCCCAAAGGGGCGAGAAACCACCACGGCCTGGGCGGGAAGCTGCCGAACAGCAACAAGCCCGCGACGACCGCCGCCACCGACCGCGTCGCCACCGGATGATCGCGCGCCACCGCGGACGCCTGCCGCACCGACGCGAGCATTCGCTCTCGCACCATTACTCGACCACCGTCCGCCACCGTGCGGGCCCTCGCCAGTCGGCGGTCGACAACCGAGCCGTCCATCGGTCCGAGTCCGTCCCACGCCGCTCGACAAATCTCGACCCAGCAATGGACGTGATGTTTATCACACGGAATATCAAGTCCGCCATGCTTCGAGTGCGCGCAGGCGACTCGCCCAACCGATCGACTCGCCCGGGGGCGTATTCACACCACACGGCCGACCGAGCGGAGGCGAGGCCCGGAAAACGGCGGATACTCGAGTCATCGGGTATCCATTTTTTCATCGCCGGGCCCCACTGAATCGTTAGCCGCCGCGTACGCGATATCGGTTCGCCGCTCGCGCTCCGTCGGACAGACCGCAGCGTTCCAGCCGGTGCTTGCGAAATCGCTAGCCGCCACGCTCGGTTATGCGGCTGGTTCTCGCACCGATCCGCGGTGGCGCGACGGTTCACCGGAGAGCGTCCGGCAAACGGAGAAGATGGAGTACTGGCACGCAGTGCCACATCGGACCGCCGTGGACGAACAGAGTGCACTCGGCAAGGGGTGTTGTTCGCCCGGCCCGAGCCGAGCCGCTCACGAGCCGCCCCGTGCACCCGAACGCCGGGCACGAGACGGCCGAGAACCGTCGCGGACTCCGCCATCACGCGCTCACTTCGCATAGATCGTCACTCCCCGGTGCACGGTGCGCAGGCACGTGGGCAGCGGCGCGCCCGGCTCCAGCGCGGGCAACCCAGGGACGCGCGACCGCGGGTCGGTGGACCAGCGCTGCACCGAGTCGGCGGCCGCGCTGACGACCAGTTCGCCGGCATCCCAGATCGCATAGGAGGCGGGCGCCCCGGGGACCAGTGTGCCCGCCACCCCGTCGCGAACTCCGCCCGCGCGCCACGCGCCTCGCGTTGCCGCGGCGAAGGCGGCCCGCGGGGACAGGGCGTGGCCGGGCGTGCGGTGCCCGGCGGCGGCACGCACCGCCGCCCACGGATCGAGCGCGGTGACCGGGGCGTCGGAACCGATCGCCAGGGCCACGCCCGCGGAGGCCATGGCGGCGAACGGGTTCAGCGCCGCGGCGCGCTCCGCGCCGAGCCGAGCCGCGTACATGCCGTCGGTTCCACCCCACGCGGCGTCGAATCCCGGCTGCACACTGGCGATCACGCCCCAGCGGGCCAGGCGGGAGATGTGCTCGGCATCGACGAGCTCGGCGTGTTCGACGCGATGCCCCAGCGCCGCGACGGCGGGACCGCCGAGTTCGGCGACCACCCGTTCGACACCGGCGACCACGGCATCCATGGCGGCGTCGCCGATCACGTGGAATCCGGCCTGGATGCCGGCGACGGTGCAGGCGCGGACGTGATTCGCGATCGCCTCGACATCGAGATAGCTTCGGCCGCAGCCGGATTCGTCGGCGTAGGGTGCGCGCAGCCACGCGGTGCGCGATCCGAAGGAGCCGTCGACGAACAGGTCGCCGCCGAGTGCGTGCACGCCGAGTTCATCGATCAGGGCGCGAGCCTGCTCGGCGCTGCGCACCGCCTCGCCCCAGTAGGCCCGCACCTGGACGCCGTGCTCGAATTCGAGCAGTTCGCGGACGTCATCGCGACCCGCGATCTCCGGTCCCGCGCATTCGTGGACCGCGACGACACCGCGCGCGGCGGCGTGGTCCAGTGCCGCGGCGCGCGCTCGATCCCGTTGTGCCCGAGTCAATCCGGCGAGCGCGGCGGCGCGCACCAAGTGGTGGGCGGCGGCACGCACGGGCTCGCCTCGGGTGAATCCGTCGGTCGCCGCCAGCCCGGGCAGCGCGTTCAGCAGCGCCGAGGACGCCACCGCGGAGTGCGCGTCCACGCGGGAGAGATAGACCTGCCTGCCCGCACCCGCCGCCGCGTCGATCTCCTCGACGGTGGGCGGCCGTCCCTCCGGCCAGGTGGTCTCGTCCCAGCCGTCACCCAGTACCGCGCTGTCGGGGTGCGCCTCGGCGAACTCCCGCAGCAGCCGCAGGCAGTGTTCGAGCGACCGGGCGGCCGACAGGTCGAGCCCGGTCAGCTTCAGGCCCAGCGCGGTGACGTGCACATGCGGATCGACGAACGCGGGCGCGACGAAGGCGCCGTGGAGGTCGACGATCTCGGCATCCGGATGCAGCGCCCGTCCGGGTTGCTCGGCGCCCAGCCAGACGACGGTTCCGTCGCTCACCGCCATCGCCGTGGCGTCGGGTGAACTGGCACTGTAGAAACGGCCGCCGATCAGCAACTGGGTACTCACGAGGCACCAGTCTGCCCCATGCCCGAACCGGCGGTTTCGGTCAGGCGTTCAGCACGGAGTGGCGGTCCAGATCCTCCGGTTGCGCGAGCACCGCCATCACCTCCGCGTATTCCGGCGGCGTACCGCCGGTTCTCCCGGCCGCCGCGGGCAAGCAGCCCGCCTCCACGGCGATCAGCTCCAGCCGCAGCGCCGCGGCCGTGAATCCGGAAATCGACTGTCCCGCAGCGGCGGCCGCTCGTTTCACCGCGGCGGCCAGCTCTTCGCTCACCGTCACGGTGAGTTGCTCGGTGGTCATCGCGTCACGATAGCCCTTCGCGGCGCGACACGGAACCGGGTGCGGCGAGTTCACTCAGGACGAGGGGATCGCGCGGCGCGCGTTGCCCTGACCGTCGTCGTACCACTGCCCCACGACGACGCCGTCCACCACGTCGCCGCCGTCGACGACCACCCCACGGTAAGGCGCGGTCGCGACCAGCTTGCCGAAGCGCCGTGCGGCGAAGGCCGCCAGCACTGGACGCGCCAGCAACCGCGTGGGCGGCAGCAGCAGGAGCAGACCGAACAGCGAGGTGACCAGGCCGGGTACGAACATCAGCACACCGCCCGCCGCGACCAGGGCGCCGTCCGCCACGGCGGTCCCTGGCGCCACTTCCCCGCGCGCGGCCCGGCGGAACTGCTCGAACACCCGCCGCCCCTGCGAACCGACCAGCAGCATTCCCGCTCCTGATCCGGCGATCAGCAGCAGAATGGTCGGCAACGCGCCGATCAGCTGACCGACCGTGACCAGCGCGGCGATTTCCACGACGACGTACAGCACGAACAACAAGGCGGGCATGGCGATCCTTTCGGACGATCTACCCCGGTCAACGTCTCGCGCCCGGTTTTTTCTCCGTGATTCGCCTGATAGGTCGCTGAGAGCCCGCGCCGTCATCCGCCCGGCCGCACCAGCCCGGTCTCGTAGGCGAGCACGACTGCCTGAACCCGATCGCGCAGACCGAGTTTGGTCAGCACCCGGCCCACGTGTGTCTTGACCGTGGCCTCCGAGAGGTACAACTGCTCGGCGATCTCCGCGTTGGAGCGGCCTGCCGCGATCTGCTCGAGCACTTCACGTTCGCGGGCGGTGAGCACATCGAGCACGCCCGGGTCGCGGGTGCGCGCCGGGTTCTCCGCGATGAGCCGGTCCAGCAGACGTTTGGTGACCTTCGGCGACACCACCGCGTCACCGGCGGCGACGCTGCGGATGGCCGAGACGAGATCCTCCGGCGGGGTGTCCTTCAACAGGAATCCGCTCGCCCCCGCCCGCAGCGCGCCGAGCGCGTGCTCGTCGAGATCGAAGGTCGTCATGACGAGCACCCGGCTGCCGTGCCCGGCCTCCACGATGCGGGTCGTGGCGACGACCCCGTCCACCACGGGCATCCGCACGTCCATCAGCACCACGTCGGGACGCAGTTCCGCCGCTGTGGTGACCGCGGCCGCGCCGTTGGCCGCCTCGCCGATCACTTCGATGTCCGGGTGCGCGCCGAGCACCATCTTCAATCCCATCCGCATGAGTTCCTGGTCATCGACGACGAGCACGGTGATCGGCACGTTCCCCAATGTAACGTGGCCGCTTCGCCGCGCCGGGCGGCAGTTGCGGCGCCGGTCTCGCCTATCGGTCGACATGGGCCGAATTCCACTGCCGCTCATTACTTTTCACGCAACGAGCGGCCGGGCGGCTCGTTCAGTCCGCCGGGTCGGAACGCAGCGGGATGCTGGCGTGCACCCGCCAGGCTCCGTCCGCGTGGCGGCCCGCGTCCAGGCTGCCGCCGAGCACGGCGACGCGTTCACGCATCCCCACCAAGCCGAGACCGCTGCCCTGGATGCGCGCGGCCGGTTCCGTCGGCGACGCCCCACCGGTGTCCGTGACGTCGATCAGCACGTCGGCATCGGTGCGGCGCACCCGCACCCACGCCTTCGGATGCGGCCCGGCATGCCGCAGCGTGTTGGTGAGCGATTCCTGCACGATGCGGTGCACGCCGAGACTGACCTCCGGCGCGATGTCGTCGAGTTCGCCGGTCAATTCCAGCTCGACGGCCAGGCCGGTGCCGCGCATCATCTCCACGACCTTGGCGATGCCCGCGGTGCCGTGCTGGGGCAACTGGTCGGGCGCGTGCTCCGTGCGCAGCAGGGCCACGGTTCTGCGCAGTTCGCGCAGCGCCTCCCGGCCGGTGCTCGCGATGGTGGCGAGCGCTTGCTCGGCCGCGTCCGGGTCGCGGCGCAGCGCGTACTTCGCCCCGTCGGCCTGCACGATGATCACACTCACCGCGTGGGCGACCACGTCGTGCAGTTCCCGCGCGATGCGGGTGCGTTCGGCCGCGACGGCGTCGTGCGCGCGACGCTCTTTGTCGTAGTCGGCGACCGCGAGCCGGGCCGCCACCTCGGCGTCGTAGGCGTGCCGCGCGCCGATGAACTCCGCGAGCGTCCAGCACAAGGCGTAGAACATGGCGGTGAACACGCTGTCGGACCCGGACGGCTTCCCGATCGCGACGATCGAGAGCACGAGATCCACCACCAGACCGAGCCCGTACCACAGTCCGTCCCGCCTGCCGACGTATGCGACCAGCGTGTACAGCATGATGCCGTGGGACAGCTGCGCGATGTGGTCCGCGTCGTCCTGGACCAGGAAGCCGACCAGCGTCTCGGTCAGCGACAACGCCAAAGTAGCCGCCGCCATGGCCCGGGGATACACCCGCCGCAGGGCGAGCGGCAGCGGAAGCAGCACCCCGATGGCCAGGTAGGCGAGCTTGTTGTGCGCGTTCCCCACCCCGATGATCTCGAGCAGCACGAAGATCGCCGCCAGCGCCGAGTCGGCCACGACGGGCTTGCCCCGGAGCCACAGACTGAAACGACGCACCGGATCAGAGTAGGTGGCCTCGGCACGCGGGCGACCCGGCCCAGCCGACGACTGCCCGTCCCCGGCAGCGGGCAGGGTCCGGATCCGCGGTCTGGTTGTCTGACCGGGTGGAGATCGGAGACTGGGCGGTTTTGTTGACAGCGGCGACGGCGGCGGGCTGGGTGGACGCGGTGGTGGGTGGCGGCGGGCTGATCGTGCTGCCGACGTTGTTCGTGGTGGCCCCATGGATCGCGCCGCAGACCGCGCTGGGCACCAACAAGCTCGCCGCGGTCGCGGGGACCAGCGCCTCGGTGCTGACCTTCGCTCGCAAGGTGCCGATGCGCTGGCGGGTGCTGCTGCCCGCGGCGGTGATCGCCGCGGGGGCGGCGGCACTGGGCGCGGCCGCGGTCTCGCTGATCGACCGGGAACTGTTCATTCCGATCGTCATGGTGGTGCTGGTCGGTGTCGCGGTGGTGGTCACGCTGCGTCCGTCGATCGGCGTCACCCTGGCCACGCATCCACCCACCAGGCGGAAGGTAGTCCTCACGGTGGCGTTGGCGGCCGGGTTGATCGGCTTCTACGACGGCTTGCTCGGGCCCGGCACCGGAACGTTCCTGATCATCACCTTCGCGACCCTGCTCGGGACCGAGTTCGTGCGGGCCGCCGCGATGGCGAAGGTGATCAACTGCGGCTCCAACCTCGGCGCTCTGCTCTTCTTCGGGGCGACCGGGCACATCCTCTTGGCACTCGGCGCGGGGATGGCCGTCGCGAATGTCCTCGGCGCCGTGGTCGGCGCGCGCATGGCGCTGCGGAAGGGCGCCGAGTTCGTCCGCGTCGTGCTACTGGTGGTGGTGATCGGGATGGTGATCCGCTTGGGCTGGCAGCAGTTCGGCTGATCAGCCCACCGGTTGGGGGTGCTGGGTGGCCAGCCACGGTTGCAGCACCCGCGAGGTGGTCTCGTGGATCTCGCGCTGCAGGCGCTCGCCGTCCTCGACTCCCGCCACCGGTCGCTGGAACAGCACCGTCAACGCACCCGACACCGCACCGACGACCGCGCCGACCAACGCGGCGGCGCCGACCTCGTCGAGCTCGGCGGGGAACGCCTTGTGCAACTGCCTGGCGATCTCGCGTTGGGTGACCAGCTGGGCGTGCGCGGCGCGGCCGCTCACCGCGGGCACCGTCCGCGACACCTGGGCGCGCAGCGCCCCGATCCGGGCATGGAGGTCGTCGACGAGATGCTCGCCGGGGTTGTCACCCGCCGCGCGCAGCCCGCGCAGCACGACCTCCACCGGCCGTTCGCCCGGACGCCTGCTGGCGATGGCCGCCACCGCGGCGCGCACCCGCTCGTCGGATTCCGGGAAGAGCAGCTCTTCCTTGCTCGCGAAATAGTTGAAGAACGTGCGTGTGCCGACGTCCGCCGCCGCGGCGATGTCGGCCACCGTGGTCTCCTCGTAGCCGCTCGTCTCGAACAGCTCGGCTGCGGCTTCCAGAATGGCTCGGCGGGTACGTTCGCGTTTACGGTCACGGAGGGCGGATGGCGGCACGCGGGCACAGTACGGCATCCGGCGAGCAACACGCGGTAAAGCCCGAGTGTCGCGCGCGCCGTTCACTCAGCGCCACTACGCATCGCGCGCGAATCGGCACCCGATGCGCTGTCGCACGGCGTGTGATCACCGCGCACCCGCGGCGAGACCGACTAGGTTGGTGCGGGTGAGCATCGCGACTTCCAGAGACGTGGACGCCGAGTTCCTCGGCCTGCCACTGGCCGCGCTCGCCGACGCCGCACTGGCCGCGGCCACGGCGGCCGGCGCCGAGCACGCAGACCTGCGGGTGCACCGCCAGGTGACCCAATCGATCCGGTTGCGCGACGGGCGCGTGGAGGCCGTCACCGACAGCACCGAACTCGGCTTCGCCGTGCGGGTGATCGTCGACGGCACATGGGGTTTCGCGTCGCACGCCGTGCTCACGCCCGGTACCGCCGCCGAAGTGGCGCGCACCGCCGTCACGGTCGCGACCACGCTGCGGGCACTCAACCGCGAACGCGTCGAGCTGGCCGACGAGCCGCGTTACGCCGACGCGCGCTGGGTGTCGGCCTACGACGTCGACCCGTTCGCCGTCCCGACCGGCGAGAAGGTCGCGCTGCTGCAGGACTATTCGGAGCGCCTGTCGCACGCCGACGGAGTGGATCACGTCACCGCGAGCGTGTTGCAGGTCAAGGAGCAGACCTTCTACGCCGACACCGCGGGCTCCTCGATCGTCCAGCAACGAGTGCGGCTGCACCCGAGCCTCGAAGCGATCACCGTGGACGCGTCGGCAGGTGTGTTCGAGACCATGCGCACGCTCGCCGCACCGGTGGGCCGCGGTTGGGAATACGTCACCGGGGCCGACGGCATGTGGGACTGGGACGGCGAACTGGCCCGGATTCCGGAGTGGCTGGCCGAGAAGGTGAAGGCGCCCAGCGTGCAGGCCGGGCCGACCGACCTCGTCATCGATCCGACCAACCTGTGGCTGACCATCCACGAATCCATCGGCCACGCCACCGAGTACGACCGCGCCATCGGCTACGAGTCCGCTTACGCGGGAACCTCGTTCGCCACTCCGGACCAGCTCGGGTCACTGCGTTACGGCACGCCGATCATGCACGTGACCGGCGACCGCACCGAGGCGCACGGGCTGGCCACGGTCGGCTACGACGACGAGGGCGTCGCCGGGCAGCGCTGGGATCTGGTCCGCGACGGCATCCTGGTCGGCTATCAACTGGACCGGGTGTTCGCGCCGCGCCTCGGCCTGGAGCGGTCCAACGGCTGCTCGTACGCGGATTCGGCGCATCACGTGCCGATCCAGCGCATGGCCAACGTGTCACTGCAACCGGATCCCGACCGCGACACCAGCACCGAGGAACTCATCTCCCGGGTGGACGACGGCCTCTACATCGTCGGCGACCGGTCCTGGTCGATCGACATGCAGCGCTACAACTTCCAGTTCACCGGCCAGCGGTTCTTCCGCATCCGCGGCGGCAAGCTCGACGGCCAGGTGCGCGATGTCGCCTACCAGGCCACCACCACCGACTTCTGGGGCGCGATGGAAGCGGTCGGCGGGCCGTCGACCTGGCAGCTCGGCGGCGCGTTCAACTGCGGGAAAGCGCAGCCGGGCCAGGTCGCCGCGGTCAGCCACGGCTGCCCGTCGGTCCTGGTGCGCGGCGTCAACATTCTCAACACCCGGACGGAGGCAGGCCAGTGAGCGACGATCTGTTCCCCGCCGGCGTGACCGTGGAGCGCGCGCTGGCGCTGTCGCGCGCCGACGAGGCCATGGTGATCGTCCGTGACGAGCACGAGGCGTCACTGCGCTGGGCGGGCAACTCCATGACCACCAACGGCTCGTCGGTGTCGCGCAAATGGGCGGTGATCTCGGTGTTCCGCGAGGGGCCCACGCTGGCCCGCGTCGGCACCATCGCCTCGTCCAGCGTCGACCCCGACGACACCGAGGCCGTCGTGCGCGCCAGCGAGGAGGCCGCGCGCGGCGCCGAACCCGCGCGCGACGCGATGCCGCTGCTGGTGCCCGACACCGTCGACCACGACTGGGCCGCCCCGGCGACCGGCACCGGCATAGAGGTGTTCACCGATCTGGCCGAGGGCCTGTCCGCCGGATTCGACAGCGCCGACCGCCTCTACGGCTTCGCCCATCACCAGATGCACACCACCTGGCTGGGCACCTCGACCGGCATCCGGCGCCGCTTCGTGCAACCCACCGGTTCGGTGGAGATCAACGGCAAACGCGGCGAGGGCGCGGATCTGGCCAGCGCGTGGGTCGGGGTGGGTACCGCGGACTTCACCGACGTCGACGTATCCGGCTTGCTCGCGGACCTTTCCCGCCGCCTGGACTGGGCCAAGCGCAAGGTCGAGCTGCCAGCGGGCCGCTACGAGACGCTGCTGCCGCCCTCCACCGTGGCCGACCTGATGATCTACCTGGCCTGGTCGATGGAGGGCAGGGGCGCGCAGGAAGGCCACACGGCGTTCGCGCGAGCGGGCGGGACCCGGGTCGGCGAGCGACTGAGCGATATCCCGCTCACGCTCTACTCCGATCCGCACGCGCACGGACTGGAATACCAGCCGTTCGTGGCGGCGACCGCGTCGTCGGAATCGATGTCGGTGTTCGACAACGGCCTGACCGCGGAGCGCGTCGACTGGCTGCGCGACGGCGTGATCTCCGCGCTGATCTATCCGCGCGCCACCGCCGCCGAGTTCGACGCACCCGCCACGGTTCCCGGCGGCAATCTGCTGCTCACCGGCGGTTCCGACGCCACGATCGACGACATGATCGCGCGTACCGAGCGCGGCTTGCTGCTGACCACCCTGTGGTACATCCGTGAGGTCGATCCGGCGACGCTGCTGCTCACCGGTCTCACCAGGGACGGGGTGTATCTCGTCGAGAACGGCGAGGTCACCGCCGCGGTGAACAACTTCCGGTTCAACGAGAGCCCGCTGGATGTGCTCCGGCGGGTGAGCGAGGCGGGCGCCACCGAGCTCACGCTGCCGCGGGAATGGAAGGACTGGTTCACCCGGACCGCGATGCCGCCCCTGCGGATTCCGGACTTCCACATGTCGTCGGTCAGCCAGGCGACCTGAGCGCGGCGGGTCAGGCCGCGAGGTCGATCTCGATGCCGATGGTTCCGGACTTGCCGCGCCGCAGGTTGCTGCCGAGGATGACGAGGGGACCGGTGAGCCAGTACTTGCGCCGCAGCAGCTTGCGGACCCGCTCCGTGCCCTCGGCATCGAGGATCCGTCCGGTTCCTTCGACCACCGCGCCGTGCGGCTTGCCGGTCGCGCTGCACGGTTGCACGCTGACCGCCGGATTGCGGCGCAAGCGCTTGACCTTCCAGCTGTCGGTCACGGTCCAAACGTACAGTTTGCCGTTCTCGGACACCGCCCACACCGCGGTGCCGACGGGCGATCCGTCCTTGCGAAAGGTGGTCAGCAGTACGTAGTCGGCCTTGGCGACGGCGTCCAGCGAATTCGTCATGCGGGCAGCGTATCCCGCATCCAGGTGCGGTGAGCGACGCGGGAAAGGCGCGGGTTCGTGCCGGACATTCACTCCGGCAGTCGGTACTCCCCCGCTTCCAGACGCGCCAGTACTCCGTCGGTCCACTTCGACAGGTTCTCGAACACGCCACTCCACAGCTCCAGCAGATCGGTCGCGTGCGGCGCTTCGTACCGCCCGGGAAAGTCCGGGATCATGGCGAGCAGGTCGGCGCGCACTTCCTCGCTGCGGCGGCGCTGTTCCCGCAATTTCGCGATGACGTGCGCCCTTGGCAGCGCGTCCATGAAGGCGATGGCAGCGCCCAGTTCCTCCATATCGATGCTGACCAGCGCCTCGTCCATGAGCCCGCGGAACTCGGCCTCTCCCGCCTCGGTCAGCTCGAACAGCGTGCGCCCAGGGCCCTGGTCGCTGGTCTGGGTGCCGAACGCGCTCAGCTTGCCCTCGCGGGTGAGCTGCTTGAGAGCGTGATAGATCGAGCCGGGCTTGACGTTCGTCCAGGTTTCGGCCCGCCAGGACAGCAACTCCTGACGCACCGCGTAGCCGTGCACGGGCTGACGCAGGCGCATCACCCCCAGCACGAGCAGGCGCACCACCGACATCGCGAACTCCTTCCGCTCCGAGATCGCATGGTAGTCAAGTTTGACTTCCGGCGAAAACCATCGCTACGCTCACCTAGTCAAAATTGACTACCGCAGGTAAATGGGAGTTTTCATGGCCGACACGGCGGTACCGCAACTCTGGACCGGCGACCTGACCGACACGCTCGACTTCTACCGGACGCTGGGCTACACGGTGACCCATGAGCAGACCCGTCCCTACGTCTACGGAGCGGTGGAGGACCACGGTTGCGCCCTGCACTTCGTGCCCGCGCCGAAGGACTCCGACATCCCCGCCGAACGCGCAGGCTGCCTCGTGATGGTCGACGACGTCGCGAGCAGGCATCGAGCCTTCTCCGCGGCGCTGCGCAGCCGCTACGGCAAGATCCCCGCCAAGGGCCTGCCCCGGATCACCCGCTTCCGGCCGGGGCAGTCCCGGTTCACCGTCATCGATCCGGCGGGCAACCAGGTGATCTACATCCAGCGCGACGAACCCCCGAAGGTGGAGTACGGCGGATCGAAGGAGCTGGACGGGCTGTCCAGAGTGCTGGACAACGCCCGCATCCTGCGCGATTTCAAGACCGACGACAAGGCCGCGTTCCGCGTGCTCGAGGTCGGTCTCCGCCGGTTCCGCAGCGAAGCGCCCCGGCTCGACGTGGCGCGGGCACTGGCGGCGCTCGCCGAACTCGCCGTCGCGACCGGCGACCCCGGCGGAGCCGATGGATTCCGGGCGGAGTTGCGCGCGATGGAACTGTCCGCCGAGGAACGCGCGTACATCGCCGACGACTTACGCGCCTCCGACGACCTGTCTTCCTGGCTGTCGGAGACTTAGACCCTCACGCCGCGGTCAGCACCTGTGGCCCGTCCGGCGTGATCGCGATGGTGTGCTCGGAGTGCGCGGTGCGGGAGCCGTCCGCCGAACGGATGGTCCAGCCATCCGGATCGGTGACGATGCGGTCGGTGGTGCGCGCGAACCACGGTTCGATCGCGATGGTGAGTCCGGGGCGCAACCGATAGCCGCGCCCCGGGCGGCCGTCGTTGGGCACGTGCGGGTCCTCGTGCATGGTGCGGCCGAGGCCGTGACCGCCGAATTCGGTGTTCACCGGATAGCCGTACGCCCGCGCCACCTCGGCGATGGCGGCGGAGATGTCGCCGATCCGGTTGCCCGGCACCGCGACCGTGATCGCCGCGGCCAGCGCCTCCTCGGTCGCCCGCACCAGCCGAACGTCCTCCTCCGCGGCCGAGCCGACCACGACCGTGGTCGCCGCGTCCGCGACCCAGCCTTCGATGCCGACCGCGAGGTCCATGGTCAGCACGTCGCCGTCGCGCAAGGCATAGTCGAACGGAAGTCCGTGCAGCACAGCGTCGTTCACCGACAGGCAGACGGTATTGCGAAACGGTCCTCGCCCGAACGAGGGCGCGTAGTCCCAGTAGCAGGACTGGGCTCCGCGCGCGCGGATGCGTTCTCGGACGCGGGCTTCCAGGTCGAGCAGGTTCACCCCTACCCGCGCCCGGTCGCGCAACTCGGCGAGCACGTCTGCGACGAAGCGCCCCGCCACTCGCATCCGCGCGATCTCCGCGGGGCTCTTCAACTCGACCATCATTCCTCCAGTGCGCCGGTATTTTAATACCACCCTAACTGCGCCGGTATTTTAATACCAATCCGTCTTGCGACCTCGCACTGCCGTCCGTAGCCTGAGCGCATGGTCCGCCTCCCGTTGACCCCCGCGCAGATCGAGTCGGGTCGCCGCTTGGGCGCCGCCCTGCGCGCGGCCCGCGCGAACCGCGAACTCACCGACGTCGCCCACGCCGCCGGGATCTCACCGGAGACGCTGCGCAAGATCGAGACCGGACGGTTGCCCTCGCCTGCTTTCGGCACCGTGGTGGCATTGGCACAGGCGCTCTCGATCCCGCTCGACGATCTCGCGGACATCTGGCGCTCGGCCGGTCTCGCCGAATCCGCTTAGGCCGGATCGACTGTCGCCTTCGGAGCGATCGCGATCCCGACGGACGCGTTCGCGCCGCGCAGCAGCTTGTGCCCGCGAATGGCGAGCTTGCCGATGATCCCGTACTTGTCCGCGACCACATCGCGCACGCGCTGGGTGCCGTCCGCGTCCAGAATGCGCGCGCTGCCCGGCAGGACCTCCGCCGCCGTCGGTCGGCCGCGCCCGTCGCAGACCTGCAGCGTGACGTCCGGATTGCGGCGGATCCGCTTGACCTTCCAGGTCTCGGGATTGGTCCACACGACGATCCGGTCACCATCCGGAGCCACCCACACGGGTGTGCCCACCGGCGTCCCGTCCTTCTTGAAGGTGGTCAGCCGCACGTATTTGCTCTGGCTCATCTCGTTCCACGTCATAGGGCAACGGTAGGCCCGCGCGACGGCGGCGACATCCGACCGCAGGACGGTTCGCGATTACGTGTATGGGCGTAGGTGGCGGCAACCGTGTCCGCCGAGCCGCCGCCACAATTCGTATGTTGCTCACCACCAGCCGGTGGCGAATTGCAGCGCGAGGCTGGAGATTCCGAGGATGACGGAGAGGATGCCGCCGAAGATCAGGGGGCGATGGCCTGCGGTGCGTAGGCGCTGCGGCGTGAGGGTGGCGCCGACGGCGGCCAGGACGGCGGCGATCAGCCAGGCGCTCACATGGCTCAGGGCGGTCGTCCACGAGGGCCGGATCACGCCGGTGGCGGCGAGGGCCGACGCGGCGAGGAACAGCACCACGAACAGCGGAATGGTGCGCCACAGTGGCGTGACGCCGGAATCGCGCCGGGCTCCGAAGTGCAATCCGACGCACAGCGGGACGATCGCCAGGCTGCGCACCAGCTTGACGATGACGGCGAAATGCGCGGCGGCGGATCCGAACGCCACGCCGGCGGCGAGCACCGAGGACGTGTCGTTGATGGCGGTGCCCGCCCACAAGCCGAATGCCTGCTCGGACATGCCGAGCAGGTGGCCAAGCGGCGGATAGACCAGCACCGCGACGACATTGAAGACGAAGATGGTGCCGAGTGCGTAGGCGGCCCGCTCGCGGTCGGGCTTGATGACCGCCGTGGCGGCGGCGATGGCGGAGGCCCCGCAGATGGTGGTGCCCACCGCCACCAGGATGGCGGAATCCCGGTCCAGGGCCAGCAGCCTGCCGACGACCAGCGCGGCCAGGGCGCCGACGAGCAATGTGCCGATCAGTACGACTATCGTGCCGCGGCCCACGCCGACCACCGCGCCGACGGGCAACCCGAGACCGAGCAGGACGATGGCGGCGCCGAGCAATCGTTGCTGCGCCGAGGCCAACCCGGGAGTGAATCGCTCGCTCCCCGTGCGGCGTGCGAAAACACCGAACATCGCGCCACCGGCCAGGGCGAGCACGGGCACGCCGAGGACGGGCCACACCGCGCCCAGGAAAGTCGCGGCGGTGGCGAGCACCGCTGCCACCAGAAGGCCGGGCCCGTGCCGGCGAAGATGCGTCATTTCGACAACGATCGCGGCAAACGATCTGTCCGGGTAGCCGTCGGGACGACAGCACCTCATAAGCCGCGCTGATGGGGCAGGGAATGCCGCGCCATCGCAGCAGGCTCATAATCTGCCCATGACGCTGCCGCCAGGAACACCTGATCTGGAGGTGCTCGACCTGCTGGTCTCCGTCGCGGAGTCGGGCAGCCTCGGCGCGGCCGCGCGCAGGCACGGCATCAGCCAGCCCGCCGCGAGCATGCGGATCAGCGCCCTGGAACGACGGCTACGGCTACGGCTGCTGGATCGCGGGCCCACCGGGTCGGCGCTCACCGACGCGGGGCGCTCGGTCGTGGAGCACGCGCAAGCCGTGCTCGACGCGGCGCGGGCCTTCGGCGCGGGTGTGGCCGCGCTGCACGCCGCTCAGGTGCCACACCTGCGGATCGCCGCGTCGAAGACCATCGCCGACCATCGCATTCCGCAGTGGCTCGACGCTTTCCGCGAGTCCTATCCGGAGGTGGCGGTATCCCTCGAAGTCGACAACACCCGGCATGTCGAGGAACTGGTCCGCAACGCCAGGGCGGACATCGGTTTCGTGGAGGGACCGCACCCGCCGCCCGGACTCGGCAGCCGAGTGCTCGGCGCCGACGATCTGGTTGTCGTGGTCGCGCCCGGCCACCGGTGGGCACACCGCCGACGGCCGGTGACATTGCGCGAACTCGCGACCACTCCCCTGCTGTGGCGCGAGCCTGGATCCGGCACCCGCGACACGGTGTGGGAAATCCTGGGCGCGGAGTGCCAGCCTGCCCGCCCGGCCGCCGAACTGGGCTCGGCGGCGGCGATCGTCGCGTCGGCGCGGGCCGGAGTCGCACCCGCGGTGCTGAGCCGGTTGATCGCGGCGCCCGATCTGGACAGCGCGGCCCTCGTGGAGGTGCCCACGGCCGACTCCGTCGTGCTCACCCGGGAATTCCGTGTCATCTGGCGTCGGCAAGCTCCTCCGTCTGGTCCCGCGGAAGCGCTGGCCCGGTGCGCCGCGGACGGCGGCGTGGCGCGCAACCGGTGAAGCACTCGGTCCGCGCACACGGGCACCCACCCGGCCGACGGGCAAGGAATGACGCCGCGTCGGCGGCCGACCGCGTCCTTCGGCCGGAAATGTCAGGTGGGCACTACGTCGCGAACAGTCGAGAATGGGTGCCATGACGGCCTGGCATACCGACGGCGCGACAGCGACAGCGCCCAGCGCGCGACCGGACGTGAGTCGGTCCGAGCCGCCCGTGCGCACGGATCCGGTCTGGTACGCCGCGTACGGCTCGAATATGAGTCTGGCCAGGCTGCGGACCTATCTTCGCGGTGGCAAGCCCGCAGGCGGAACACTCACGCTGCCCGGCTGCCGCGACAACGCCGACCCGATCCGCTCGACGCCCCTCCTGCTCCGGGGCGTGCTGTATTTCGCCACCGAATCGTTGACCTGGACCGGCGGCCGCGCTTTCTACGACCCCGACTGCCCGGGCGAGATGGCCGTGCACGCCCACTTGCTCACCACCGCCCAGTTCTCCGACATCGTGGCGCAAGAGATGTATCGCGCCCCGGGGGCGGACATGGATCTCAGCGAGGCGATCGCGCAGGGGACGATGACTCTCGGCCCGGGACGCTACGAAACGTTGGTCTGCGCGGGAACGCACGCCGGGTACCCGGTGCTCACCTTCACCGCCCCGTGGCGTTGTCGCGACGTTCGGGGCAATCCGCCCGCCGCCGCCTACCTGCGGTATCTGGCCGCGGGCCTGCGCGCGGCACACGGCTGGTCCGCCCGCGCGACTGCGGGTTATCTCGCCACTCGGCCCGGCGCCGACCGGCGCTGGACCCCCGAGACGGTCCATGCCCTGCTCGGCGACGATGAAGTGGTGCGCCGAACCTATGAGGAGACCGCCCCCGCCCACGCACCGACCGGCGATTCGTCCTCGGAGTCCCGGTAGCTGCGGGCGACCAACGCCGCACGCAGGTACCACACCCCGGATGCCTGCGCGGGGTCGAAACCGGTGAGCTGGCCGATGCGCTTGAGCCGGTAGTCCACGGTGTTGGTGTGGATGTGCAGCGATCGCGCCGTGCGCTGGCGATTGAGATTCGTGCCGATATGACGTTTGAGCGTCTCGAGTAGTTCGGGGTGCTCGTCGAGTGGGTCGAGCAGTGTGCGCAGGGTTTCCAGTCCGGGTCCGGGCCGGGTGAGCTGATATTCGAGCGCGAGGTCGTCGAAGCGGAACAGTCCGCGGGTCCAGCGCAGCCGTTGCACCATGTCCAGCAGCTCGTGCGCGCGGTCGGCGGCCGTCGGCACTTCGACCGGGGTCGCGGCGATCACCGTCGCGACGATCGGCACCTGCGCGGCGCGGCCGAGACTGTCCACCAGTTCGTCCAGCGACTTGTCCTCCGGCGACGCGGACGGTAGCAGGATGGTGCCGCCGTCGACGCTGAGCAGCGACAAGACCGATTCACCGCAGCGGGTGGCGAGTTCGGATTGCACCCGGCGCAGCTTCCGCCGCGCGACCACCGCACCGTCGAGATGCGGGTTGCGCTCCTCCGGGTGCGGCGGAATCGCCAGGGCGACAACGGAATACGAGTCGGAGATCTGGATGCCGCATTCGCGGGCCATGGTGAAGGTGGGGTGCCCGCCGAGCAGGGCCGAAGCGAGGGTGTGCGCGGCCGTGTGGTGCTCGCCGACCACGGCGCGCAACTCGGTCACATAGGCCCGCGAGACGGTCGAGGTGATGGTGTCCAGGATCTCCAGCAGGCGGCGGCTGATCTCCTTGAGACTGTCGAAGTCCGCGGCGGTCGCGTTCGCCACGATCAGGTCGAAGCCGAGCTTGAATCCCTCGTGCACGGCGTGGTGGATGGTGTCGATCGGAATGCCTTCTCGCGCCCAGCCCGCCGCGGCGTTGCGCAGCAGGAGGGTCTTCTCCGGGATGTCACTGCCGTCGAGCATGCTGACGGCCAGTTCCAGACACAGGCGGGTGATGTTGGTGATGTCGCCGTTGAGCGCCTCACCGGGGAGCGTCCGGCAGTGCGCGACGGTCTCGATGAAATGGCCGACCATCTTGCGCGACAGATTCCGCACGTCCCGCAGTGAAGAACTGGCCGGGCGGCCCGACAGGGTCAGATCCGGGCCTGCCGAATCGGTGATGGACATGTGACTCCTTCCCTCCCCGATCGCGGAAAGTACTCCACGGTAACTTGACCGGGTCGGCGTGCCGAGGTCCGAGCCTCCGGTTGGGGACACCACCCGAAACGGGCGACGCGCGTCTGTGAAGCCTCACAAGTCGTAATCGCGCGGTCGAATTCTTTCGATCCCCGTCGTAACGTCGGTGGCAGCAGGGTCGCCGCGCGGAGGGAGGGCCATGAACATCGGCCCGCACGAAGAAGATCGGGACATCACCGAAGTGTCCGCGAGATTCACTCGTGGCGCCCATCGCGGCGGTCCCGACGCGCTGATCAGAATGGGCTTGGAACTGGCCCTCGTCCTGGTCGACGCGGCCGAGGCGGCGGGCAGTCTCGCGCTGGGCCGGTTCGAGCACGCGGCGACCCGATGCGCCCAGGCGGGCATCCCGATCGAAGCGGTGCACGCCGTCCTGCGCGACAGCGTCGACGCGGGCCTCGCCGCACCCGCCACGGATTCCCCCGGACGGCGCACCGCGCGCGATCGGGTCGAGCCCGGCGTGCTCAGCGAATTCCTGGAGACGCTGAACTCGGTGGTGGCGCGCAGTTACGCCAACTGAGCGCGGCCGACGCACCGGCCGCCGCTCACAGCGCCGCTACGAGCGCGGCGCTCTCCAGCGCGCATCCGTGGCCGATGGTGATGCCGGAGCCGCCGTGGCCGTAGTTGTGGACGACGGGCGTGCCGGGTAGCACGGCGGTGTCGAGTTCCACGCGGACTTCCCGGCGACCGGGGCGCAGTCCCACCACGGCGTCCAGCACCGCACTGCCGTCGAGCCCTGGGACCAGATCGCGGCAGCGCCGCAGGATAGATCGGGTGAGGTCGGGGTCGGGCGCGGTGTCCCACTCGCCGGTGTCCAGCGAACCGCCCAGGACGCAGTCGTTCGCCCGGGGATGGACGTAGGCGCGACCGAGCGGATGGGCTTCGTCGCGGACCGACACCGACAGCCCGGGGTTCGCGACCCGCACGATCTGGCCGCGGATCGGATACGTCTCCGGGTCGCCCACCAACTCGGCGGCTCGCAGACCGGCACAGTTCACCACGACGTCCGGCGACAGGTCCGCGAGATCATCGAGGCTCCGCACAGCACGCGGGACGCGACGCGCGCCTGCCGCGTCCACCTGCGCGCTCAAGAACGGCAGGTAGGTCGGCATCTCCACCAAAGGAACTTCGAAACGGAATCCGAATCCGTAGCCCGGAGGCAGGTCCACCCGATCGGCCTGCCGGAACGAGCGCACCGACCGCGACCACGCGGGAATCGCGGGCTCGTCGCGATACAGCGCCATGGACGCGCACATCCGCACACCCGGCGCTTCCGCGGCGGCCAGCGCCGCCAAGTGCTCGAAAGTCGTCTCGCTCCAGGCCAGCACGCGATCGGCGGGACCGGCGGCCGTCGGAAACCAGACCGCCGCGGCCAGGAAGGACGTCGTCGCCGTGATCGGCTCGGCGCTGACGACGATGACCTCGTGCCGGGCTCGGAGCAGTTCGGCCGCGGTGGACAGACCCGAGATGCCCGAGCCGAGGACGACGATCCGCATGGGAGCGAGAGTATCGAGCCCTACCCGCCCAGCGCTGTTCCCGCAGCACCGCCCATGGGAGGCGCGGATCGATCAGTCGGCATCGTCGAGCGATGTGACACCGGTCGTCCTGGCCACCACCGGCCACTGCGGCCCGGCACAGGCCGCGGCCACGGTACTGCCCTCCGCGAACCCGCCCCGGCTCTCGCCGGTCCCGGCCATGTCCACCCGGGGACCGGCCGCCTCGGCCGAGCCGATCAACACACAGTTCCAGTTCTCCGACGGCGGCTGGCTGCCCACCGCGATGGCGCCCTCCTCCTGGCTGTCCGCCGACAACGTAGGTCCCGGGGCGGCCACCCCCGCGCCAGCAGCGGCGACGATCACGGGCGCAGCCCCGGTAGCGGCGACACGTGCAGCGATCCGAAACATGCGACAACTTCTTCTCCTGCGGCCCCCGTCGTTCGCGTCGCCGCCCTCCGGCCGTTCGAACCGCGTCGAAGCCGACCGGCAACTGATCGGCGAACGCGACTCGTTCGGTTGACTAGCCCGTCGGCCCGTGGGTAATGCCAATCCATGGACGATGGGCGGCTGACCATCGGGGTGGAAGAGGAGTTCCTGCTCGTCGACCCGCGCACCGGCGAACCGCTGGCACGCAATGTCGAGGTGGCGCGTACCGCAGAGGAACTCGGCATCGACCTGCAACTCGAACTCACCCGTTGTCAGGTGGAGACCAGCACCGCGGTCCACACCGATATCGGCGCACTGCACCAGCAGTTGCGCGACCTGCGCCGCGGCATCGCCGCATGCGCCGAGCGCAACGACGCCCGCCTGCTCGCGGTCGGCATCCCGCCCACCGTCCCGCACGAGTTCCCGGTCACCGACACCCCGCGTTACCAGCGCATCGAGGAGAACTTCGGCATGCTCGCCCACGAGCAGGGGCTGTCGGGCTGTCACGTGCACATCGGCATCCCCGACGTCGAAACCGCGATCCAGGTCAGTAACCACCTGCGGCCGTGGTTGCCGCAACTGCTCGCGATGACCGCGAACTCCGCCATCTACCGCGGCACGGAAACCGGCTTCGCCAGCTGGCGCAGCATCCTGTGGCGGCGCTGGCCCAGCGCCGGACCACCTCCGTACTTCGAATCCGCGCGGCATTACGAGGCGATGGTCGCGATGATGCTCAACAGCGGCAGCATCCTGGACAAGCAGATGGTCTACTGGGACGTCCGTCCCTCGGTCTCGTTCCCGACCGTCGAGATACGGGTCAGCGACATTCCGGCCACCGTCGAGGAGACCGCGCTCTTGGCCGCGCTGGTGCGCGCCGTCGTCGTGATGGCGGAGAGATCGCTGGCGGCGGGGCAGCTCGCGCCGCAGGTGCCCGCGGAGATGTTGCGGGCGGCGTACTGGAAGGCAGCGCGTTCGGGGCTGGCCGGAGACGGCGTCGATCCTCGTGACGGCACGGTGGCGCCCGTGCGCGACCTGCTGTGCCGGCTGATCGACTACGCCGCGCCCGCGCTGGAGGACGCGGGCGACCGCCGATTCGTCGACGAGGCGTTCGGCCGCCTGCTCGCGCGCGGTAACGGCGCGCACCGACAGATCGCGGCGCTGCGGGCGCGCGGAGAGATCGACGACGTCGTCGAGGAGGTGGCGCGCGCGACCCTCGACGGCTGCGACCAGCCGGGAAGTTCCCGCGCGACACCGGCGACCGGAGCGCCGCTCAGCTGAGCGCGACGGTGGCTATGCGCTGCGTGGTCGGCCGCGCTGGTCCGCGCTCGGACTCGAATCATCGATCGCCCGCAGGATCTTCGACTCGAGGGTGGGTGGCGGATACACCGCGGCGGTCGCGCTCAGTGCCGCCAACGTGTCCCGGATACGCCGCACCGCGCCGACGAACGCCGCTGCGGTGCCGGATTCGGCTGTCGCGACCCGGTTTTCGATGCGCCTGCGCTCGATCTCGGCCACCGCGTCCATCGCGTACGGGTACGCCAGATCGAGCAGATTCGCGCGACACGGCTCGGCGCCGGTCATCGCCGGTCACCTTCGACCGACCCGACCGGCAGCCCTGGGTGCGCCGATCGCGGCCTCGCCGCGACCTCGACGCGCGAGCGGAACGCCGACTCCGCAGGCGTACGACCATGCGTGGATGGACCCGCACCGCGGTCTCGGCGCACCTGCCTCGTGCCAACCCGCATGCCTTGACTTCGCGGCGCACCGTCTCGCGGATTGGATTCTCGCCATATTCGAGCCGAAAACGGGTACGCTCCTCGTCCGCCGAAGTCGTTCCTATGGTTTCGGCCCGGAACGTCGGCGGACGCGCCAGAGGCCGCCGCGCCCGCTCTCCGACGCAGAGGAGTCACCGATGCGCACCGAGCTCCGCGACGAGCGTGGCGTCCCGCTCGAACACGTCACCGTGGCGCTCGGCTGGGATCCGGCCGCCCGTTCGCGCTTCTTCGGCCGGCGCGAGGAGATCGATCTCAACGTTGCGGCCTTGCTCTTCGCCGCGGACCGGCTCGTCGACGTCGTGTACCACGAGCAGCTCAGCTCGACCGACGGGGCCGTCCGCCTGCACGGCGACAGCATCACCGGAGAAGGCGAGGGTGACGACGAGATCATCAGCGTCGATCTGTCCCGCCTCGCCGCGCAGGTGACGACGGTGTTGTTCCTCATCACCTGCTACACCGGCCAGACCTTCGAGCGGATCGCGAACGCGTACTGCCGAGTGATCGACACCGTTGCGGGCGCCCAGCTCGCCCGCCACGAGCTGACCGGCGGCGGCTCGCACACCGGCCTGGTGCTCGGTCGAGTGCGTCGCACCGAGGGCGCCTGGCACTTCCAGGACGTCGGCGCGGGCTTGCGGGCGCGGCACCCGATCGAGGCGATTCCGCAGCTCGGCCCGTACATCGAATGACCTCGTAGCGATTCGGCTTGCGCCGCAATGGCTTCGGTTTCATCGCGAGCTACGGTCTGGCGTCGGCCGCTTCGCGCGTCGCACACCCCTCCCCCGCCGGACCGGCCGCGGCGTCCGATTGGAATTCGGACGCGCGGGTAGTCGCCGGGCAGGAGGTGTGACATGCCGAAGGAGGTCTCATGACCGGGACGACACAGGTTCGCCCGCCCGCGAACGCACGGTCGGTCAGCGAACTGGTCGAGGACGCCACCACCCAGGTGTCCCGGCTCATCCGCGACGAACTCCGGCTCGCTCGCGTCGAGATGCGGGAGAAGGGCAAACGGTTCGGCCTCGGAGCGGGCCTGGCGGGCGTGGCGGCGCTACTGGCGTTCTACGGCGGGGCGGCGTTGGTCGCCGCGGCGGTGCTCGGCCTCACCGAGGTGCTGCCGGGCTGGGCGTCCGCGCTGATCGTCGCGGGCGCGCTGCTGGTGGTCGCGGCGGTGCTCGGTCTGGCCGGGAAGAAGAGCGTCGAAGAGGCGAATCCGCCGATCCCGCAGGAAGCGGTCGAGGGCGTTCGCGAGGACATCGAGGTGATCAAGGACAGGAGGCGGGGATGAGTGACAGCCGACCCGGGGCCGACCGGCCCACCGACGACGTCGCGGCCCTGCGGCGCGACCGCGACCAGGCCAGGGCGGATCTCGGCCGCACGGTCGAAGAGCTGGGCCACAAACTCGATGTGCCCGCGCGCAGCAAGGAGAAGGCGCACGACGCCGTCGAGGCGACTCAGCACGCGGCGTCCGAGGCGGCGCTCACCGTCGCGGACAAGGCCCAGCAGGCCAGGACGGGCGCGGCCGACCTCGTCCACCGAGTGGCGGCGGCCACACCGGAGCCGGTGGCCGAACGCGGCAGGCAGGCCGGTGGCGCACTGCGCGCCCATCCGATTCCCACTGCCCTCGGCGCGGCGGTGCTCGCGGCCGTGGTCTGGCAGATCGTGCGGAGGCGGCGATGAAGACGCTCTACAAACCACTCGGCCTGCTGATCAGCGTGCTCGGCGGCCTCGCGGCGAACGCCGTGTTCACCAAGGTGTGGAAGCAGATCACCGGTGAGCGGCAGGCCCCGACGTCGACCGCGCGGGATCATTCCTGGCGCGAGGTGCTTTTCGCCGCGGCATTGCAGGGCGCGGTTTTCGGCCTGGTCAAGGCCGCGATCGACCGCGCGGGCGCGACGGGCTACGAATCGCTCACCGGCACTTGGCCGGAATAACGCGGCGCATCGCCGCAGCTCGAAATCACTGCCGCCGTGACTCGACATTCTCGAGTCACGGCGGCAATTCGGTGTGCGTCTGCATCCCGCCGTCATCACGAAGCCGCACCCGTCACCGAGGTCGATCGTCCGCCTCGGCGGTGCACGACGGGCATGCTTCGTCGCGCCGCTGATGGGGATCGGCCCCCTTCAGGTCGGCTCTTGTGTCACAGCTCCCCCGAGCCACGATCGGGGCAGCCGTCGGACCGGCGCAACGAGCTTGTCCGGCCGCACGAGACCGCCTGGTCGGAGGCGCGAGCGGGCGCACAGTGTGATTAGCGCACGACGGGATGGGGTAAGTTGGCCGCGGAGTGGTCGCTCTCTGCGCCGAGAAACCGTGCGCAAGAGACGTGAACCGGAGCGGAGGTCGACGTGGCGTACTGCCGAGGACGCGTCGCCGGCACGGGAGGTGGATTGTGAGTTCCGAAAGCGCGCCCCGGGCGCTGGAGGTCGAGGTGCGGTCGGCGGAGGACACGGTCGTCGTCACCGTGCACGGCGAGATAGACATGGCGTCCGCGCCGCGCTTGCAATCGGCTCTCGACGAGGCGCTACGCGACGCACCCGCCGCCGTCGTGGTGGACATGACCAACGTCGGGTTCCTCGGCTCCGCCGGGCTGAGCGTCCTGCTGGCGGCCTCGGAAGCCACCGGCTCCGGTGGCTTGCGCGTCGTCCCCAGCGACGCCGCGCGCAGGCCGATCGAGGTCACCGCGCTGGACCGGTTGCTCACGGTGTTCGACTCGGTCGAGGACGCGCTCGCGGTGAACGAGACCCAGGCGCCGAACTGAGCTTCCCGGCACCGCATCGGTGCCGCTCAGCCCGCGACGCGGTTTCGACCCCGTGTCGCCGGGTATGTGACCGGTCGTCGGCACCGTGTCGACCTGAGCGCACCGGGAGGAGGCCGTATGGCAGAAACCCGCGAACACCGATTGGTGGGAGTGCCCGCGGTGGCGGCGTTGGCGGATCTCGGATTCGCCTCGGTCGCCTCGGGTGTCATCGCCCGGCGCAGGCCGGTGCTGGGCCTGCTGGAACGCACCGGAGCCGATTCCAGGGCGATCGAGCGCGTGCGGCAGTTGCGGCGCGAGTTCGGCGCCGGCCCGGTCGAGCTCGTGGTGCCGGGTCGCCGGATCGTGGTCGTTCTCGATCCGCATGACGTGGGACGGGTGCTGGCCGACGCGCCGACGCCGTTCAGTCCGGCGAATCGGGAGAAGCGCGCCGCGTTGCGCCAGTTCCAGCCGCACGGCGTCCTGCTCTCGGAGGGACCGATACGCGACCAGCGCCGCGCCGTGAACGAGGCCGCGCTGGACTCGGCCGAGCCGCTGCATCGCCTGGCCGGTCCGTTCGCCGAGGCGATCGCGGAGGAAGCGCGCGAGTTGATTCTGTCCGCCCTGCACCGCGGCCACCTGGACGCGCGGCAGTTCACCACGCGCTGGTGGCGGCTGGTGCGGCGAATCGTGCTCGGCGAGCGAGGACGCGACGACACCGTGCTCACCGACGAACTCTCCCGGCTGCGCTCGGCGGGCAACTGGTCGTTCCTCGCGCCTGCGCATCGCAGGCAGCGCGACCAGTTCACCAATCGGCTGTACCGCCACGTGGAGTCCGCTTCGCCGGACAGTCTCGCCGGAGCGTTGGCCGCGGTGCCCGCGGGCGGCGCCACCGATCCGGTCGGGCAGATACCGCACTGGTTGTTCGCCTTCGACGCGGCGGGCATCGCGCTGAGCCGGGCACTGGCGGTGCTGAGCACTCACCCCGAGCACCAGGCCCGCGCACTCGCCGACGCCGTCGATCCGGAACGCGTCGACCTGCGCGGTTATCTGCGCGCCTGTGTCCTCGAGTCGGTGCGGCTGTGGCCGACCACACCCATGCTGCTGCGCGACATCACCGCCGACACCGAGTGGCGCGACGGCGACGAGCGCTTCACCATCGCCGCGGGCGCCGCGCTGATGATCGCGGTCCCCGCGTTCCACCGGGATGCCGAACTGCTGCCCTTCGCCGACCAGTTCGTCCCGGAGATCTGGCTGGACGGCCGCGCGGAGCGGTACCCCCAACTCGTGCCGTTCAGCGCGGGCCCCGCCGACTGCCCCGGCCGCAACCTGGTGCTGTTCGTCACCAGCACGCTGCTCGCCCACCTGCTGACCTCGGCCGACTTCCGGCTGCGGTCCACGCCGCGCCCGAATCCGGACGCGCCACTGCCGGTGACCTTGAACAATTTCGGGCTCGACTTCACCGTCGAGCCGTGCATGACCCAGGCGGGTTAGGCGTACCTCCGCCTTCGCTCCGGCCATGCGCAGGCTGAAGACGGACTACGTCCGACAGGACCCATTAGGCGTACCTCCGCCTTCGCTCCGGCCATGCGCAGGCTGAAGACGGACTACGTACGTCCGCCCATGCCATTAGGCGTCGAGATGGCGATCGGCCGCGCCACCGGACCGATACCGGGAGCGGGCCGATCGCACAGTTCACGCGGAAGTACTACCGGACCGCGCCCGCGACACCGCCGATGAGGCCGCCGAGCACGCAGCCGGGGAACACGCCGATGATGAGGAAGATCAGGCCGACCACGGCGCCGATGGCGCAGCCGATCAGCACGCCGCCCAGGGCACTCCCGGCATCACCGACGAACTGCGGCGCACCCGGCTCCGGAATGGCGGCGCCGACCGGAGTCAGGGTCAAAGTCGTTGCGTCCGCGTTGATTTCCGGAGCAACCGCGACCTGCTGCCCCATCGCGGATCGCAGAGTGGTCGGCACCGTCGCCACCACCTCGCCGTCCGGCGCGAGCACGGTGATCACGTCCGGTGTGACGGCGAACGTGCCGGAGGCGAGCGTCAGCGTCGCGCTCGACCGGTCCGGCGCGACGACGACGGAGGAGGCCACGGCGTCGTCGCCGAGCGCGGGATCGTAGATTTCGGCCTGCCCGTAGGCGGTAGCCGCCGTGACGCCGGTGGTGGCAATGGTCAGCAGCGTGGTCGCTACCAATTTCCTGAACTTCATGAGCTTTCCCATCCTCAGCAGAATCGATCTGTCGTTACCTGGGTACAGCCATGGAACATCAGCGATTATAGACGTTACACATCACTGCTTCGGACAGTTGGTATGCCCAAGATGCCCTGCACGACAGCGCATTTCGTGACGAATCCGGAAAATGGGATGGCGGACCCTACTCCAGCTCCCCTTCGGTCTCCAGGTAGACCTGCCGCAGCCGATCGATCGTGTCCTGTTCGGGACGTTCCCACAGTTTCCGCTCGGCCGCCTCCAGCAACCGCTCGGTGATCCCGTGCAGCGCCCAGGGATTGGACTGCTCCATGAACTTTCGGTTCGCCTCGTCGAAAACGTAGCTCTCCGTCAGCTTTTCGTACATCCAGTCGGCCACCACGTTGGTCGTGGCGTCGTAGCCGAACAAATAGTCGACGGTCGCGGCCATTTCGAACGCGCCCTTGTAGCCGTGCCTGCGCATGGCTTCGAGCCAACGAGGGTTCACCACCCGGGCCCGGAACACCCGTGCCGTCTCCTCCGACAACGTCCGGGTGCGCACCGCGTCCGGGCGTGTGCTGTCGCCGATGTAGGCCTCCGGGTTCTTGCCGGTCAGCGCACGCACCGTGGCCACCATGCCGCCGTGGAACTGGAAGTAGTCGTCGGAGTCGGCGATGTCGTGCTCGCGGGTGTCGGTGTTCTTGGCCGCCACGCCGATCCGGCGATACGCGCCGCGCATGTCCTCCGCGGCGGGCGCGCCGTCGAGATCGCGCCCATAGGCGTAGCCGCCCCAGGTGGTGTAGACCTCGGCGAGGTCGTCGTCGGTGCGCCAGCTCTTCGCATCGATCAGCTGCAACAGGCCCGCCCCGTAGGTGCCGGGCTTGGAACCGAAGATGCGGGTGGTGGCGCGGCGCTGGTCTCCGTGCTCGGCGAGATCGGCCTGGGCGTGCGCGCGGACGTAGTTGTCCTCGTGCGGCTCGTCCAGATCGGCGACCAGGCGAATCGCGTCGTCCAGCAGGGCGAGCACGTGCGGGAAGGCGTCGCGGAAGAAGCCGCTGATGCGCACCGTGACATCGATTCGGGGGCGGCCGAGTTCCGCGAGCGAGACCACCTCGAGCGTGCGGACGCGGCGACTGGCCTCGTCCCAGACCGGCCGCACGCCCAGCAGTGCGAGCACTTCGGCGATGTCGTCGCCGGAGGTGCGCATCGCGGAGGTACCCCAGATCGACAGACCCACCGACCGCGGGAATTCACCGTGGTCGGCGTGGTAGCGCTCCAGCAGGGATTCCGCCATGGCCTGCCCGGTCTCCCAGGCCAGCCGGGACGGCACGGCCTTGGGATCGACCGAGTAGAAATTGCGCCCGGTCGGCAGGACGTTGATCAGGCCGCGCAACGGCGACCCGCTCGGGCCTGCCGGGATGAACCCACCGTCGAGCGCGTGCAGGACGCGGTCGATCTCCACGCCGGTCTGCCGCAGGCGCGGCACCACCTCCGTGGCCGCGAACCGCAGCACCAGGCGCACCTGCGGGTCGTCGGCGATACCGTCGACCGCCTCCGGCGACCAGTCCGCCGCCTGCAACGCCGCGACCAACGCGCGGGCACGCGCCTCCACGGCATCCACGCGCTCACGCGCCTCGCCTCCCGACTCGTCGAGGCCGAGGGCTTCGCGCAGGCCGGGCACGGTGCGCTCGCCACCCCACAGCTGACGCGCGCGGAGCATGGCCAGCACCAGGTCGAGTTCGCTCTCCCCGGCCGGAGCCGAGCCGAGAACGTGCAGGCCGTCGCGGATCTGCACGTCCTTGATCTCACACAGCCAGCCGTCGACGTGCAGCAGCATGTCGTCGAAGGATTCTTCGTCCGGACGCTCGGTGAGGCCGAGGTCGTGGTCCATTTTCGCGGCGCGCATCAGCGTCCAGATCTGCTGACGGATCGCGGGCAGCTTGGCCGGGTCCAGGGCCGAGATGTTGGCGTGCTCGTCGAGCAGCTGCTCCAGTCGCGAGATGTCGCCGTAGGTTTCGGCGCGAGCCATCGGCGGGATCAGATGGTCCACCAGGGTGGCGTGCGCGCGTCGTTTGGCCTGGGTGCCCTCGCCGGGATCGTTCACCAGGAACGGATAGATCAGCGGCAGATCACCGAGAGCGGCATCGGTGCCGCAGGAGGCCGACATACCCAGCGTCTTGCCGGGCAGCCACTCCAGGTTCCCGTGCTTGCCCAGGTGCACCATCGCGTCGGCGCCGAAACCCTCGGGCGCGCTGAGCCACCGGTAGGCCGCCAGATAGTGGTGGCTGGGTGGCAGATCAGGGTCGTGGTAGATGGCGACGGGGTTCTCGCCGAAACCGCGCGGCGGCTGCACCATGAGCACCACGTTGCCGAAACGCAATGCGGCGATGACGATCTCACCGGCCGGGTCGGCGGAGCGGTCGACGTAGAGTTCGCCCGGCGGCGGGCCCCACGCTTCGACGACGGCCTCGCGCAGGTCGCCGGGCAGGGTGTCGAACCAGGCGGTGTAGGTCGCCGCGCCGATGCGGATCGGGTTCCCCTCCAGCTGTTCGGCGGTCAGCCAGTCGGGATCCTGGCCTCCGGCGGCGATCAGGGCGTGGATGAGCGCATCCCCGTCCTGTTCGTCCAAGCCGGGAATCTCGCCGGGTTCGCCCAGATCGTAACCGGCGGAGCGCATTTCGGTGAGCAGGCGAATCGCGCTGGCCGGGGTGTCCAGACCGACGGCATTGCCGATGCGGGCGTGCTTGGTCGGGTATGCCGACAGCATGACGGCGATGCGCTTGCGTTCGGCGGGGATGTGACGCAGCCGCGCGTAGCGCGTCGCGATGCCCGCGACACGGGCGGCGCGCTCGGCGTCGGGGACGTAGGTGGACAGGCCGTCGGCGTCGAATTCCTTGAACGAGAACGGGACCGTGATGATCCGCCCATCGAATTCCGGCACCGCCACCTGGGTGGCGACGTCCAGCGGTGACAGCCCGTCGTCGTTGGCCTCCCACTGGGCGCGGCCCGTGGTCAGGCACAGTCCTTGCAGGATGGGCACATCCAGGTCGGCGAGCGCGCCGACATCCCACATCTCGTCCTCGCCACCCGCGGACGCGATGGCGGGCTTGGTGCCGCCCGCGGCCAGGACCGTCACCACCAGCGCGTCGGCGCGGCGCAACGTTTCGAGCAACGCGGGTTCGGCGGTGCGCAGCGACGCGCAGTACAGCGGCAGCGCCCGCGCGCCCGCCTGTTCGATCGCGGTACAGAGGGCGTCGACGTAGGCGGTGTTGCCCGCCAGATGCTGGGCGCGGTAGTAGATCACCGCCACGGTCGGCCCATCGGGATGCTCAGCGGCGACCCGATCCAATTCGCCCCAACTGGGCAACTGGATCGGCGGCTCGAAGCCGTGGCCGGTCAGCAGCACGGTGTCGGACAGGAAATTGTGCAGCTGGCGCAGATTCTCCGGGCCACCGGCGGCCAGGTAGTTGTGCGCGTCGGCCGCGACGCCGCCCGGGACGGTGGAGCATTCCATCAATTCGGCGTCCGGGGCGATCTCGCCGCCGAGGGCGACGAGCGGGATCCCGCTGGCCCGCAGCGCCTCCAGCCCGTCTTCCCAGGCCCGCTTGCCGCCGAGAATGCGCACGATCACCAGATCGGCGCCGTCGAGCAGGCCGGGCAGGTCGTCGACCAGCAGGCGAGCCGGATTTCCCCACCGATAGTCGGCTCCGCTGGCGCGGGCACTGAGCAGATCGGTGTCGGATGTGGACAACAGCACAATCACGGGTGGCAGCCTTCCTCGGGTGACGCGCCCATCGGGGGGGTTCGCTGCTCGCCGGGGAGGGTCTGGCTTTCCACAGTGGCGCGACCGCACCGGACTTTCACCGGTTTCCTCGTCGTCCGCCGAGCACGCCGATGCTACCTGCCGTCCGGATCGTCCTCGTCCACGCGCCCCGCTCGATCAGCCGCGACGGTCGCGGTCGCTCGCCCTGGCTGCCGAGAAGTCGTCCACGAGTCGTGCGCAGTCGGCGGTGCCGATAGGTTCGAGCCCGACCAGCCTTGCGAAGACGATCGGGCCGACGAGCTGGGTCAGCGCGAACGTCACGTCCGGATCGCCGAGTTGGGCGCGCACGTCCGGATCGCCGAAGAGCTGGTCGAACGGCTTGCGGTACTGCTCGATGAGCCGCCTGCGCAGCCCGCCGCCTGCCTGCTGAGCAATTCGATCAGCCGTTGCCGCAGCGGACCGGCGGGCGGCGCCTCGATCACCGGTCTGTTCGTCTTCGCGGCTGCCTCGGCGGCCCCGGCGCTGCTGCACACGCCCGGCTGGTTGATCGCGGGCCGGACGGCGGCCGGGGTGGGCGCCGCTCTCGTCATGCCCTCGACGCTGTCCCTGATCACCGCCGGATTTCCCGAGTCGCGCCGGGGCGATGCCGTCGGGCTGTGGGCGGGTGTCGCCGGTGCGGGCGCGGTGCTGCAGGTCACCGAGCGGATCGGCCCGCAAGCCGCGCCCCTGGCCGACTTCGCCGAATCGGCCTCCGTGCACGTCGCCCAGCAGTCCGCGCTGGCGCTGGGCATTGTCACCTTCGTCGCCGCGGCCCTGATCCGGGTGTGGGCGCCGGGGCGCTCACGCGCGACGACGAAACCGGCGCCGACTCGACCGGAGACGCAACCGACGACGACACCGTGACGACCGCGCGCCGGTGACACCTGCACGACCGACCACACGACGGCCGTGCAGGATTCGCGCCGGACCTAGACCAGGTCGGCGTTCCCGTCGATCACCTTGAGGTGGTAGTGGAACCGGTTGACCCGCCACCCCTGCGATGTGCGCTCGACGCCGAGGGAGTAGCTGCCGACGAAGGTACGGGTCTTGCCCTCGGTCGCGGCATTCTTGACGTGCACCGCGATGGCGTCCGCGTGCACGCGCGCCGCGTCGCCGTCCAGATCGATGAGATGGTTGCCCGACTGGTGGTGCACCCCGTCGAGGTCGGCGAGCCCGGTGCGCCAATCCGCGATGATGTCGGCGGTGGCACGCTCCCCGACCGGCCCGCCGAAACCACCGTCGAAATCGACGGTCGGCGTGAACACCTCCGCCGACAAGTCTTCCCAGCGCTTCTGGTCGGTGTACACGAACATCTTGGTGATCACATCGACGATGGCGAGCCGGTCGGCGAGAGTGGAAATTTCGGACATACGCCGACCTTAGTCGGCGGGCCCGCCCTATGCCTTGCGGACCACCCCGCCGAGCAGCACCAGCCCGGTTTCCGGCAGGTCGTCGCCGAGCCACTGTTGCAGGGGAACCACACCGGGCTCGAGTATCTCGAACCCCTCGAAGAACGACTCGACCACGGCCGCAGACCGATAGACCACCTGGGCCGAGGATTTGGCGGTATCCGACGACGACTGGTCGATGAAGTCCGAATTGCTGTCGTCGGAGCCGTGCGTGAACGCCAGATAGCTTCCCGGAGTCATGATTTCCCGCAGCCGAGCGACGATCTCGGCCGGGCCTTCGTCGTCCATCACGAAATGCAGGACCCCGACGAGCGTGATCGCGACCGGCTCGTCGAAGTCGATCGAACCACCGCTGCGCAGCCGGTCGATGATGTCGTCCGGACGGCGAACGTCACCCAGCATCGCCGTCACCCCGTCCGCTTGCGCCAGTAGGGCATTGCAGTGCGCGTAGACGACCGGGTCGAAATCGACGTACACCACCCGCGCCGACGGGTCGGTCTTGTGGGCGACCTCGTGCACGTTCGGTGACGTCGGGATACCCGCGCCCAGGTCGATGAACTGCCGGATCCCCGCCTCGGCGGCCGACTGGACCGCACGCACCAGGAACTGGCGACTGAACCAGGCCAAGGTTCGGGTATCCGGGGCGATGGACAGCATGCGGTGCGCGACCGCCCGGTCCACCTCGTAATTGTCTTTGCCGCCCAGGAGATAGTCGTATACCCGCGCGGAATTCGGCAGGTTCGGATCGACGCCCCGCGGTGCTCGCTCCATGCCGGACACCGTACCTCCCGATCGCCCCGAGTCATGATCCTAACAAAACAGTCGCGGGCCGTCGCCTCGGTTCTCGGCCCTGGAAAGATACGCGCGTATCGAATGACATTGCGGGGAAGGTTGTTTCACGCAATGTCGAGCACGCACGCGCGCACGGACTCACTCGCCGCTCGCCCCGCCCGCCGCTAGCAACTCCGTTCGCGCCATCAGCTCGTCCGCCACCGGGCGGGGACGGCGACCCAGACCACACGCGCAAGCGAGGCCGTCGATCGGACGGCCCAGCGCGTTCTCGATGATCCGCAATGTCTCCGTCTGCTGTGCCGCGGTAGGAACGTCGTGCACGAACCCCGCGTAGAAATTCGTACCGGCATCGAGAGCCAATTTCGCCAAAGGCGCATAGAATTCGGCTTTCTCCGATGGAGGTACCTCGCCCGCCGCGAGCGGACCGTGCACGTATTCCAGGACGCGCCCCCGCGGCCAATGGCCGACGACGGAATTGGCCAGATCGACCAGCGGCCGGGCATCGCGCAACCGGCCTCGTGCCTTGTTGCGCAAACTGCCGAGGCACAGATGCACCCCGAAACGGGTACCTTCGGGGGCGGCCGCGGCCAGGGCCGCGATCCCCTCCCCCAGCCCAAGCACCCGATCGGTCAGCCGGTGCAACGGCTGTGACTTCGCCATGAGCACCAGTTCCGCGGTGGCTTCCAGCTGCACGACGACGTCGTCACCGGCGAGCTCGCGAATAGCCGTGATGTCCCGCACGGTGGCGTCGAGGAAGGCGCGTCGATGCCGCCGCACGCCGGCGGCTCCCATCGCGATGAACGTCAGCGTGAAATCGGTCGGCATGCCGATCTGGAGTGCGAGACCGGGCAGGTCGCGCTCGGCGCGCAGTGCGCGAAAGATCGGCAGCGCCTCCTCGGCCTCGCCGAGATAGCCGAGATCCATGGCTTCGCTGGGCAATTCGACGCCCCGCGCGACGCGGTGGATCGTCCGCTGCCTGCTCGAGCCCCACGTCCCCTGCTTCTTCACCGCCAGGACCCCTTGGTCGACCAGGTCTTCGATGATCGGCTGGATGTAGAACTCGTAGCGCCGGGTCTCCCCCGTCGGCAGGGTACGCAGTCGCGTCCCCGCACTGTCCAGCATGGCCCGCATCGCGACGTCCGTGCTTTCGGCCGGAAAACTTCCGACGAAGTGCACCGTCCGCGTACCCGCCCCTTGTCCCGTCGCACCCACGTTTCCGCGCTCCTTGTCCATCGCGTCGTCCCGGACATCCGCTGTCCCGAAGCGATATCGGGCGCGGCCGAGTACACGCGTGCGGCATCAACTATGCGATAGCCACGGAACATTGTGCGCGGTATCGCCATTCGCCGGGCAACCAGCGGCACGATCCGCCGGGACTGGCGGCATACGGCCATGGGTAGCACTCGCGATCGACGGCGTTCACGAATATCCGGAGCCCGTTGGCGTCCGAGGCAGCAAGTGGGCCCCACACCGAAAACGCCTGCTGGAAAATGTTTTACGGACGCCACGCGTGATCGGATCCGGCGTCCGCGGGTATTGCGCGCGGCGAAGTTCACGCATAGCCTGCGTCGCGTGCGAACCTCGCTACGGTCGATCGCCGTGTCCGCGGCGGCCATACTTCTCTGCCTGACACCGAGCACTGCCCACGCCGAGGACGCCGCGCCGGGTCGTTGCACAGCGGTCTCCATCCCCGTTCCGCTCGGAGAGATGGCCGGATCCTTGTGCACCCCCACGGCGCGCGCCACCGACACCGTCATGGTCCTGATCGCGGGTTCCAACTACAACGCCACGTACTGGGATTTCCCCTACGCTCCGGAGACCTACAGCTTCCGGCGGGCGATGAACGCCGCGGGCATCGCGACGCTGGTGGTCGACCGGCTCGGCAACGGTGCGAGCACCCGCCCACCGAGCACGCAGGTGACGGCGACGGTCTCCGCCCGCGCCCTGCACGACATCGTCCGGTCCCTGCGCGCCGGACTGGCGGGCGCGCCCCCGTTCGGCAAGGTCATCACCGGAGGTCATTCCCTCAGCTCGGGCATCGATGTTCTGGAGGCGACCACCTACCAGGACGTCGACGGCGTCCTGCTCACCGGTTACTCCCACGCGCTCAACGTGTCCGAGGTGCTCGGCGTCATCTCCACCTACCACCAGGCCGCCGAGGATCCGCAATTCGCCGGGCGCGGTTACGACGCGGGCTATCTGGCGACGCGGCCCGGTACCCGCGCGGCCGATTTCTTCGCTCCCGAGACGGCCGACCCCGAAGTTCTCGCGGTGGACGAAGCCACCAAGGAGGTCTTCTCGCCGACCGAGTATCCCGACGGCCTGACCTCCACCCTTCCCCCGATGAGCAACTTCATCAATGTCCCGGTTCTCGTCGTCAACGGCAGTCGGGACCGGCTCTCGTGCGGCCCCGCGTACGCCGTCTGCGCGGATGCCGAGACATTGCGCGCCACCGAAGCGCCGTTCTTCGGCCCGGCGGCGCGACTGCGCACCTTCGTGCTGCCCGGCAGCGGGCATTCGGTCAATCTGGCGCGCAACACCGCCGAATACCGGGCCGCCGTCGTCGACTGGGTGCGTTCGATCGGGCAGTGACCGGCCGTTCCGCCCGGCAGTCGCGACCGTAGGCTGGAGTCGCTATGACACGACGTGCTCCTGATTCCTGCCCGGGCGTACTGCGGCTGCACGAGGCGGCCGACGGGCCGTTGGCCCGGATCCGCGTGCCCGGCGGTCGTCTGGAGCCCGCACAGCTACAGGCACTGGCGGAGGCCGCGCACGACCTGGCGGACGGCAACATCGAGCTCACCTCGCGCGGCAACGTCCAATTGCGCCGGGTGAGCGATGCCGCAGCGTTGACCGACCGGCTCGTGGCCGCGGGTCTCCTGCCGAGCGCCACGCACGAACGGGTGCGCAACATCATCGCCTCGCCGCTGTCCGGCCGGATCGGCGGCCTGGCGGACGTGCGCCCGCTGGTTCGCACGCTGGACACCGGCCTGCTCGCGGCGCCGCGGCTGGCCGACCTGCCCGGCCGGGTGCTGTTCACCCTCGACGACGGACGCGGGGATGTCAGCGGCCTCGGCCCCGACATCGGCGTGCACGCGGTCGGGGCAGACGAGTTCGCGCTGCTGCTGGCGGGCGGCGACAGCGGCCTGCGGCTGTCCGCAGCCGACGCTGTGGACGTCATACTCGCCGCCGCGCACGCATTCCTGGATCTGCGCGGCGCGGACCCCGGCCGGTGGCGGCTGCACGAGATCGAACACGGCGCCGAACGCGTCGTCGATCGCCTCGGCTCGGCACCGAGCGCCGATGAACTCGAATTCCCCGCCACACCGGACATTCCGATCGGCTGGCTGGAGCAGGACGACGGATCGGTCGCCCTCGGCATGGGCGTTCGCCTCGGCTCCCTGCCCGCCCGCACCGCCGAATTCCTCGCTGCGGTCGAACGACCGGTCTTCCTCACGCCGTGGCGCAGCCTGGTGGTCACCGACCTGCCGGAGTGGACCGCCGAGCAGGTGGTGCGCGTGCTCGCGCCGATGGGCTTGATCTTCGACGCCGACTCGCCCTGGCTGCTGGTCAGCGCCTGCGCCGGGCAGCCGGGCTGCGCGAAGTCGCACACCGACGTCCGAGCCGACGCGGCGGACGCCGTCGGCGCAGGCCGGGTGCTGCCGGGACCCGCCGATCCGCTCGACCTCCCGCGGACGATGTCCGCCGCGGAGGTCGCGGTGGCCGGCCGCCAGCACTGGTCCGGCTGCGATCGTCGCTGCGGCCGTCCCCGGGGGGAGGTCACCGACATCGTCGCCACGAGCGAGGGTTATCGCGTCGACCGGCCGCCCCGCGTTCCCTGAGATTCCGGCAGGTCACCCGCCATGGATCTCGAGGGTGCAGCATTTGACGGAGCCACCGGCTTTGAGCAGCTCGGACATCTCGATCCCCACCGGATGGTAGCCACGGGCACGCAGGGCTTCATTCAGGTCGGTGGCCGCGCTGCTGAGGAAGACGTTCGCGCCGTCGCAGACCCCGTTCAGCCCGAGCACCGCCGCGTCCGCGTCGGTGGCCACGATCGCGTCGGGGTAGAGCTCCGCCAGCACCGCGCGCGCCGCAGGGCTGAAGGCGGGCGGGTAGTAGGCGATGGTCGTGGCGTCCAGCGGAAGCAGCACCGTGTCCAAGTGGTAGAAGCGCGGATCGACCAGTTCCAGTGACACCACGGGCAGACCGAAGTGGCGCGACACCTCCTCGTGCGCGGCAGGTGAGCTGCGGAATCCCGTTCCGGCCAGGAGCCGGTCGCCGACCAGGAGGAAGTCGCCTTCGCCTTCGTTGCATTCCGCGGCGGCCACCAGGTTCGCCACGCCGGACTGGGCGAACCAGGCGTGGTAGGCCGGGCCTTCCGCGGCACGCTCAGGGTGCGTGAAGCGAGCCGACATGGCGCGGTCGCCGACGATCAACCCGCCGTTGGCGGCGAACACCATGTCGGGCAGGCCCGCGACACCGGGCACCACCTCCACGGTGTGCCCGTGTTCGGCGTAAGTGGCGCGCAATCTCTCCCACTGCGTGATGGCCAGCGAGCGGTCGACGGGCTCGGCGGGATTCATCCAGGGATTGATGGAGTAGGTGACGTCGAAGTGGTCGGGACGGCACATCACGAACCGGCGCGGGGACGAACGGCGGGCGGTGGACTCGAGGGGGAGGGTGGCTACAGACGTCAACGGAACTCCCGGCAGTGAGCGTGGACTTTCAGCTGTCATGACGGTAAGTCGCCTAGCATTGCGCTAGAAATGACGATTCATTGCGTATGGAAGGCGAAAATCAGCGAATTGTTGCGCAAGGCGAGAGAAGGTGTGACGTGGACGACCTCGACCGGCGGATTCTCGAGCAATTGCTGAAGAATGCGCGGGCTTCGTTCCAGGAGATCGGCGGCGTGGTCGGATTGTCCGCGCCCGCGGTGAAACGGCGAGTCGACCGGCTGGTGGCGGGCAAGCAGATCACCGGGTTCACCGCGCTGGTCAATCCCGCCGCGCTGGGCTGGAAGACGGAGGCGTACGTCGAGGTGTACTACCGCGACAACATCTCCCCGGCCGAACTCAAACGCAGTCTCGAACCGATCCCGCAGGTGGTCGGCGTGTGGACGATCGCGGGCGAGGCCGACGCGCTGGTGCACGTGATGGCCACCGACATGGCCGAGATCGAGGTGACCGTGGAACGGATCAGGGAGAACGCGCGCGTCGGGCGTACCCGCAGCGCCATCGTCATGTCCCGGATTCTCGAGCGTCCGCGGACCTGATCCGGCGGCCCCGCCCCCTCGGTGTCCGGCCGCCGGGCCCGGGATGCGAAGCGCCCGACCCGGACCGATCTGTCCGGACCCGCACCCATATGGTGGACCGCATGTCCGACGTACGTGCCAGCTATCTGACCGACGGGGCCGAGATCTACCGTCGCTCGTTCGCGACGATCCGCGCCGAGGCCGATCTGAGCGGATTCCCGCCGGACGTGGCGCAGGTGGCGGTGCGGATGATCCATGGCTGCGGTCAGGTGGATCTCGCCGCGGACATCGCCTTCTCCCCCGGCGTCGTCGCCTCGGCGCGGGCGGCGCTGCGCGCGGGCGCGCCGATTCTCTGCGATGCCACCATGGTTGCCTCCGGCGTGACCAGGAAACGACTGCCCGCCGACAACGAGGTGCTGTGCACCCTCGCCGACCCGCGCGTGCCGGAGTTGGCCGCCGCCAGGGGCACGACCCGCTCCGCCGCCGCGCTCGAACTGTGGCGCGACCGTCTCGACGGCGCCGTCGTCGCGATCGGCAACGCGCCCACGGCGCTGTTCCATCTGCTCGACCTGCTCGACGCCGGAGCGCCCCGGCCCGCCGCCGTGCTCGGCATCCCGGTCGGCTTCGTCGGCGCGGCCGAATCGAAGGACGCGCTGATCGAGTTCGGCGGCGTCGAATACCTCACCGTGCGTGGCAGGCGCGGCGGCAGCGCCATCACCGCGTCCGCGCTGAACGCGATCGCGAGCGAACAGGAATGAGCACTCCGGGCAAGCTGTGGGGCGTCGGACTCGGTCCGGGCGATCCGGAACTGGTGACGGTCAAGGCGGCCAACGTGATCGGCGCGGCCGACGTGATCGCGTTCCACAGCGCGCGCCACGGCCGCAGCATCTCCCGCCGTATCGCGGCGCCGTACATGCGCCCCGGCCAACTGGAAGAGCATCTCGTCTACCCGGTGACCACCGAGACGACCGACCATCCCGGCGGTTATCAGGGTGCGATCGACGAGTTCTACGAACAGGCCGCCGAGCGGCTGGCCGAGCACCTCGCCGCGGGCCGCTCGGTCGCGCTGCTCGCCGCGGGCGACCCGCTGTTCTACAGCTCCTATATGCACATGCACCGGCGGCTGGCCGACCGGTTCGAAGCCGAGATCATCCCCGGCATCACGTCCGTGAGCGCGGCGTCGGCGGCGCTGGGCACACCGCTGGTCGAAGGCGAGCAGGTGCTCACCGTCCTGCCGGGCACCATGCCGGTCGACGAGCTCACCCGGCGGCTGCGCAGCACCGACGCCGCCGCGATCATGAAACTGGGACGCACGTATCCCGGTGTGCGCCAGGCCCTTACGGATTCCGGCCGACTCGCGGGCGCGTACTACGTCGAGCGCGCGAGCACCACCGAACAGCGCGTGCTGCACGCGGGCGCGGTGGACGACGCCGAGGTGCCCTACTTCGCCATCACCCTCGTGCCGGGTCCCGAGCCGACCACGCCGCTGCCCCGCCTCGAAGAGAAGGCCGTTCAGCGTCACCGCGATGCGGAGGGACCCGGTGAGGTCGTGGTGGTGGGCCTGGGTCCTGGCGCGCCCGAGTGGACCACCGACGAGGTGCGCGCGGCATTGGCGGAGGCGACCGACCTGGTCGGCTACACCACCTATTTGAACCGAGTGCCCGAACGCCCGGGCCAGCGTCGTCATCCCAGCGACAACCGGGTCGAGTCCGAGCGCGCGGCCATGGCCTTGGATCTGGCCAAGCGGGGCGCGCGGGTCGCGGTCGTCTCCTCGGGGGATCCCGGCGTCTTCGCGATGGCGGCGGCGGTGCTGGAGGAATCCGCCGACCCGCAGTGGCGCGCGGTGCCGGTGCGGGTGCTGCCCGGGCTCACCGCGGCCAACGCGGTGGCCAGCCGGGTGGGCGCGCCGCTCGGGCACGACTACGCGATGATCTCGCTCTCCGATCGGCTCAAGCCGTGGGAGGTTGTGGCGCAGCGCCTTTCGGCGGTCGCTGCGGCCGACATGGCGATCGCGATCTACAATCCGGCATCCTCGCAACGCACCTGGCAGGTGGGCGCGATGCGGGATCTGCTGCTGGAGCATCGCAAGCCCGACACGCCCGTCGTCATCGGGCGCGACGTCGGCGGGCCCACCGAGTCGGTCCGGGTGGTGCCGCTCGGCGACCTCGACCCCGCGGAGGTCGACATGCGGACGCTGCTGATCGTCGGCGCGTCCACCACCACGGCGCTGGAAACCGGTACGGGCACCCGGGTCTTCACCTCCCGCCGCTACGGCCGCACGCGCGACGCGGCCGCCGGCGACGCGTAGTATCGCCTGACGCACCGAAGCAGGTCGGAGGGACCTTGGCCGCGACACTGTCGGAGCTGACGCTGCGCGCCCGAGCCTTGGAGGCCAGGGCCACCGCGAGCGAACAGGCACTCGACGAACAGGGCGAGGTCCTCAACGAACTCGCGGTGCTGACCAGGAAGACGCTCGACGGCATCGGCCGGATCGAACTGCGCGCGGAAACCCTCGGCGAAGCCGTCGGCGAGCTGCGCCAGGACGTCGGAGACCTGCGCGAGAATGTGGGCGAACTCAACCGCAGGGTGACCGTGCTCGAACAAGGACAGGTCCGTCTGGAACAGGGCCAAGCCGCGCTCGCTCGCGGCCAGGCGCAGCTCGAACAAGGACAGGCACGGCTGGAGCAGGGAATGGCGCAGGTGCTCGCCCGGCTCGACAAGCTGACCGGCGACGCCTGACCCACCCCGTTCCGGTAACATTCCATTATGGAATGTTGAGAGCGAAGGGAGCAGTCGTTGACCAACACCGCGACCAAGCGCAAACCACTGAACTCGACGGCGGCGTCGTTGCTCGGATTTCTGCACGAAGGCGCGATGTCGGGATGGGATCTGGTGACCGAGGCCCAGGAGCGCATCGGCGACTTCTGGACCATCACCCAGAGCCAGGTCTACCGGGAACTCGCCACCATGGACGCGGCGGGACTCGTCGAGAAGGGCGAGACCGGCGCCAGGGAGCGCACCCCCTACCACATCACCGACGCGGGCCGGGAAGCGTTCCTGGAATGGGTCGTCCGCGATCCCGGCGGGGAAACCATCCGGGTGCCGTTGCTGCTCACGCTCTCCTTCGGCGAGCATCTCGATCGCGATCGGCTCGACGGCATCATCGCCGCCAACCGGGAGATCCATCAGGCCCGGCTCACCCGGTATCTCGCCGAAGACCCGGAGGGTAAGACCGCATTCGCCCGCGCCACCTTGGATTTCGGGATTCGCTACGAGCGCACGGTGCTGGACTGGTTCGATCATCTGCCGGAAATTCTCGGCGGCTGATCTCTCCGGCTCGTCGCGAGCCGGAACGTCTCAGCCGCGCCGGGTTCGCCGGATGCGCAGCCAATCCAGCGCTTGCGCAGAGGATTCCACGATCCGCGCGCCCTCGGGCAGCGGCGGGCGGTCCACCACGACCACCGGGATGCCCGCGGCGCGGGCGGCGGCGAGTTTGGCCTCCGTCTGCTCCCCGCCGCTGTCCTTCGTGACGAGCGCGTCGATCCGATACTCCGCGAGCAGCCGCGCTTCGTCCTGCACCGCGAACGGCCCACGGGCGAGGAGCAATTCGTGCCGCGGCGGCAGCGCGCCCTCCGGCGGGTCGATGGCACGAATCAGAAACCAGGGCCGGTCGAGTCCCGCGAACGCGTCGACGCCTTGTCTGCCGATGGTCAGGAACACGCGCTCGCCGAACGTGCCGACTGCCGTCGCGGCCGCGGGGAGATCAGGTACACGCATCCAGCGGTCCCCTGCCTGCTCGACCCACCTGGGCCGGCGCAGGTGCACCAGCGGCACACCCGAAGCTCGCGCGGCGACTGCCGCGTTGGCGCTGATGGCCGCCGCGAACGGATGGGTGGCGTCGACCATCGCGGCCACGTCGTTGGCCGCGAGCCAGGCGCGTAGTCCTTCAGCGCCCCCGAAGCCGCCGACGCGGACCTCACCCTCGGGCAGCAAGGGTGCGCGCACACGACCGGCGAGCGAGGACACGATCTCGAATCCTCGCTCGCCGGAAGCGATGTGGGCCAGCTCCCGCGCTTCCCGGGTGCCGCCCAGAATCAGAATTCTCAGGGCTGGCCGCTGAAGTAGGCGATACCCGCGTTCAGCAGCGACGGCCCGCCCGCGACGGCCAGACCGATCAGCGCGCCGAGCACCGCGCCCGGCAGGATGCCGACACCGAAGAACACGATGCCGATGGCGGCGCCGATCAGGCCACCGACCAGAGCGCCGAGCGAGGCGCGCTGCAGTTCGGCGAAGAACCACTCCTGCGCGCCGATGAACTCGGCGGCGACCGGCGCGTTCGCGGTCGGCGCGACCTGCGGCGTCAGCGTGAGCTGCCTGCCCTCGTCGGCGACGGCCGCGGCGATCCGGACCTCCTGACCCTTGGCCGTCGCGGTGAGCGGAATGCTGGTGACGGTCTCGCCCGCGGAGTTCTTCAGCGTGACCGCCCTATTGTCGGTGTCGACGCTGAACGCGCCCCCGGTCACGCTGGTGACCACCGACTTGCCCGCGTCGGCGAGTTGCAGCGCGTAACCGACGCCCTGATCGCTGCCGGTGACGGTGGGCGCCGCAGCGGCCTGGTCCTGCACCGCGGGCGGCACCGGGGCGGCGTAGGAAGTACCGGCGGCCACTCCGGTAGCGGCGACAGCCAGCAATGCGGTAGCGGCGAACTTCTTGTATCTCATCTATCTCCCCAACAGGAATCGGATTTCCGGTCAATGATCGGAACTCGGCCCCGACCCTACCGCGTGACCAATAACATGTTCACGCCTCCGCGGGGAAGGATCGCGCGGTTTTCACCACCGACCACTGTGTGACCGGAAGCTGCGGACGCCAGGTGGTGAAGGAGCCCAGTGGTTCCCCGCGATAGATCTGGAACTTCCGCAATATGCCGCCCTGGGCGTTCGACCAGTTGAGCAGCAACGATTCCGATTCCGCCGTGACCGCGTTCGCGACGAGCCTGCCGCCCTGACGCAACTGCGCCCAGCATGTCTCGAGCACGCCATCCTGGGTCAGGCCACCACCGACGAAAATCGCGTCGGGCGCGACGATTCCGGTATCGGCGGCGAGTTCGCCACGCACTTCGCCGCGCACCTGGATGTGCGGCACGCCCAGAACCGTGGCATTGTCGGCGATCTGGCGTCGCCTGCGCTCGAGCCGCTCGAACGCGACGGCCCGGTTCCCCGCATGCGCCCGGCACCATTCGATGGCGATGCTGCCCGAACCGCCGCCCACATCCCACAGCAATTCCCCGGGCGCGGGCGCCAGGGCCGCCAGCGTCAGCGCGCGGACCTCGTGCTTGGTGAGCTGGCCGTCGCCGCCGAACAATTCGTCCGGCAGTCCGGGCATGCGGGTGGCGCGCGGCCGGTCCGGGTCGGCCGAGCAGGTGATCGCCACGACGTTCAGCGGGTCGCCCGGCGGGTGTTCCCACTGCCGCGCGATTCCGGCGCGGCGCCGTTCGGCGGAACCGCCCAGTTGCTCGAGGACCGTCAGCTCCGAACCGCCGAAACCGTGGCCCCCGAGCAGTCGCGCCAGATCCCGCGGTGTGCGCTCGTCGGCGCTGAGCACCAGCAGCCGCCTGCCGTCGGCCAGCTCGGGCAGCACCGTCGCCAACGGACGCCCGACCACGCTGACCACCGGCGTTTCGGCCAGCGGCCAGCCAAGGCGGGCGCAGGCCAGGGAGGCGGAAGACGGTTGCGGCAGCACCCGCAGCGCCTGCGCGCCCAGCAATCGAGCCAAGGTGACGCCGATTCCGTAGAACATCGGATCGCCGCTGGCCAGGACGCACAACCGCGCCCCGCCATGCCGTTCGAGGAGGCCGGGCAGCGCGGGCAGTAGAGGCGACGGCCACGTCACCCGGTGCGCCGCCACGGTGGGCGGCACGAGCGCGAGCTGGCGCACGGAACCGAACAAGACCTCGGCGTCACCGACGGCCTCCCGCGCGGCGCGACCGAGGCCGTCCCAGCCGTCGGCGCCGATTCCGACGACCGTGACCGGTGTTCCTGTCCACGACCCGGGCGCGGCGCTCATCGAGGCATCCGGCGCCAGATCGGTTGTGGCAGTAGACGCATCGCGAAGAACACCGGTCGCAGGATTCCGGGCACCCAGACTCGGCTCGCGCCCCGGCGCAGACCCTTGACCACCGCGTCGGCAACCTGATCCGGGGTGCTGGAGAACGGCGCCGGGGACATCCCCTCGGTCATCCGCCCGATCACGAACCCGGGACGGACCAGCAGCAACCGCACGCCAGTGCCGTACAGGGCGTCCGCGAGACCGGAGGCGAATCCGTCGAGTCCCGCTTTGGCCGAACCGTAGACGTAGTTCGCGCGCCGGACCCGCACACCGGCGACCGAGCTGAACACGACGATCTGCCCTGCGCCCTGCGCGCGCAACAGATTCGCCACCGTGGTGAGAACGCCGGCCTGGGCGACGAAGTCGGTATGCAGGATCGCCGCCGCGTGGGCGGGATCCCGCTCGGCGCGCTGCTGATCGCCGAGCACACCGAAGGCGAGCACCGCGATCCCGATCGGCCCGTGCTCGGCGGCGATCTTCTCCAGCAACGCCGGATGACCCGCCATGTCGTCGGCGTCGAATTCGACGGTGTGCACTTCACTCGCGCCCGCCGCGGTGATCTCCGCGCGCTGCGCGTCCAATTCGCCGCTGCGCCGGGCCGCCAGAACCACCGCTCGTCCCGGCGCCAGCCGTCGCGCCACCTCGAGTCCGATCTCGCTCCGCCCGCCCAACAGCAGCACGGTCCCGTCGGACAAACCACGCGTTCCCATGCGCCTCAGTCTGTCATTGGCACGGGCGGGGCTCGTCATCGCGCACCGGCGCGGTTCGGGCTGATGCGGCGGGGGCGGGCGCCGACGGCTACGGTCGGAGGATGCCGACGAGTACTGCTGAGCTCTCGCCCGCCGCCCTCGAGTTCGTCGCCGAACGGCACCTCGCCACGCTGACGACCTTGCGTGCGGACGGAACGCCCCATGTGGTGGCGGTGGGATTCACCTGGGACCAAGAGGCCGGGATCGCGCGCGTGATCACCAACGACGGGTCGGTGAAGGTACGCAACGTGCGCCGCTCCGGCTACGCGGCGGTCAGCCAGGTCGACGGCATCCGGTGGCTCACGCTGGAGGGCCCGGCCACCGTGCTCCAGGCACCCGACGAGGTGGCCGAGGCGGTCGAGCGGTACGCGGGTCGTTATCGCGTGCCCCGGGAGAACCCGACCCGCGTGGTGATCGCCATCCAGGTCCGGCGCGTCCTGTCCAGCAGCACGCTGGTCGCACCGGCCGGGGACGGCGCGGCGGGCGGGTACGGCGCGGGCGCTTAGCGCCTCCGCCGGACGCCTTCCTCGCCGCCGTCAGCCGTCGATCACAGCACCGTCAGGCCGTGCGGCCGCTTGTTCAGGGATTCACCGCCTTCTTCGGTGACGATCACGATGTCCTCGATGCGCGCGCCCCACTCGCCGCGGAAGTAGATGCCAGGCTCCACGCTGAATGCCATGCCGGGCTGCAGGACGAGGTCGTTGCCCGCGACGATGTAGGGCTCCTCGTGCACCGACAGGCCGATGCCGTGTCCGGTGCGGTGCACGAATGCGGGCCCGAAACCGGCTTCGGTCAAGGGGTTTCGCGCCGCGTCGTCGACCGCGGCCGCGGTGACGCCCGGGCGGACGGCCGCGACCGCCGCGGCCTGCGCGCGTTCCAGCTCGGCGAACCGGGCGGCGATCTCCGGATCGGGCTCGCCCAGGACGTAGGTCCGGGTGGAGTCGGAGTAATAGCCGGGTTCGACCGGACCGCCGATGTCGACGACCACCACATCGCCTGCCTCGATCCGGCGCTCGGACACGCCGTGATGCGGGTCCGCCCCGTGCGGACCGCTGCCGACGATGACGAATGCCGCCTCGGTGTGCCCCTCGGCCACGATCGCGGCCTCGATATCGCGGCCGACCTCCGCCTCGGTACGCCCCACCTGCAAGAAATCGCCCATCCGCGCGTGCACCCGGTCGATCGCCGCACCCGCCCGGCGCAGCGCGTCCACCTCGGCCGGGTCCTTGATCATGCGCAGTTCGCGCAGGACGGGAGTGGCGGACACCGGCAGGCCGGTGAACGACTCGGCCAGCGGCAGCAGATGCAGTGCGGGCATGACATCGGCCACGGCCACCCGGGAACCCACGTGCAGCGCTGACTTCACCAGCGCGTACGGGTTGGTTCCGTCGACCCAGTCCAGCACTTGCAGACCCAGTTCGCCCGCCGCGGAGCCCTCCAGCGACGCCAGCTCCAATTTCGGGATCACGACCGACGGCGTCGCACCGTCGGCGGGGATCACCAGGCAGGTCAGCCGCTCGAACGACTCGGCCGCCGAGCCGATCAGGTAGCGCAGGTCGGGGCCGGGAGTGATCAGCAGGGCGTCGAGGTGGGCGGCCCGCATCAGCTCCACCGCCCGCTCCAGCCGTGCACCGTAGACGTCCGCCGCGAACCTCGAATCCGTATGCGAGCTCATTCGTCCGACGTTACCCGCCGGGCGGGCCCGGCGAACGCCGAACTTCGTCAGGGTGGTGTCGGTGCGACCGAGTAGCCTCAGCCCGTGACCTCTGCTTCCGGTGGGCCCCTGCTGCTGTTGGACGGAGCCAGTCTGTGGTTCCGCGCCTTCCACGCCATCCCCGACAAGATCACCGCACCCGACGGCCGGTCGGTGAACGCGCTGCGTGGTTTCACCGACATGGTGGCGTCGCTGATCACCCGGTTCGCCCCGAGCCGACTGGTGGTGTGCCTGGATCTGGACTGGCGCCCGTCGTATCGAGTCGAGCTGGTCCCGTCCTACAAGGCACACCGGCTGGACACGTCGCCCGATGCCGCACCCGGCGCCGAGACCGTTCCCGACAGGCTCACCCCGCAGGTCGAGATGATCCTCGAGGTGCTCGACGCCGCAGGGATCGCGACCGGAGGGGCGGAGGGCTTGGAAGCCGACGACGTGCTGGGCACCCTGGCGACTCGTGAGCGCACCGACGAGGTGGTCGTGGTCAGCGGCGATCGTGACTTGCTGCAGCTCGTCCGGGACGAGCCCGCGCCTGCGGTACGGGTGTTCTACGCCGGACGGGGGCTGGCCAAGGCGGAATTGTTCGGCCCGGCCGAGGTGTCGGCGAAGTACGGTGTGCCGCAGCGGAACGCCGGCCCGGCCTATGCCGACATGGCGACGCTGCGCGGCGACGCCTCGGACGGATTGCCCGGAGTGGCGGGCATCGGCGAGAAATCCGCCGCCACCTTGATCTCCCGTTTCGGCTCCCTGGACGCCCTCGTCGCGGCTGTCGAGGACCCCGGCGCCGACCTGTCGCAAGGCGTGCGTGCCCGGCTGCGCGCCGCCGAGGACTACTTGAAGGCCGCCGCACCGGTCGTGCGGGTGGTCTGCGACGCCGAGGTAGCCCTGTCCCGCGACGACGTCCTCCCCACCGAACCGGCCGACCCGGCCCGCCTACACGCCCTGGCCACCGCCTACAACGCGGAAAGCCCGGTCACCCGCCTGATCACGGCACTCGCCACCCGCACCGCCTGACCGGAGGCCGAAGCTGGTCGCACCTGTCGCGAAGAGCCATCCGATGCGCAACCGAGCACTCGACGTTCGGACTCGCGACTCGTGGCTGCCGAACGAGAGCGGCATCCGCTCTGACACCCGCGCCGACCAGCATCGGTGTCCGCTACCGAAGCCATCGGCGGCAGTTGCACGCGACCACTCCGGCTCACCCCCGTCTGCACTACCGTCGCCGAAACCACTCTGAGGTCCGCCACAAATCGCCGGTATGGCTTCCCTCCACTGGCGAAAGCGAACGGCGAGGTCCGCACGGCCTGACACTCTCAGCTCACCTCTGCCACAGGTTCGGAGCGAAGCGAGACCGAGCATCCGCCGTCCGCGGCCCGGCTCGCGCAAACGCGAGCCATAAGAGGGCCGCGAACACCCAGCGCGGCAGGCGCTGGAGAAACGAACACAGCTCAGCTGGGGCGACCGACCTCGTAGGTGCCGTCGTCCTTGGTGATCTTGATGCTCACCTTCTTGGCCTCGCCGCTGACCTTCACGCTGCATTCGAAGGTGGCATCGACCTTGACTTCCTGGCCGGAGGGGCAGGAGACGTCGCTGATGTCCTGGATGCCGTAGGAATCCGACAACACCTTCTTCACGCCGTCCTGCACGGCGGCCTGGTCCAACTGGTCCTTGGCGGTCAACACGAGCACGAGCGCGACGATCGCGCCGACCACGGCGACACCGAGCACCGACAGCCCGATGATCAGGCCTTTGTTCTTGCCGCCCTGCTGCGGAGGCTGCTGTCCGGGACCGCCCCACTGCTGCTGCGGCTGCCCCCACTGCGGCTGCTGCCCCGGCTGGCCCCAGTCCTGCTGCTGCGGTTGGCCCCACTGCGGCTGCTGGCCCTGAGCGGGCTGCTGGCCCCACTGCGGTTGCTGCGGTTGCTGCGGCTGCTGGCCCCACTGCTGCTGGGGCTGTCCCCATTGCTGCTGAGGTTGCTGCTCACCCCAGTGCTGGGTCGGCTGCGCCGAGGCCGGGGTCTGCGGCTGACCGCTCCACTGCTGCGTGGGACCGGACCCGCCCGGCGCCTGCTGTCCACCCCACTGCTGGGTGGGATCGTTGCGTCCCTCCCCGGGGTCGTTCGGTCCGTAAGGGCCGCTCATTTGCTTGCCTCCACTCGCATCGTTGTACACACGGTAGCCCCCCGCGTGGGCCTCGTCGCATGACACGACTACTCCGCCACGGTCGGTACGCGAAAGAAATCAAATCACAATCGAATCCGCCGTGTTGATATTGCCGCCCGCCGCGTGCCCGGCGCTCACGCCGCTCAGGCGGCGTCCACCGCCACGACGCCTCGCCGGATCGCCCGCACCGCCTTGGCCGCGGTGGCGGCGACCTCGAGATCGTCGGCGGTGCCGTGGATCTGATCGAGCAGATCGATCACCTGCCTGCACCAACGCACGAAGTCACCGGCCGACAGCGGCGCGCCTTGGTCGCCGCTGGCGAGCAACGACTCGGCCAACCCATCGCCGCGTGCCCATTTGTAAATGCCGTCGACGAAACCGAGATCGGGTTCCCTGGTCGGCGGCAGCTTGTGTCGCGCCTCGTCGGAGCGCAGCTCGGACCAGACGCCGATGGTCGCGCCTACCGCGCGCCGGATCGGAGCCGTCGGTCCGGTCGCGCCGAGATAGCCGCCCTCCTGGCGGGATTCGTACACCAGGATCGAGACCACACCGGCCAGTTCGGCCGGGCCGAGACCGCGCCACAACCCCTTCCTGAGGCATTCGGCTACCAGCAGATCGCTTTCCGCGTAGATGCGCGCCAACCGGCGTCCGTCCGCGGTCACCTCGCTCTCGTGCACGAATCCACGTTCCTCCAGCAGACCGAGGATCCGATCGAACGTGCGCGCCAGCGAATTGGTGGTCGCGGCAACCTTCTGGCGCATCGCCTCCGTTTCGCGCTGCAACCGGTTGTAGCGCTCGCCGATCCGGGCCAGCTGCTCGCGATCGGGCATGGAGTGCGCCGGATGGGCACGCAGGCTCCGGCGCAAGGTGGCCAGTTCCCGGTCGTCGGCCGCGGCGGACTGCCTGCCGCGACGTGGCCTGCCCGGCACCGAGATTCCCGTGCTGCGCAGCGCGGAGGCCAGGTCGCGGCGGATGCGCGCGGTGCGGTGATCCACCCGGCGCGGCAGCCGCATGTGCCCGAGCGCCTCGGCGGGCACCGGGAAGTCGGCGACCGAAACCCGTCCGGCCCACTTGTCCTCGGTGAGCACCAGCGGCCGCGGATCGCCCGGCGTCGCGTCCGGCTCCAGGATCACCGCGAGCCCGGCGCGGCGGCCGGACGGAATCGCCACCACGTCACCACGCCGCAGCGCGCCGAGCGCGTCTACGGCGGCGCCGCGCCGGTCGGCACGGCTCTGCTGGGCCAACTGCCGCTCCCGCTGCTTGATCCGCTCCCGCAGCGACAGGTACTCGAGGAACCCGCCTTCGGCACCGCCGAGCTGGTCGCGCAACTTGCCCAGCGCTCCCTCGTTGCGCTCGATGCCGCGCACCAGCCCGACCACCGACCGATCCGCCTGGAACTGGGCGAACGATCGCTCCAGCAGGGCGCGCGACTCGTCGGCACCCATCCGATCGATGAGGTTGATCGACATGTTGTAGCCCGGCCGGAACGAGCTGCGCAGCGGATAGGTGCGCGTCGAGGCCAGGCCTGCGACCGCGCTGGTGTCCACCTCGGGCTGCCACAACACCACCGCGTGGCCTTCTACGTCGATGCCGCGCCGCCCCGCACGCCCGGTCAGCTGGGTGTACTCCCCGGGCGTGAGCTCCGCGTGCGACTCGCCGTTGAACTTGACCAGCCGTTCCAGCACCACCGTGCGGGCGGGCATGTTGATGCCGAGCGCCAGCGTCTCGGTGGCGAAGACGGCACGCACCAGCCCGTTGACGAACAGCTCTTCGACGGTGTGCCGGAACGCGGGCAGCATCCCGGCGTGATGCGCGGCGAGGCCGCGGTGCAGCGCCTCACGCCACTCCCAGTAGCCGAGCACCTCCAGATCGGCCTTGGGCAGATCGCCGGTGTGCTTGTCGATGATCGCGTCGACCTCGTCGCGCTCCTCCGGACGACTCAGGTCCAGCCGCGAGCGCAGGCACTGGGCGAGCGCGCCGTCGCATCCCGCCCGGCTGAAGATGAACGTGATCGCGGGCAGCAAGCCCTCTTCGTCCAGCTTGGCGAGCACCTCCGGCCGCGGCAGCGGGCGGAAATCCCGGCGCGGGCCACCGCGGCCGTTGCGCGGGGCGCCCCAGCTGTTCATCCGGTCGGCCGCCTCACGGTGGCGGATGAACCGCACCAGGTCTTCGTCGACGAGCACCCTCTGCTCGGTGGATTTGGTGTCGAACAGGTCGAACATCCGCCGTCCCACCATCACGTGCTGCCACAGCGGAACCGGCCTGGTCTCGTCGACCACCACCGCGGTGTCGCCGCGCACGGTCTCCATCCAGGCGCCGAACTCCTCTGCGTTGCTCACCGTGGCCGAAAGGCTGACCAGCCGCACGTCCGGGGACAGGTGCAGGATGACCTCCTCCCACACCGCGCCGCGGAACCGGTCGGCGAGGTAGTGCACCTCGTCCATCACGACATAGGACAGCCCGCGCAGCGCGTCCGAGGAGGCGTAGAGCATGTTGCGCAGCACCTCGGTGGTCATGACGACCACCGGCGCGTCGGGATTGATCGATTGGTCGCCGGTCAGCAGTCCGACCTGGTCGCGGCCGTAACGCTCGGTGAGGTCGGCGAACTTCTGGTTCGACAGCGCCTTGATGGGTGTGGTGTAGAAGCACTTCCCGCCCGCCGCCAGCGCCAGGTGAACGGCGAACTCGCCGACGACCGTCTTTCCCGCGCCGGTGGGGGCACAGACGAGTACGCTGTGGCCTTCTTCGAGCGCCGCACAGGCTTCGCGCTGAAACGGATCCAGCCGGAACTTCAGCTCGGCGGAAAATGCGGTCAACTCGCCCGTCTGCGACCGGTCAACTGTCACTCGTCAGAGCGTATCGGAGTAGTCCGACACCGGTCGTGCGGATTTCTCCGCGGGCGTACCGATCGACCCGGCCGGATCGATCGGTGACGGGGCGCCGAGTTCGGAGGCCTCCTCGTCCGACAGCGCACCCCAGCCCTCGCGCTCCTTGCGCGCCCGGCGCAGGTCGTTGACCCGGGAGAACTGGATCGCCACCTCGAACAACACCGTCAACGCCAAGGCCAGCGCCAGCATCGAGAAGGGATCCTGCGGAGTCACGATCGCCGCGAAGACGAACAACCCGAAGGTGATCCCCCGCCGCCACGCCTTCAGGCGCTCGTAGGTCAGCACGCCGACCAGGTTCAACCCGACGATCAGCAACGGCGTCTCGAAACTGACCCCGAAGATGATCAGCAACTGGATGATGAACGAGAAATATTGCGACCCGCTCAACGCCGTGATCTGCACGTTGTCGCCGATGGTCAGCAAGAAGCTCAACGCGTGCGCGATCACCACGTAGGCCAGCACCGCGCCGGCGGCGAACAACACCGTGCCCGAGGAGACGAACCCGACCGCGTACTTGCGCTCCTTCGCGTACAGCCCGGGGGTGATGAACGCCCACAACTGGTACAGCCAGATCGGCGCCGCCAGCACCACGCCTGCGGTCAGGCCGACCTTCAACCGCAGCGTGAACTGCTCGAACGGCGCGGTCGCCAGCAGACGGCACTCGCCGTCCGGGGTCAACGACGCACGGGCCGACGAGGGCAGCGAGCAATACGGCCCGCGCAGGATCTCACCGAGGCTCTCGATCCCGAGGAACCCGTGCCCGTACCACAGGAACCCGAGCACCGTCGTCGCGATCACCGCGGCGATCGACACGAGCAACCGGTAACGCAGCTCCTGCAGATGCTCGACCAACGACATGGTGCCGTCGGGATTGGTCCTGCGCTTACTGCGTCGCGGATCGAACGGGATTCGCATGGTTGGTGATCGCCCCTGGGTTCACGTGCCTCGCACGGCTCGGCAACAGCACTGAGTCCGGAGTGAGTTCTTCCTCACTCCGGCGCGAGCGGCTCCGCTCAGACCGATTTCTGCTCGGTGCGGGGCTCGGTGGCCTGCTGCGTCGGCTGCTGCGCGGCGGGCAACTGCGGTGCGGGCTGCTGAGCCTGCGCGCCGCTGGTTGGCGCGTTGCTCTCGTTCTGCATCTGACTGACCTCGCTCTTGAAGATGCGCAACGATCGGCCCAGACTGCGGGCCGCGTCGGGCATCCGCTTCGCGCCGAAGAACATCACGAAGACCACCGCAATGATCAGCCAGTGCCAGATGCTCAGACTGCCCATGATCTACCTCCCAAGACTGTGATGTTTCGATGCTACCGGAGGGTGACGTGCGCGAACGCCGCCGTCACCGCTCGTTCGCCCTGCGTTCGGGCGCGGCTCCCGCCGCTGCGGCCCGCAGCTGGCCGAGCAGCTCCCGTCCGGTCCACGCGCGCCTGCCGCCCTGCTCGGCCGCGACGATCAATTCGATCAGCCGCTGATTCACCGGCGTCGGCATCCCGACCATCGCGCCCAGTTCGACGATTTCCCCGCACAGCCAGGATATTTCGGTGGTACGGCCCAGCTCCAGGTCGTCCGCCATGGACGAACGCGCCATCGGATCGATGGCCAGCACCTGCCCGGCTACCCGCAGGAAGAGGCCGTCGGGAACGGTCAGCAGCGCGGCCATCACCCGGGGCGGCAGCGGGGTCAGCCGGGCGGGGCGAATTCGCGCCTTGTTCATCACCTCGAGCGCTTCGCGTTGGGTGAGCGCGAGGCAACGGCGGTAGTCCCGGTCGGCGAGTTCTTCCCGCAGCGGGCGCCCCGACAGCGCGTTGACCGGGTTGTTCAGGTTCAGCAGCAGCTTCGCCCACTGCACCGGCCGCAGGTCGGGATACCGGCGCAGGCCGAGCCCCGCTCGCTCGAATACGTCCAGGAACGGCGCCAGAGCCGGATCGTCCTGTACCGCGAGACCGCCCTCGGTGCCGCGATGGAAACGCCCGCCGGGGTGGTGCACGACGTTGAACATCACCATTCCGGCCAGGACCACGCAGTGCGGCAGGATCTCCCGGATCACCGAGTCGTTGCCGATGCCGTTCTGCAGGCTGAGCACGACGGTGCCCGGCCGGATCTTGCCCGCGAGGTCGCGCACCGCCTCCGCCGTCGCCGCCGATTTCACCGTGACCAGCACCAGGTCCGCCGAGCCGACGTCATCCGGTTCGGTGGCGCGGTGGAATCGATCCGGCGGCAACGCGTCGTCGCCGCCGTCGAGGTCGGTGAGCCGGAGCCCGGACGCGCCGAGTTCATCGAGCACGCGCCTGCGGCCGACCAGGGTGACCTCCGCGCCCGCTACACCGAGCTTGCCGCCGACGAAGTTGCCGATGCTGCCCGCGCCTACCACCAGCACACGACTGTTCATGCCGGTAGGGCCTCTGCCTTCCTCATCTGGCCTCCAGGTATCCGGCTTCCTCGTAGGCGGCCAGCGCGGCGTTCGACCGCTCACGCACCGCCGCCACCAGCTCCGGCGGGCCGAGGACGGTGACACCCGCCCCGAAACCGAGCAGCAGGCGGGCCATCCAGTCCAGCGTGGCGAACCGCATGGTCGCCTCCAGGCTGCCGTCGGGATGCACCGCCAGCCGATGCATCGGGTACTGATCCAGCACCCAAGCGTAATCGGCGTGAATCCGCAAGCGCGCCAAGGCGACCGCGGGATCGTCTTGGAACAGGTCCAGGCCCGCCGTCGCGTCGGTGGCATGCACGGGCGGCCGGGCGAGTTCGTCCAGCTCGGTCGCGGCCTCGATCCGGTCGAAGCGGAACAGCCGCACCCCCTCGGCCTGCCTGCACCACGCTTGCAGGTAGCTGTTGTCGTCCACGAGGACGATGCGGATCGGGTCGACGATGCGTTCGGACACCACGTCGCGACTGGCGGAGTAGTACACCAACCGCAGCGCACGGCCGAGCGCCAGCGCCGACCGCACGGCGGCCACCGCGGGCGCCTCCGGCGGCGGGGTTCGCGACCGCCCGTTCTCCGCGAGTTCCGCGCCGCCCGCGATCGCCGCTTCGATCTTCGCGATGGCCGCGTGGGCCGCCGTCGGGTCCACCATGCCGGGCATGTCGACGATCGAGCGCAGCGCGACCAGCAACGCGGTCGCCTCGGTGGAGGTCAACCGCAACGGACGGTCGATGCCTGCGGAGAAGGTGACCTCGATGCTCTCCTCGGAGAACGACAAGTCGATCAGGTCGCCCGGACCGTACCCGGGAAGTCCGCACATCCACAGCTGATTGAGGTCGCTCATCAACTGTTTGGTGGTCACGCCCAGGTCGGCGGCGGCCTCGGCCGCGCTGATGCCCGGGTGGGCGATGAAGTACGGGATCATGTTGAGCAGCCGGGACAGCCGGACCGAGAGCCGCGAGCTCATGCCCGCACCTCCGTGCGGTCGAACACCGAACGCAGCCGCGCGATGACATCGGCACGCAGCGACTCGGGGGCGAGTACCACGGCGTCCGGGCCCAGGCCGGTGATCAGCCGGGCCAGCCAATCGCGGGATCGCACCGGAAGCTCGACGACGGCGCCCGTACGGCCGCCGACGACGCGCTCACCGGTCACCTGGCCGAGCCTGCGGATCTCCCGCCCGCGCCCTTCGGCCACCCAGACCGTCGCCGAGCCGCTGACCGGCGCGGTGCTGGTGACCTGGTCGACGATGGCGCGCAGGTCGACGCCCTCCGGCTTGTGGACGGCGTTGCGCGGGCCATACGCGGTCACATCGTCGCCGATGCGGGACAGCCGGAAACTGCGCACCGCGTCCCTGTCCCGGTCGTGCCCGACCAGGTACCAGCGGCCGTGATGGGTGACGACGCCCCACGGTTCGACGTCGCGCATGAGATAGGGGGCGTTGATCGCGCCGCGGTGCTCGAACCGCACCGCCTGGCCCGCGTCGATCGCGGCGAGGAGTTTGCCGAGCACGGGTTCGGAGCCCCGAGCGCGGGCCGGAACCGCGGGCACGGACGCCACGGCGGCGTCGGTTTCCACGTGGATGCCCGCCGCGCGCAGTTTGAGCAACGCCCCCTCCGCGGCGGCGGCGAGTTCCGGCGATTCCCACATCTGCACGGCCACCGCGACGGCGGCGGCCTCCTGATCGCTCAGATCGATGTCGGGTAGCTCGTAGGCGTCGCGGTTGATCCGGTAGCCCTCCACCGTCGAGTACCGGCTCACCGGACCGACTTCCAGCGGAATCCCCAGATCACGCAGCTCGTTCTTGTCCCGCTCGAACATCCGGCTGAACGCCTCGTCGCTGGCGGAGTCCTCGTATCCGGCCACGCTCACCCGGATCCGCTCGGCGGTCAGGAACTGCCGGGTCGACAGCAGCGCGATGACCAGATTCATCAGCCGCTCGACCTTGGATATCGCCACCCGATAGAGGGTAATCTGCGCAGCCGGGCTGTGTTGGTTCGGCCGCTACTTCGTAGCGGCGTGTTCGCGGCCCTCTCATCGCTCGCGTTTGCGCGACCGCCGCTTGCTCCTTCGTCGCCTACGCGGCGGCCGCGTAGGCGCGCGCCGGGCCGCGAACGGCGCAGGCTCGGTCTGGCTTCGCTCGAAACCTGTGGTCGAGGTGCTTGGGCGCGTCGGTGAGCAACGTACTGACCTCGGCATCCGCCGTTACGAGCGAGCCGCGCGCAGGTACGACTTTGTCGGTGTAGCCGAAGTTATGGAAACAGCAGACCGAACGGCGTTCCGCTAGGTGGCTCGACAGTCGTTGAGGGCTCGACAATCGTCGAGCCGCCGCGACACAGTCATTGAGATGCGCGGGCCATCAGTCTTCCGACAAGTAGCGCTCGACCTTGTCCACCTTGGCGGTCATCGCATCCGTCACGCCGGGACGGATGTCGGCCTTCAACACCAAGCTGCAGCGTGGAGCGACGGCGAGGATAGCGTCGGTCGCCTGTTTCACGACGGCCATCACCTCGTCCCATTCGCCCTCGACGGTGGTGAACATGGCGTCGGTGCGATTGGGCAGTCCGCTGGCGCGCACCACGCGGACCGCTTCGGCGACGGCGCGCCCGACGTCGACGCCGGTCCCGAGCGGTGTGACGGAGAAGGCGATGATCATGCCTCGATCATGCCCGCAGGCGTCGGAATTACATCGATGCGATCAGGCGATCTACGCGCTCGTCGACCGAACGGAACGGGTCCTTGCACAGCACGGTGCGCTGCGCCTGGTCGTTCAGCTTCAGGTGCACCCAGTCGACGGTGAAATCGCGTCCCGCCTCCTGGGCCGCGGTGATGAAGTCACCACGCAGCTTGGCCCTGGTGGTCTGCGGCGGGGTGTCCACCGCGGCGTCCACGGCCTCGTCCTCGGTGACCCGCTTGGCCAGCCCCTTGCGCTGCAGCAGGTCGAAGACGCCGCGTCCGCGCTTGATGTCGTGATAGGCCAGATCCAGCTGGGCGATCTTGGGATCGGACAACTCCATGCCGTACCGGTCCTGGTAGCGCTGGAACAGCTTGCGCTTGATCACCCAGTCGATCTCGGTGTCGACCTTCGCGAAGTCCTGCGCCTCGACCGCGTCCAGGGTGCGGCCCCACAGGTCGACCACCTGATCGATCTGGGGATCGCGGTCCCGATTGCGCAGATGCTCCACGGCGCGCGCGTAGTACTCGCGCTGGATGTCCAGGGCGCTGGCCTGCCGACCGCCTGCCAGGCGCACCGGGCGCCGACCGGTCAAGTCGTGGCTCACCTCGCGGATCGCGCGGATCGGATTGTCCAGCGCGAAGTCGCGGAACGAGACACCCGCCTCGATCATCTCCAGCACCAAGGCGGCCGTGCCGACCTTGAGCATGGTGGTGGTCTCGGACATGTTGGAGTCGCCGACGATCACGTGCAGCCGGCGGTACTTCTCCGCGTCCGCGTGCGGCTCGTCGCGGGTGTTGATGATCGGCCGCGAGCGGGTGGTCGCCGAGGAGACGCCCTCCCAGATGTGCTCGGCGCGCTGCGACAGGCAGAACGTGGCGGCCTTCGGCGTCTGCAGCACCTTGCCCGCGCCGCAGATCAGCTGCCGGGTGACCAGGAACGGCAGCAGCACGTCGGAGATCCGGGAGAACTCGCCCGCGCGCACCACCAGGAAGTTCTCGTGGCAGCCGTAGGAGTTGCCCGCCGAGTCGGTGTTGTTCTTGAACAAGTAGATGTCGCCGCCGATGCCTTCTTCGGCCAGACGCTGCTCGGCGTCGATCAGCAACTCTTCGAGGACCCGTTCGCCCGCGCGGTCGTGGGTCACCAATTGCGCCAGGTTGTCGCATTCCGCGGTCGCGTACTCCGGATGCGACCCGACATCGAGGTAGAGCCGGGCACCGTTGCGGAGGAACACGTTCGAGCTACGGCCCCAGGACACCACCCGGCGGAACAGATACCGGGCCACCTCGTCGGGGGACAGTCGACGGTGACCGTGGAAGGTGCATGTCACACCGAACTCGGTCTCGATCCCCATAATTCGTCGCTGCACACCATCGACATTACAGCCAAGTCGAGGTCTTGCGTGGGGCACCGAACAACCCGTATGCATACGTCTTCACAACGATTTGGCCCGCTTTGTCGGAATTTGCCCGGGTGAAACGCCGGTTTCGCCGGAGGATGCACAGTTCGGCCCGGCCCCGGACATGCCGATACGGCCCGCGAACCAAGCGTCGTTCGCGGGCCGTCGAGTTCGTCGGCCCGGCGGATCACTCCGCCGACGGAGTCTCCTTCGCCGACGGTTTCTCATCCTTCGGCTCGGAGCCGGTCTCCTCCGCCGCGGGCTTCTCGGCCGCCTCCGCCGGACTCAGCAGACGCTCCAGCGTGGCGTTGGGCACCCGCCGGAACGCCCGGCGCGGACGCGCCTGCTCCAAGGTCGCGACCTCGAGCGAGCTCACGCCCAGCACCCGCTTCTCCTTCTCCGCGCCTTCCGGAACGCCCGCCTGCAACGCGCGCACCGCGACGCCGACCGCGGAGGCCAGGTCCAGACCCGGCTGGTACGACGACTTCAGCGCGGTGACGATCGGCTCCGTGGTGCCGCCCATCACCACGAACTCGCGCTCGTCCACGATCGACCCGTCGAAGGTGATCCGGTACAGCACCGATTGCGCGGCCTGCTCCGGATAACCCACCTCCGCCACACAGATCTCCACCTCGTACGGCTTGAGCTGATCGGTGAAGATCGTGCCGAGCGTCTGCGCGTAGGCATTGGCCAGCGCCCGGCCGGTGACATCGCGGCGGTCGTACTGATACCCGCGAATGTCGGCCTGCAGGATGCCGCCCCTGCGCAGATTCTCGAACTCGTTGTACTTGCCGACCGCGGCGAACCCGATGCGGTCGTAGAGCTCACTCACCTTGTGCAGCGTCGCGGACGGGTTCTCCGCGACGAACAGCACACCCTTGTCATACGTCAAGACCACGACGCTGCGCCCCCGAGCGATGCCCTTGCGGGCGAGCTCGGTCTTGTCGCGCATGATCTGCTCGGCCGACGCGTAGTACGGCAACGTCATGATCAGGCGCTCCCTTCTTCGGCGGCCTCGCGGTCGGCGACGATGCCGCGGGTGATCTCCGCCAGCCGCGACTCGGTCACCTCGACCGCACCCTCCTCATCGATCACGATCGCCGTCGGGAAGATGCCGCGCACCAGATCCGGGCCACCCGTCGCGGTGTCGTCGTCGGCCGCGTCGAACAGCGACTCGACAGCGATGCGCAACGCGCGATCCTGATCGATTCCCTTGGCGTACAACTTCTTCAGCGAGGACTTCGCGAACATCGAGCCGGAACCGACCGCGGCGTACCCGAATCGCTCCTCGCTGCGTCCACCCACCACATCGAACGAAACGATGCGGCCCGCCTTGTCGGCATCGGTGGCGTCCAGGTCGTAGCCGACCAGCATCGGCACCACCGCCAGACCCTGCAGGGCCGCGGGCAGATTCTCCCGCACCATCTTCGACAGCTTGTTGGCCTTGCCGTCGAAGGTCAGCGGCACGCCCTCGAGCTTCTCGTAGTGCTCCAGTTCCACCGCGAAGATCCGCACCATCTCCACCGCCATGCCCGCGGTGCCTGCGATGCCCGCCGCGGAATAGCTGTCGGTGATGTAGACCTTCTCGATATCCCGGCTGGCCAGCAGGTTCCCCTGGGTGGCACGGCGGTCACCGGCGATCAGCACACCGCCGCGATAACTCACCGCCACGATGGTGGTGCCGTGCGGAGCGATCTCCTTCGCGGAAGTGCCGCCGGGGATTCCGGCGGCACCCTGTCCGAACCTGTTGCTGGGCAAAAGATCCGGAGCATGCATGCGGAGATAGTCGGAGAAGGAAGAAAGGGCGTACCCCAGGTGGAGACGCGAGGGGTCACCGACTGTCACTGGCCACCTTTCTGCACGTACGCGCGGACGAAGTCCTCGGCGTTCTCCTCGAGCACGTCATCGATCTCGTCGAGCAGGTCGTCGGTTTCCTCCGCCAGCTTTTCGCGGCGCTCCTGACCGGCGGCGTCTACACCGTCGGGGCCCTCGTCCTCGTCGCCACCCCCGGCGCGCTTGGTCTGCTCTTGTGCCATGGCAGCCGACCTCCTCTGTCCTCACCATGATCGGGACCCATGGTGAGCACGGTCCCGATCATGAGCATTGTCCGTGCTCGTCCCTCAACACTACCTACCAGCACCGACAGTGTGCCTATTTTGTGTGGCGGTGTTGGTCTCGCGCAGGTGGACTATGTGGTCAGCTGCTCCACCAGGTCCGCGGCGGTGGTCACGCCGTCCAGGAGTTTGCCGACGTGGGCCTTCGTGCCGCGGCGGGGTTCCAGGGTGGGGATGCGGACCAGGGAGTCGCCGCCCAGGTCGAAGATCACCGAGTCCCAGCTGGCCGCCGCGATGTCGGCGCCGAAGCGGCGCAGGCATTCGCCGCGGAAGTAGGCGCGGGTGTCGGTGGGCGGGTTGGTCATGGCGTCGAGGACCTGCTGCTCGGTGACCAGCCGCTTCATCGAGCCACGGGCGACCAGGCGGTTGTAGAGCCCCTTGTCCAGGCGCACGTCGGAGTACTGCAGATCCATAAGGTGCAGCTTGGGGGCCGCCCAGCCGAGGCCCTCGCGGCTGCGCATGCCCTCGAGCAGGCGCAGCTTGGCCGGCCAGTCGAGCAGGTTCGCGCACTCCATCGGATCGCGTTCGAGCAGGTCCAGGACCATCGCCCAGTTCTCGATGATGTCCTGGACGCGCTTGTCGTCGTTGCCGGTGCGGTCGACGAACTTGATCACCCGGTCCAGGTAGACGCGCTGCAACGCGAGACCGGTCAGCTCGCGGCCGTCGGCGAGCGCGACCGTCGCCCGCAGCGTGGGGTCGTGACTGATGGTGTGCACCGCGGTGACCGGGCGGGCCAGCTGCAGATCCGACAGGTCCTCGCCCGCTTCGATCAGGTCGAGGACCAAGGCGGTGGTGCCGACCTTGAGGTAGGTGGACATCTCGGCCAGGTTGGCGTCACCGATGATGACGTGCAGTCTGCGGTATTTGTCGGCATCGGCGTGCGGTTCGTCGCGGGTGTTGATGATGCCCCGTTTGAGCGTGGTCTCCAGGCCGACCTCGACCTCGATGTAGTCCGAACGCTGGGACAGCTGGAAGCCCGCGTGGTCGCCGGACTGGCCGATGCCGACCCGGCCGGAGCCGCACACCACCTGGCGGGACACGAAGAACGGCGTGAGCCCGACGATGATCTGGTTGAACGGGGTGTCCCGGCTCATCAGGTAGTTCTCGTGGGTGCCGTACGAGGCGCCCTTGCCGTCGACGTTGTTCTTGTACAGCTGCAGCCGCGGAGCCCCGGGCACGCTCGAGGCGTGCCGCGCGGCGGCCTCCATCACCCGCTCGCCCGCCTTGTCCCAGATCACCGCGTCCAGGGGGTCGGTGACCTCGGGCGCGGAGTATTCCGGGTGGGCATGGTCGACGTAGAGCCGGGCGCCGTTGGTGAGGATCATGTTCGCGGCGCCCACCTCGTCGGCGTCGATCACCGGCGCGGGACCGTTCATCCGGCTCAGGTCGAATCCGCGGGCGTCACGCAGCGGCGACTCCACCTCGTAGTCCCAGCGCGTGCGCTTGGCGCGCGGCACGCCCTCCGCCGCGGCGTAGGCCAGGACCGCCTGGGTCGAGGTGAGGATCGGGTTGGCCGACGGCTCGGTCGGGGTCGAGATGCCGTATTCGACCTCTATTCCGATGATGCGCTGCATGGCATCGAGCCTAAGTCACGCACCCCGCCCGACCTCCCGCGACCGGCGGAGTCCAATGTCATACCGCAGGTGGTACTTCCGGAGGACCCGTCGCGGCGCAGGTCGGCGCGATAGTCGGGACATGTCCGAATCGATCGCAGCCCGCCGCCTGGAGACCGCCGAGCAGCATCGCCCGTCGCCTCCCCCACCACCCGCGCCCGCCCGGCTCGTCGCGTTGGACGTGCTACGCGGGATCGCGATTCTCGGCACCCTCGCCACCAACATCTGGATCATCACAAACCCGGAGGGGCTGGTCGGGTATCTGCACGACATGGGTGGCGAGGCCGGCGGATGGACGTGGACCGAGCGCGTGCTCCAGCAGCTGGCGCAGGGCAAGTTCCTCGGGCTGCTCACCGTCATGTTCGGCATCGGCCTGGCCATCCAGCGACGCTCCGCGACCAAGGCCGGGCGCCGCTGGCCGGGGAAGTACCCCTGGCGGGCGGGCTTGCTGTTCCTGGACGGTCTGGTCAACTTCGTTTTCGTCGCCGAGTTCGACGTCCTCATGGGGTACGCGGTGACCGGACTCGTGGTCGCATTCGTGCTCGCCACCGGTGCGCGGGCGCAGCGGCGCTGGCTGGTGGGCGCGGCGGCCGTGCACGTGTCGCTGTTGACGCTCATCGGGCTCGCTCTGGCGTTCGCGCCGAGCCAGGACGCGCAGGCGCGTCGTGCGCTGGACCCGAACCCGTATGCGGACGGCTCGTTCTGGGAGCTCGCGGCGTTCCGGCTCGGCAACGCCGGGCTGTTCCGGATGGAGACGATCTTCGTCTTCGCGATGTCGGTCGCGCTGTTCCTGACCGGCGCCCGGCTGTTCCGGGCGGGCGTGTTCGGCCCGGAAGGCGCGCGACTGCGCAAGCGGCTGATGATCTTCGGCTTCGGCGTCGCCGCGCCGATCGACCTGGGCGTCGGCATACTGGGCGGTGGCGACCTCATCCTGTTCACCCGGTACGGCAGCGCGCCGTTCGTCTCTCTGGGCATTCTGGCCGCGGTCGCCGAGTGGTACCTGCGGCGGCCCGGCGCCGGGTTCGCCGGGCGGCGGTTCACCGAGATCGGCCGCACCGCGCTCAGCTGCTACATCCTGCAGAACCTGGTGGCATCGATCCTCTGTTACGGCTGGGGTTTCGGACTCGCGGCGCGCGTCTCGCCCGATGACCGTGTCCCGTTCACCGTCGGTGTCTACGTGCTGGTATCGCTGATCATCGCTTGCGGAGCGCACCTGTGGCTACGACGCTTCGAGCGCGGGCCGGTGGAGTGGTTCTGGAACGTGAGTTTCCGAACGCTGGCGCGGGAACGCTGAAACGCCATGATGCCCGTATCCCCGGGCCGGGGATACGGGCGTGACCATGCCGACCGGCTCCGTTGTGGCGCAGGGCTTGTCGTACCCGCACATGCCGCGAAAATCCGGCGGCCCCGGCGCGCGGCGGCCGCTACCGTCGTGCTGTGACGCTCGCCGACCGCTACCCCTTGCTGCACACACCGGCTCACTGGGCGTGGGGCGACCTGGATGTCCGGTTCTCCACCACACTCCCGTCCGACGAACTGGTCACCAATATCCACGTCGTCTGTTTCGTCGGCGACGAGATCGTGCTCTGTCGCGACGATCGCGACGTCTGGCTGATTCCGGGCGGCACCAGGGAACGCGGCGAGTCGATCGACGCCTGCGTGCGCCGCGAACTGCGGGAGGAGGCGGGCGCACGCCCGGTCGGACCGATCCGATGGTTCGGCGCGCACCATGCGACGAGCAACGGTCCGGCACCGTATCGCGAGTGGCAGCCCCATCCACACAAGGCGTGGCTGTGGTGCACCGCGGACGTGGTGCTCGAATCCGCCCCGACCAATCCCGACGACGCCGAGCAGATCCTCGAGGTGTGCACCTTTCCCGTAGCCGAAGCGATGCGACGGGCCGGATCCGACGGCGAGCACCTGAGCGAACTGGTGGCATTGGCGGTCGAACTCCACCGGCCGGAGCGTCCCGAGTGATGTAGGCGGCCGGCCGCACATACTCGGCCGCCGCCCACCGGTGGGATCGGGGGAGAATCGAAGGATGGCAACGGCAACTTGGCACGGCCGCGTCCTCGCGACCAGCAATGACACCATCATCGTCGAGGGCAATCACTACTTCCCGCCGGACTCGATCCGGCCGGAGTTCTTCCAGCCCTCCGACACGCACAGCTACTGCCCGTGGAAGGGCACCGCCAGCTACTACACCGTAGTGGTCGACGGAGACAGCAACACCGACGCCGCCTGGTTCTACCCGGAGCCGAAGACCAAGGCCGCGCAGATCAAGGACTATGTCGCGTTCTGGCGCGGCGTCGAGGTGACGGAGAGCTGAGCGGCGTCTTTCGCTGCGAGCAATCGAGTGGCGAACTCATGATCGATGCCGGAATCCGGTCGTAGGCGCGGTGGTGCGGTGATCGGCGGGCCGGGGCGGCGGCTCGGACCGCACTGCCCCGGCGAACGGCGGCAATCGGAGGAATCGGGAATACCGCCTGCGCGAAACCGATACGCTCATCCCAGGATTCAGCGCGAGTGTCTCAGCCGGGAGCATCCCATGATGAAGGCTCTGGTCACCAACGGCTTCTCGATGGCGCCTGGCGGCGCGGCGGACGAACCGGCGCGAGCGGGTGTCGCGCTGCTCCGGCCAGGGGTGCTGGCTTTCGCCGGATCGGTCGGTCCGACGGAGTTACACGCGCATCACGCGGTGCAGATCGTCGCCGCGAGCACGCCGATCGTGGTGGTGGACGGTAGCGGCGTCCGCAAGCAGGGCACCCACGTCATCGTGCCGACCGACGCACCGCACCGGATCGACGTAGGCGCCGCGCACGGCACGGCCGTCTACCTCGACCCCGAGACGGCCGCCGGTGCGGCGGCGGATCGCAGAGCGCACCTCAACGGCTGGGTCGACAGCGCCGACGCCCTCGGCATCACCGCCGGTGGTGGAGACCTGACCGCTCAGGTCACCGCGGTGGTCGACGATCTGCTGCCGCAGGACGGCGCGTCCGGCGCGAGCGAGCGGCACGCGGTGATCACGGCGGCCCTGCAACTGCTGCCCGCACTCGTGCGCACCGGGTCGGTGCGGGGCGCGGATGTCGCACGACAGTTGGGTATTCCCGCGCCCCGACTGTCCCACCTGTTCACCGAGCAGATGGGAATTCCGTTGCGCCGCTATATCCTCTGGCTGCGGCTGCACATAGCGCGGACCCGCGCGCTGGCCGGAGACGACCTCGCGGCCGCCGCGCACGCGGCCGGTTTCTCCGATGGCGCGGATCTCACCCGCACCTGCCGCCGGACGTTCGGGCTGTCTCCATCGGTGCTCAGCCGTACCAGCGAATCGGTCCCGGACGCATAGCGGCCGGGACGGCTCGCGTTCCGTATCAGTCCGCCGGACGGGACTCGACGTAATAGTCCGCCGAGATCGTCTTCAGCATCTGCCGCACGCCGAGTGGCGCCCATACCGCGGAGGGGTCGTGCCGCACGACCGGATCGGTCAGCTCGACCACATGGCCGCGGGTTTCCAGGGCGAAACCACCCGCCGCGCAGATGTTCTTGACCCAGTCGACATTCCGGCCGTACGTCAGCGCGATCCGGTAGGCGCCGTCCTGCTCGAAGACCATGACCGGGGTGCGGTAGGACCGGCCCGACTTCCTGCCCTTGTGCAGCACGATGCCGAACCCGGGCGCGCGTCCCGCGACCAGCCCCGCGGTCGGATTGGTGACATGCCGGTTGAAATTCGCCAGTGCGTGCGGAAGCACCATGGGCGGCGATCCTCTCTCCCTGTGGCCTGCGGTGTTCACGTTACTCTCGACCCATGTCCGCTCCGCCGCCTCATCGCGAGCCGCCCCACACCGGAGATCCGAGCGCGGAAACGATCGCCATCTACGATGCGGCGGGCAACCCGGTGGGGGCCGCCGAGCGGGCCACGGTCTACCGCGACGGATTGTGGCACGCCAGCGCGGGGGTGCTTCTGCGCTCCGGTGACGGCGAGCGCGTCTACGTGCACCGCCGCACCGACACCAAGCTCGTTTTCGCGAGCATGCACGACTGCCTGGCCGGTGGTGTGGTCGCGCCGGGCGAAGCGCCGCGCGAGACGGCCCTGCGCGAACTGGCCGAAGAACTGGGCGTCACGCCGAACCCCGCCGACGTCTCGCCCGAACCGCTGGCGACGGTCTCCTGGGACGGCGAATGGGCCGGTCGGCCGATGCGGTGTCATCTGTTCGCGTACGAGTCGCGCTACGACGGGCCGGTTCGCCACCAACCCGACGAGATCGCCGCGGGATGGTGGTGGACCGACGCCGAACTGCTGGCGCGTCTGGCCGATCCGGACTGGCCGTTCGTCCCGGACACCCGCCTGCTGATCACGGATCTGCTGGTCGGCGCCCGGTCAGCGGCAGACGACGGGACGAGGCCCTGATCAGCTGGACGAGGCGACGGAGGCTGCCCAAGCGGCGAACGCGCCGGGATTGCGTGTCTGCAACAGCACCCGGCCGGGGCCGGTGAAATCGAAGACGAAACCCTCGCCGGACTTCAACGACTGGATCGATCGACCCGAGACCGCTCGCCGGATGCTGAAATTCATCGCCAGGTCGTAGGCGACCACGTGCCCGGTGTCGATCGTGATCGGCTCGCCCGGTTGCAGATCGATCACATCGATCGCCCCGAAGACGCCCACCACGATCTCACCCTCGCCGTGCGCGCGCAGACCGAATCCGCCTTCGCCGCCGAACAGATTGGCGAACCCGCCCCACTTGCTCTCCACCTGCACACCGTGCGAATTGGCGATCCATCCCCCGCGGCTGATGAAGAAAGGCCGATCCGGCGTGATCTGCAAGTTCAACATGTCGCCGGGAAGCGCGGGCGCCACGTCGACCCACCCGCCCTGCGGCGGCGCGGTGAAAGTCGAGACGAAGAACGACTCCCCGGCCAGCACCGACCGCTTCAGTCCGGCCAGGATGCCGCCCTCGGCCTTGGCCTGCAACGTGACTCCCGCCGAATGAGCCACCATGGCGCCGCTCTCGACCCGCATCGGCTCGCCCCCGGCGAGAAAGCACCGCGCGACGGCGGCGGCGGGACTGTGGCGCAGTTGTACTTTCATGTCCGCCGACCCTACCGCCGAATCCCCCACGGCGGGAACGGGTGTCAGAGCAGATCGCGCAGTGCGTCGTCGTCTCGGGCCACCACCGCCCCGCCGTCCGCGGTGAGCACGATCGGCCGCTGGATCAGCCCGGGATGTTCGACCAGCGCTTCGATCCAACGGTCCCGGTCCGCGGCGGTCCGCGCCCAGCTCGCCATGCCGAGGTCCTTGGCGATCTGTTCGCCGGTGCGGGTGATGTCCCAGGGTTCGGCGTCCAGCCGCCGCAACACCTCACGCAGCTCGGCGGCCGTCGGCGGCTGGTCCAGATACTTGCGCACGGTGTAGTCGACACCGGCGTCGTTCAGGAACGCGGTGGCGTTGCGGCTCTTGCTGCACCGCGGGTTGTGCCAGATCTCGGTCTGCCCGGAAGTCATGTACGCAGGGTACCGAGGACGTGCACCCGGGCCGCCCGGCGCCCACTGGCGGATCTCGGACGTCGCGCCGCCGAGCGCCGCGTGTGCTCCGATACTGGAAGCCATGACTGAGCACGCGTCGCCCGAAAACCCCTACGGCACACCGACCACATCCGGTCCCGAGCGCATCCCTTCATATCAGGGCGTGATGAATCGGGTCGTGCGCGCGCTGCTGCGTGTACCCGGGCTGTCCGGCGTCGTCGGCAAGCGGCTGATGATCCTGCACGTCGTCGGGCGCAAGTCGGGGAAGGTCTACGACGTGCCGCTGGCCTACACCCGGCACGGCGACACTCTGCTGATCGGCACCGCCCTGCGCCCGTGGGTGAAGAACCTGCGGGCGGGCGATCCGGTGCGGGCCTCCTTCGGCGGCGAGCCGCGCACCTTCGACCCGGTGGTCCACACCTCCGAGGCCGACGTGCTGCGGCTCTACGAGATCGTCGCGCGGGACAACAAGCAGAACGCCAAGTACAACGGCATCGGCTTCACCGCCGACGGTTCACCCTCCAAGGCCGATATCTACCAGACCTGGCAGCAGGGCGGCGTCGTGGTGGAACTGACGCCGCACTGAGCGGCCGGTCAGCTCGCGACGTAGCCGTCGGCCACGTCGAGCACTTCGTCGACGATCTCGAGGCCGGTGCGCAGTTCGTCGGCCGTCGTGGTCAGCGGCGGCGCGATCTGAAAGCGATTGCCCGCGTTGAACGGCCACAGCCCGCGCGCCTTGGCCGCGGCGGTGACCGCGGCCATCGGCTCGGCGTCCGCGCCCGCCGCCGCGAACGGGATCAGCGGCTGTCTGCTGCGCTGGTCCCGGACCAGTTCCAGCGCCCAGAAGAAGCCGAGTCCACGGACCTCGCCGACGCTCGGATGACGACCGGCGAGTTCGCGCAGGCCTTTTCCGAGCACATCGGCGCCCACCGCCCGTACGTGATCGAGGATTCCTTCGCGCTCGAAGACCGCGATCGAGGCGACACCCGCCGCGCAGGCCAGCGGGTGACCCGCGTAGGTGAGACCGCCCGGATACACCACATGGTCGTAGCGCTGCGCGATCCGCTCGGCCATGAGCACGCCACCGAGCGGGACGTAGCCGGAGTTCACCCCCTTGGCGAAAGTGATGATGTCCGGCTCGACGCCGAACGCCTGTACCGCGAACCATTCGCCCACCCGTCCGAATCCGACCATCACCTCATCGGCGATGTAGACGATGCCGAACTCGTCGCACAGCGCTCGCACGCCGGCCAGATAACCGGGCGGCGGGACGAGCACACCGTTGGTGCCGACCACCGTCTCCAAAATCAACCCCGCGATGTGCTGCGGGCCCTCGAGCTCGATGACCTGCCGCAGGTGCCGCAGCGCGGCGGCCGTCTCTTCCTCGGGAGTCGTCGTGCCCCATGGTGACCGGTAGGGGTAGGGGCCGAAGAACCGCACCACGTCGACGTTCGTCGGTTCCGCGCCCCAGCGGCGCGGTTCCCCGGTCAAGCCGATCGCGACGCCCGTGCCGCCGTGGTAGGAGCGGTAGGCGGCGAGCATTTTCGTCCGCCCGGTGTAGCTTCGCGCCAAACGCACCGCGTGCTCGACGGCCTCGGCGCCGCCGGTGGTGAACAGGATCCGGTTCAGCTCGCCGGGAGCCCGCTCGACGATCAGCCTGGCCAGTTCGCTGCGGACGTCGTTGCCGACCGTCGGCGAGATGGTCGCCAACCGCTGCGCTTGGGCGACGATCGCCGCGACGATGTCCGGATGCTGGTGGCCGATGTTCACGTTGACCAGCTGGGAGGAGAAGTCCAGATAGCGCTTGCCGGTGTCGTCCCAGAAGTAGGAGCCGAACGCCCCGGTGATCGGAGCCGGGTTCAATTCGGCCTGCGCGCTCCAGGGATAGAAGACGTGATCGGCCACGCTAGTCGCTCCCTTCGGTCGACTTGGTCGTGGTCACGAGGGAAGCGAGACGAGGCAGCACCGATTCACCGTACGCCGCCAAAGTCGCGTTCTTCGCGTCGTGCTGGAGATAGACGGCGAACTGGTCCACACCGAGCCTTTCCAGCTCCCGCAACCGGGACAGCTGGTCGTCGGGCGTGCCCAGCAGGCAGAAGCGGTCCACGATGGCGTCGGGCACGTACTCGGCATGGACATTGCCCGCGCGTCCGTGCAGGTTGTAGTCGTAGCCGCGCCTGCCTTCGATGTAGTCCGTGAGGGCAGCCGGGATGTCGCCTGCCGTACCGTATCTCGCCACCATCTCCGCCACGTGGTTGCCGACCATCCCGCCGAACCATCGGCACTGTTGCCGCGCGTGCGCCTGCGCCGCGTCCGTCCCGTCGGTGACATAAGCGGGTGCGGCGACGCAGATCCGCACCGACGCCGGGTCCCGGCCCGCGCGCTCGGCCGCGGCGCGCACCCGGGCGACGGTCCATGCCGTGATGTCGGGGTCGGCCAGTTGCAGGATGAATCCGTCGGCCACGGCACCGGTCAGCTCGAGTGCGCGTGGCCCGTAGCCCGCCACCCACACGTCCAACCGGGAGTCGGCCGCCCACGGCAACCGCACGACCGTGTCGTCCACTCGCGCGCCGCGACCGTTGCCCAGTTCGCGGATCACCTCGATCGATCGGCGCAGCGTGGCCAGCGTGGCGGGCTTGCCGCCCAGCGTGCGCACGGCCGAGTCGCCGCGGCCGATCCCGCATACGGTGCGATTGCCGAACATCTCGTTGAGCGTGGCGAAGGTCGACGCGGTCACCGTCCAGTCCCGGGTGGCCGGGTTCGTCACCATCGGACCGACCATGATCTTGCGGGTGGCGGCCAGAATCTGGCTGTAGATGACATAGGGCTCCTGCCAGAGCAGATGCGAGTCGAAGGTCCAGACGTGGGAGAACCCATATGTCTCCGCGAGCCTGGCCAGTTCGATCACACGCGAGGCCGGGGGCGTGCATTGCAGCACCACACCGATGTCCATGCGGCACTTCTCCGTTCCGAGGATCGAAAGTCAGATCAGGTTCTGCGCGAGTCCACGCGCGACGAACCGGCCGTGCCCCGCGTGCCCGAGGTAGCCGCCGTCGTCCACGACGACCCGGCCCCGGGACAGCACCGTGTCGACGTGACCGTCGATCTCGAATCCCTCGTAGGCCGAGTAGTCCATGTTCATGTGGTGGGTCTTGCCGAGACCGATGCTGGTGTGGCCGTCCGGGTCGTAGATGACGATGTCGGCGTCCGCTCCCGGGCTGATCACCCCTTTGCGCGGGTACATGCCGAACATCCGGGCCGGGGTGGTGCAGCAGACCTCGACCCAGCGTTCCAGCGGGATCCGGCCGGACCGGACGCCCTGGAACATCAGATCCATCCGATGCTCGACGCCGCCGATGCCGTTGGGGATCTTGCTGAAGTCGCCGATCCCCATCTCCTTCTGGCCCTTCATGCAGAACGGACAGTGATCGGTGCCGACGGCCGTGACGTCGCCGGTGCGCAGGTAGCGCCACAGCTTGTCCTGATGTCCTTCGGCCTTCGATCGCAGCGGCGTGGAGCACACCCATTTGGCGCCTTCGAAACCCGGCGCGCCGAGCTGATCCTCGAGCGAGAGATACAGGTACTGCGGGCAGGTCTCGCCGAAGACGTTGCGCCCGGCGTCGCGGGCGGCGGCGATCTGAGCCAGCGCCTGCTCGGCCGACACGTGCACGACGTACAGCGGCACGCCGGTCAATTCGGCCAGCATGATCGCGCGGTGGGTGGCCTCCTCCTCGAGCTGCCACGGTCGGGTCGTGCCGTGGAAGTACGGCGCGTTGTCCCCTCGCGCGAGCGCCTGTTCGACCAGCACATCGATGGCTATCCCGTTCTCCGCGTGCATCATCACCAGCGCGCCGAGTTCCGCCGCTGACTGCATGGCGCGCAGGATCTGGCCGTCGGTGGAGTAGAAGACACCCGGGTAGGCCATGAAGAGCTTGAAGCTGGTGACGCCCTCGGCCACCAATTCGCTCATGCCCTTCAAGGATTCGTCGTCGACGTCGCCGATGATCTGATGGAAGCCGTAGTCGATCGCGCACTGCCCGGCCGCTTTCGCGTGCCAGGCGGCCAGCGTGTCCTGAACCCGTTCCCCTTGCCGCTGGACGACGAAGTCGATGATGGTGGTGGTGCCGCCCCACGCGGCCGCGCGGGTGCCGGTCTCGAAGGTGTCGGAGGCCTCGGTCCCGCCGAAGGGCATCTGCATGTGGGTGTGACCGTCCACGCCGCCGGGGATGACGTATCTGCCGGTCGCGTCGAGCACGCGATCGGCGGACGCGGCGAGATCCGCGCCCAGCGCGACGGAGCCCGGCCGCAGGACGGCGGCGATGGTCTCGCCGTCGACGAGCACGTCGAGCGGCTGCGCTCCGGTGGCGGAGACCACCGTGCCACCGTGGATGAAGGTGCGCGCCATGTCGTTCTCCCCGGTCTCAGGGGGCCACCAGCGGCCCGTAGGCGTCGGGGCGGCGATCGCGGTAGAAGGCCCAGCGGTCGCGCACCACCTTGATCAGGTCCATGTCCAGATCACGGACGACCAGCTCGGGGTCGGTATCGGAGGCGACCTCGCCGACGAACTTGCCTTCGGGGTCGACGAAGTAGCTGGTGCCGTAGAAGTCGTCGTCGCCGTACTCCTCGGCGCCGACCCGATTGATGGCACCGATGTAGTACTCGTTGGCTACCGCGGCCGCCGGCTGTTCCAGTCTCCAGAGGTAACCGGACAAGCCGCGCGACGTGGCCGACGGATTGAACACGAGTTCCGCACCGGCGAGGGCCAGCGCGCGCCACCCCTCCGGGAAGTGCCGGTCGTAGCAGATGTACACGCCGACCTTGCCCACCGCCGTGTCGAACACCGGCCAGCCCAGGTTGCCCGGCCGGAAATAGAACTTCTCCCAGAACCCGTGCACGTGCGGAAGGTGGTGTTTGCGGTACTTGCCGAGATAGCTGCCGTCGGCGTCGATCACCGCCGCCGTGTTGTACAGCAGACCCGGCTGTTCCTGCTCGTACACCGGCAGGATCATCACCAGGCGCAATTCTTTCGCCAGTTCCGCGAATCGTTCCGTCGTCGGCCCCGGGACGGATTCGGCGTAGTCGTAGAACTCCGTGTCCTGCCGCTGGCAGAAATACGGGGCGTAGAACAGTTCTTGGAAGCAGATCACCGCGGCTCCGTGCGCGGCGGCGCGGCGCGCGTAATTCTCGTGCGCCGCGAGCATCGACTCCTTGTCACCGGTCCAGTTCGTTTGGACCAGCGCCGCTCGAACGATTCCCATGCCTCGTTATACGTCACCCGGAACCTGTTCCGTTGTCCGACGAGTGCCTGGAGGCATTTTGTAGCCAATCCGTGGCAACCGCGGTTACGGCGGCATCCCGACCTGCCCGTGCTCGAGTAATCGAGCCGTACTCCCCCACTTGGTCGGGCGAGATGGAATGATTCGCGCTGCATCGTCCGGTGCGCAACCCCGAGTGAAGGAGATTTTCAGCGGTGAGCAGCGAAGTGCAAGCGCGAGAACTCGTCGACGGCCGGCGCACGGGGCGCCGGGGCGTGCCGTGGCGATCGCTGCGGATCCTCGGGGTCCTCGTCGTCGGCGCGGCGCTGGTCGCGTCCGCGACCGGTGTCGTCTCGGCGACCCCGTCGCCTGCTCGGGAGCAGGGCCCGGCCGGCTGTGGCGTACCGACCGCGGGGCAGCCGAACGGTAAGCAGTGGCCCGCCGAACCCGGCATGACCATCGATCCCAACGCGCAATACACGGCGACGCTGATCACCACTTGCGGCACCGTGACCGTCGCCTTGGACGCCGCCCGCGCACCGCGCACCGTCAACTCGTTCGCGTTCCTGGCCGGAGAACGGTACTTCGACCACACGAGGTGCCACCGGATCACCACCGACGGCATCTACGTCCTGCAGTGCGGCGACCCCACCGCGACCGGCATGGGCGGCCCCGGCTATCAATTCCCCGACGAGAACCTGGCGGGCGCTACCTACCCGGCGGGCACGATCGCGATGGCGAACGCGGGCCCCGGCACCAACGGCAGCCAGTTCTTCCTGGTCTACCGGGACGCGCCGCTGCCGCCGAACTACACCCCGTTCGGCCGGGTCACCGCGGGCATGGACGTGCTGAACGCCATCGCCGCCGCCGGAGTCAAGGACGGCTCGTCCGACGGCGCACCGGCCGCCGACGTGGTGCTCGATTCCGTCGCCGTCCGCAACTGAATTCCGGACGACCATGGTGGCGGCGACGATCGGACGCCGCCACCTTGGTCGTCCCGGGGGGCTCGAACGAATCGGTCAGGACACCGCGGCGCGCCGACGCAGCAGCAGCGCCATCGCCGGCTCGACGAACCGGCTGACGACCGGCCCGAGCACCGCCATCAACAGCACGTAGGTTGTGGCCAGCGCGGCGAATTCGGCGGGGACCGCGCCAGCGGCCACCGCGAGACCCGCGATGACGATCGAGAACTCGCCGTGGGCGACCAGGGCGGTGCCCGCCCGCGCACGGCCCAAGCGGCCCGCACCGGCCCGCTTGGCCGCCCACCATCCGGTGGCGATCTTGCTGGCCGTCGTGACCAGTGCCAGCAGGCACGCCCAGCCCAGCACCGGCGGAATGCTCGTCGGGTCGGTGCTCAGGCCGAACAGCACGAAGAACAGTGCGGCGAACAGGTCGCGCAGAGGTTCCAGGAGCTTGGTGGCGTTGTGCGCGGTGGAGTCCGAGATCGCGATGCCGAGCAGGAACGCGCCGACCGCCGCGGACACTTGCACAGCGGAGGCCGCGCCCGCCACCAGCAGCGCGGAACCCAGCAGCTTCAACAGGAAGATCTCGCGGTCGGCGCTGTCGACGATCGCGGAAACGTAGCGGCCGTAGCGCAGCGCGACGATCAGCACGACCGTGACCGCCGCCAGGGCGATGGCCAGCGTCTTCAGTCCGGCGAGGAAACCGACTCCGGCCAGCACCGCGGTCAGCACCGGCAGGTATCCGGCCATCACCAGGTCCTCGAACACCAGGATGGACAGGATCACCGGCGTTTCCCGGTTACCGAGCCTGCCCAGATCGTTGAGCACCTTCGCGACGATGCCGGAGGACGAGATGTAGGTGACCCCGGCCATCGCGATGGCGCCGGTGAACCCCCAGCCGAGCCCGAGCGCGACGAGCACACCCGGCGTCGCGTTGAGCACGATGTCCACCACGCCCGCGGCCCACGATCGGCGCATGCCCGTGACCAGTTCCGGAGCGCTGTATTCCAGGCCGAGCAGCAACAACAGCAGGACGACGCCGATTTCGCTGGCGAGATGGATGAAGTCGTCCACCTGCCGCAACTCGACGAGGCCACCGGTGCCGAACACCAGTCCGCCGATCAGATACAGCGGGATGGGCGACATGCCGATGCGCGCGGCGATCCGCCCGAGCAGGCCGAGGCCGAAGAACACCGCGCCCAGCTGGATCAGCGCGAGCGCGGTCTCGTGTGCGACCATGCGCTCAGCCGTCTAACAGGATCTTGGCGGCGGCCTCGAGGCCCTCCACCGTGCCGACGACGACCAGCACGTCTCCAGCGGTGAAGGTGAAGTCCGGCCCCGGCGAGGGAATCGGCTGGCCACTGCGGACCACGGCGACGATGGACGCCTTCGTCCGGGTGCGCATCTGAGTTTCGCCCAGCCTGCGTCCGTCGAAGCGGGAGCGGTCCGGGATGGAGAGCTGCCGGGTGGTCAGTCCGGTGAACTCGCGGTGTTCCTCGCGCAGTTGTTCGACCAGTTGCGGCGCGCCGAGCAGACTGGCCAGCACGGCCGCCTCCTTCCCCGACAGCGGTACCTGCTCGGTCTCGTCGGGGTTGTCCGGCTTGCTCACGATGAGGTCCATCGTGCCGTCGCGATGGTCGATCACCCCTATCCGGCGTCGTGTATTGGTCAGCGGAAAATCCTTGCGCACACCTATACCCGGCAGGGGTGTCACCTCAACATTCACGACCTCACCCTATCGACCCACCCGTTACGACCCGTCGACGGGTGACCGAATTGTCCGTATTTCTCGCCGTTTCCGCACGCCACTCCGGCCTTGCGAGTTGGACCACGGTTCACCGCCCGTGGTAAGAGAAATGACGTGTCCCGTTCATGCCTCCGTCGCCGAGCCGTTGGATTCCGTTTCCGCGACGACCGCGCCGCGCGAGTCCGGTGACGGTCGCCCGAGCGGTGAATCGGTTGCTCCGGCCGGGTGCGGTCGCCACCGCGGCGGCCGTCCCGCGGGCGGGCGCCGGCGGGTACCGGCACGATCTGGACGGGCTGCGCGGCGTGGCGATCGCGCTGGTGGTGGCGTTCCACATCTGGTTCGGCCGAGTGTCGGGCGGCGTGGACGTGTTCTTGGCGCTGTCCGGGTTCTTCTTCACCGGCTCGCTGCTGCGCGGCGTGGCGGCCACCGGCACGGTCCGTGTCGCGCACACCGCTCGCCGGCTCGCCCGCCGATTACTGCCCGCCCTGGTCACGCTTCTGGCGGCCGTGGTCACGGCGACCGTGCTGCTTCGCCCGTTCACCCAGTGGGGCGAGATGGCGGCGCAGACGCTGGCGTCGCTGCTGTACTACCAGAACTGGTATCTGGCGCTGTCCTGGTCGGACTACCTGGCCGCCGATCCGTCGGTGAGCCCGTTGCAGCATCTGTGGTCGATGGCGGTGCAGATGCAGTTCTACCTGCTCGCGCTGATCGTCGTGGCGTCGGTCGCTGGCCTGTGCCTGCGTTTCGCTCGTCCGGGGGCAGTGCGTCCGGCCTTGGCGATCGTGCTCGCCGCGGGCGCGGTGGCCTCGTTCGTCTACGCCGCGCACGGTACCGCGGTGCATCAGGGCTGGAACTACTACGACAGTTTCGCCCGCGCCTGGGAACTCCTCGCCGGGGCGCTGCTGGCGATCGTCGCGCCCTGGCTGTCACCGCCGCGTTCGGTGCGGGTCGCGGCCGCCGTCCTCGGCGCGGTCGCGGTGCTCACGTGCGGTTGGTTGATCGACGGCGCCGATCGGTTCCCCGGTCCCGCCGCCCTGGTGCCAGTCGGGGCCACACTGGCGCTGATCGTCGCGGGCGGCGGTCTCGCCGCCGCCGATCAGCCACTACCGAACCGGCTGCTCGGCGCACCGGCCGCGGTGCGCCTCGGCGAACTGTCCTACGCGCTGTATCTGTGGCACTGGCCGATCCTGATCTTCGTCCTGGCGCGGACCGGAGCCGCGACCGCGGGACTCGGCGTGGGTCTGGGCGTCGTCGGGGCGTCGCTGGTACTCGCCCACCTGACCAACCGGTTCATCGAGCAGCCGCTACGAATGCGGTCCGGTCGTCCGGCCGGAAAGACGCCCGCCCGAGGACGCCGCACCGGCCGGCTGGTCGCGGCGCTCGGCATCGCGGTACTCGCGGCGGCGCTGGGCGAGCAGGTGGTGACCAAGGCGAATCCGCCGCGAGCGGTGGCCGGGCTGGACTCGGCGCGCTATCCCGGCGCGGAAGCACTGGTCAACGGCGTGAGCGCGCCCGATGCTCCGATGCGGCCGAGCATGTACGAAGCGCCGGCGGACGCGGCCTACCCCTCGCGCGACGGCTGCATCGCGGACTGGGATACCCGCGAGGTCATCACCTGCACCTACGGCGACGCCGCCGCGGAGCGCACCATCGCGGTGGTGGGCAGCTCGCATGCCGAGCACTGGGTGCCCGCGCTCGACCTGCTCGCCCGCGAGCACTCCTTCCGGGTCGAGGTCTACCTGAAGATGGGCTGCCCGCTGACCGTGGCGGCGGAACCGATGTACAAGGGTGAAGCGAATCCGGACTGCCGCGACTGGTCTGTGGAGGTGATCGACCGCCTGGGCGTCGAACGCCCGGAGTGGGTGTTCACGACAGCGACCCGCCCTCGTGACGGCGCGGGTGACGAGACCCCGGCCGACTATCTGGACGTCTGGACCCGCCTGGCCGACCGCGGACTCAACGTGCTCGCCATCCGTGACACGCCGTGGCTGCGCCGCGACGGCGTGCGGTACCGGGCCATCGATTGCCTCGCCCAGCACGGCGACCGGATCAGCTGCGGGATGCCGCGCGCGGAGGCGCTGAACCCGGTCGATCCGGCGCTGGAGTTCGCCGCCTCGTTCCCCAACGTGTTCCCGCTGGACCTGTCCGACGCGCTGTGCGAACGCGACGTGTGCGCGGTCACCGAGGGCAACGTCCTGATCTACCACGACGAGCATCACCTCACCGCCAGCTATTCACGGTCGCTGGCACCGGAACTCGGCAGGCAGTTGTCGCCGATCCTCGGCTGGTGGTGAGCCGGAACCGGATCAGTTCAGCCGCAACATGTCCGGCCAGGCTCGCGACCACGGCACGAGCGGCTGCGCGCAGCGCCAGACAGTGACGCCGCGGGTGACCCCCGGGAACCCGAGACGAGCGTCGACTTGCCCGATCGGGGTCACCTCGGCGCAGTGCGCGCGCACATCGGCCTCGGTGCCGCCCACCCACAGCACCGTCGTCGCCGTGTCCGGCGGGGTGCCGAAGTAGCCGAAGCCGCGATTCGGACTGAAGACGGCGGGCAGGCCATGCGTCGCGCGCGCGAGGTCCAAGGCGCTTGCCTGCCAATAGGAATCGGCGATCACCACGGCCGAAGCCCGCTCCGGCTCCGGCAGCGCCGCGTAGGCCGCCGCGGTCCCGGCCGCGAGTTCGGACCAGCCGAACCGCCCGTAGACCGCGATCTCCAGCCCCGCCTGGGCTTGGGTGTCGACCGGGTCGATGTCGGATTCCGGGCGCAGGGGAAGCGAGAAAATCACCAGCGCAACGGATATCGCGGCCACCGCAACGGTGAGGATCACACGCGATCGCCGCCGGTTCTCCATCCACCGCACCGCACCGACCGCGATCAGCGCTCCGTAGCAACCCGCCGCATAGTACGGTCGTCCACCGGTCGCGATGAAGACCACGATCAGCACCAACGGCAGGACACCGAGAAACCGGTACGGCCGCAAGCTTTCGGCACGAAACAGGGTCCACACCCCGTACACCAGCAGCAATCCACCGATCAATCCGGCGGAGGCGAGCGCGAGCGGCAGCCAGATGTAGCGCCCGCCGATCGTGGCCTGCTCCGCGGCGACCACACCACCCAGACGCAGCTGCGGCCACCCGTGCGCCGCCTGCCACACCAGGCTGGGTACCGAGGTGAGGACGACGATCGCGGCGCCGCACCACAGGGCGGGGCGGCGCAGCAACTCACGCGGTCCGTAGATCGCCACCCCGATCACCAGTGCGAACCAGAAGAAGGGAATCAGCCACTTGACCTGCATATCCACCGCGGTGAACAGCGCCGAGGCCAGCAGCAAGCCGTCGTGGCGGGTGCGGACCCAGCGGATCACCAGCCAGCTCACCACCACCCACAACGCCGTGTCGATCGTATTGGTGGCCAGCTGATCACCCTGGACCAGCAGGAACGGCGAGGTGGCATACGCGGCCGCGGCCAGCACCTGCGCCGGGCGAGCGCCTCCGAACTCCCTGGCGATCTGGGCGGTCACCACCACCGCGGCCACGGTGACGAGCACGGCCGGAAGACGCAGTGCCACCAGTGAATCCGGGGCGAGCAGATCCGTCATCCGCGCGATCGCGGGTAGCAGCGGCCCCTGATCGGCGTAGCCGACCGCGAGCCTGCGGCCCGCCGCGACGAAATACAGCTCGTCGCCGAAGAATCCGTACCGCTCGGTGGAAACCAGCAGCGCCACCGCGCCCAGCGCCGCCACTGCGCCGACTCCGCCGAAGGCGAACGAGGGCAACGGTGTCGTGGCATCGTCCCGGCGCCGCTGGGTGTCCAGTACCTCAGTCATCCTTATCCGCTTTCCGGGTCGCCGTGTCGAACAACCGGCACACGTGTGCCGCGTACGCGTCCATCGCGAAGTCCTGTTCCCGGACCGCCCGTCCGGCGGCGCCATCGATGGCGTCGCGGATGGACTTCGCCATCAAGAGCGGATCGAACTCGCCGAACTCGCCGGTGCGCTGCCCTTCGGTGAGGATGTCGACCAGCGGCGCGATGATGTCGCGTTCACCGTCGGCGGAGGCGAACTTCGGGTTGCCGTCCGCGTCCCGCAGATTCGTCACCACCTCGACCAGCGCCGCCACATACGTGGTGTTCGCATCGATGAAACCGAGGTTCGATTCGAGGTAGGCCAGCAGGCTCGCGCGCGGTCCGGCCGCCGCGCCGACCCGTGGCGCGATGTACTCCGCGGCCGAGACGTAGAGCTGGACCACCAGCTGCGTCATCAGATCGTCCTTCCCCTCGAAGTGATACGAGATGACGCCCTTGGAGATGCCCGCGCGCTCGGCGATCCGCGCCAGCGAAGCATTCGCGTACCCGACCTCGGAGATCACCTCCACCGCGGAGGCGATGATCTGCCGCCGTCGCGCCTCTTCGATGAAAGACCGCCGTTGGCCACTCGTACTGTTTTCTGGCCGCATGGTCAAATTTTAGCACGGGCGGACTGTAGGCCTGCTGATGAGCGACGACGTTCGAATGGAGCGCCGTCGAGAGTCATCCGGATACGAGTGGCGCGGCCGTCGCCGTGCACCGTCACCTGCGCCCTGGACAGCGAAAGGGCCGCGTCTCCGGGGAGACGCGGCCCATCGTGGTCGGCGCAACCTTTACAGGTACTGACCGGTGTTCGACTCGGTGTCGATGGCGCGGCTGGCACTGGCGTTCTTTCCGGTGACCAGCGTGCGGATGTAGACGATCCGCTCGCCCTTCTTACCCGAGATGCGTGCCCAGTCGTCCGGATTCGTGGTGTTGGGCAGGTCCTCGTTCTCGGAGAACTCGTCCACGATCGAATCGTAGAGATGCTGGATGCGCAGACCCGGGTTGCCCGTGTCGAGCACCGCCTTGATGGCGTACTTCTTGGAGCGGTCCACGATGTTCTGGATCATGGCGCCGGAGTTGAAGTCCTTGAAGTACAGGACCTCCTTGTCACCGTTGGCGTAGGTGACCTCCAGGAAGCGATTGTCCTCGCTCTCGGCGTACATCCGGTCGACGACGCGTTCGATCATGGCGTTGATGCACAAGAGCTTGTCGCCGCCGAACTCGGCCAGGTCGTCGTCGTGCAGCGGCAACTCCTTGGTGAGGTACTTCGAGAAGATGTCCTGCGCCGACTCCGCGTCCGGACGCTCGATCTTGATCTTCACGTCCAGGCGGCCCGGCCGCAGGATCGCGGGATCGATCATGTCCTCACGGTTGGAGGCGCCGATCACGATGACGTTCTCCAGGCCCTCGACACCATCGATCTCCGACAGCAGCTGCGGCACCACCGTGGTCTCGACATCGGAGGAGACGCCGGAGCCGCGGGTGCGGAAGATGGAATCCATCTCGTCGAAGAACACGATCACCGGCGTGCCCTCGGACGCCTTCTCGCGGGCCCGCTGGAAGATGATCCGGATGTGACGCTCGGTCTCACCCACGAACTTGTTGAGCAGCTCGGGGCCCTTGATGTTCAGGAAGAACGACTTGGCTTCCTTGGCATCCTCACCGCGCGCCTCGGCGATCTTCTTGGCCAGCGAGTTGGCCACCGCCTTGGCGATGAGCGTCTTACCGCAGCCGGGGGGACCGTAGAGCAGCACACCCTTCGGCGGACGCAGCGCGTACTCGCGGAAGAGGTCCTTGTGCAGGAACGGCAGCTCCACCGCGTCGCGGATCTGCTCGATCTGCCTGCCGAGACCGCCGATGTCGCTGTAGTCGACGTCGGGCACCTCTTCCAGCACGAGGTCCTCGACCTCGGCCTTGGGGATGCGCTCGAAGGCGAAACCGGCCTTGGTGTCGACCAGCAGCGAGTCGCCCGGCCGCAGCTTGCGGATGGGGGAATCGGGATCGTCGAGGTCGTCCATCTCGGCGACCTTCGCCAGCGGGCCTGCCAGCCACACCACACGCTCCTCGTCGGCATGGCCGACGACCAGGGCGCGACGACCGTCGTCGAGGATCTCCCGGAGGGTGCCGATCTCGCCGACCGCGTCGTAGTGCCCGGCCTCGACGACCGTGAGCGCCTCGTTGAGGCGGACGGTCTGACCGTATTCGAGCGTCGAGGTCTCGATGTTCGGTGAACACGTCAACCGCATCTTGCGACCCGAAGTGAACACGTCGACCGTCTGATCGTCGTACACACCGATCAGAATGCCGTATCCGCTCGGCGGCTGACCCAGCCGATCGACCTCCTCACGCAGCGCGACCAGCTGCTGGCGCGCTTCCTTGAGGGTGTCCATCAGCTTCGTGTTGCGAATGGTCAGCGAATCGATGCGGGCTTCCAATTCCCGTGTGCGATCCGGCGAATCGGCGAGTTGCCTTCGGAGTGCAGCCGCCTCGGCGCGCACTGCCTCGAGCTCTCTCCAGGCCGCCGAATCCGAATTCTCGATGGGGCTCATGTGCTGCTCCTCCCAGTCCCGGTCTATCAACGCTACCGGGCGCGACCCGTTCTCGCTTTCCGACATGGTTTCGTGGTGATCACATCTGGGCCGCGATCGGCGGCCGGATCACCATGTTAGCCTGCCCTAATCCGACCCTGGCGAGCCTCCTCGCCGCTCGAGCCGAAAGGTTGCCGACCATGCTCCTTCCCGCGAGAACCCTGCGTTTTTCCCTCGTCACCGCCGCGGCGGCGCTGGCCATCTCCGGCGCGGTGGCGGCGTGCGGCTCCGACGACGACTCCACCGGCGCGGCGACCTCGGCCGCCACCAGCACCGCCGCGTCGGGTACCCACGATCACTCCGCCCATGCGACCGGTGCGCCGACCGCCGATACCTTGCAGGCCGTGCTGGTAAAGCTCACCGATCCGACTGTACCCACCCCCGAGAAGGCCAAGCTGATCGTCAACGGTGAAAAGCGCACAGCGAACATCGACCAGATGAACAAGGGCCTGCAGGGCTACGCGCTCACCTTCGCCGTCGCCGACATCACCACCCAGGGCAACACCGCGAACGCGCAGGTGACCATCACCTCCCCGCATGGCGCCGCCCCCGCCGTGCCGCTGAGCTGGGAAAACGTCGACGGCACCTGGAAGCTGACGGACGCGAGCGGCTGTCTGCTGCTCGGCTTCGCGCAGGCGCCCTGCGTCCCGGCCTGAGTCGGCCACCACCTCGCCCGCCCGGCCGCGCTCAGCCCTTCGAGGGCCTGCGCTGCGGCTTGGGCGTGACGGTGCCCTCGGCGAGCCTGCGGGCGCTGACCAGGAAGGCGGTGTGACCCTGCATGCGATGCTCGGGCCGCACGGCGAGGCCGACCACATGCCACGGTCGCACCAGCGACTCCCAGGAGCGTGGCTCGGTCCAGCACTCCTGCTCGCGCAGCGCTTCGACCACTTTCGACAGCTGGGTGACGGTGGCCACATAGACGATCAGCACGCCGCCCGGCACGAGCGCCTTGGACACCGCAGGTAGCGCATCCCACGGCGCGAGCATGTCCAGTACCGCGCGATCCACCGGCTCCCCGGTGTAGTCGGCCACGTCACCCACGGTCAGCGACCAGTTCGCCGGCCGCTCGCCGAAAAACGTCTCGACGTTGCGGATCGCGTGCTCTGCGTGGTCGGCGCGGATCTCGTAGGACACCACCTGCCCCTGCGGCCCCACCGCCCGCAGCAGCGAGCAGGTCAGCGCACCGGACCCCGCGCCGGCTTCCAGCACACGCGCGCCGGGGAACATGTCGCCCTCGTGCACGATCTGCGCGGCGTCCTTCGGGTAGATCACCGCGGCGCCGCGCGGCATGGACAGCACGTAGTCGATCAGCAGCGGACGCAGTGCGAGGTAGGGCGTGCCGTTGGTGGAATGCACCACGCTGCCCTCGTCGGCGCCGATGAGGCTGTCGTGCTTGATCCCGCCGCGATGGGTGTGGAATTCCTTGCCCGGCTCCAAGACCACCGTGTACAGGCGTCCTTTGGCATCGGTCAGCTGCACCCGGTCACCGATGGTGAATGGCCCGGTCCGTCTGGCCGTCATGAATCTCCGTTCCACTTGTCGGAATCGTGCTGTGACGCACCGGCGTGTCGGTGCCGCCGGATAGCCTGCCAGGTATGTGCTCGCCCGTGTCCACGCCCCCTGCCGACGACGCGCGGACCGCCCGGCCCGATCCGACGGCCACCCGCGCCCGGCCCGCGCTCTCGCCTTCCCGGGCAATGGATTTCAAGCAGTGTCCGCTGAAATACCGCTTCCGCGCGATCGATCGGATACCGGAGCGGCCTTCGGTGCACGCGGTGCGCGGCACGGTGGTGCACGCGGTGCTGGAGGACCTCTACGGGCTGCCCGCGGCCGAGCGGGTGCCCGAGCGCGCCGAGGCCCTGGTGCCGACGGCGTGGGCGCGGGTGCACGCCCAACAGCCGGAGGTGGCGGAACTGGTCGCCGCGGGGCAACTCGACGCGTTCCTCGAGGAGGTGCGCGCGCTGGTGCGCCGCTACTACCGGCTGGAGGATCCGACCCGGTTCGATCCGGAGTCGCGCGAAGCGCGGGTGGAGGTGGAACTGGCCGACGGCGCACCGCTGCGTGGGTTCGTCGACCGGATCGACCTCGCGCCAAGCGGCGCCCTGCGCGTCGTGGACTACAAGACCGGCCGCGCGCCGGGGCCGACGCAAGAGACCAAAGCGCTGTTCCAGTTGAAGTTCTATGCGCTGGTCGTACTGCGCACCCGCGGCCTGGTGCCCGCCCAGCTGCGGCTGATCTACCTCGCCGACGAGCAGATCCTCACCTACGCCCCCGAGGAGCAGGAGTTGCTGCGCTTCGAGCGCACGCTCTCGGCACTGTGGGCGGCCATTCTCGAGGCGGGGCGCACCGGGGACTTCCAGCCGAACACCAGCTGGCTGTGCTCGTACTGCGACTACAAGCCTTTGTGCCCGGCATTCGGCGGCACGCCGCCGCCCTACCCTGGCTGGCCGACCGGCGGCGTCACCGAATCCCCGGACGAGACCCTGGCCGAAGCCGTCTCGGACTGACGAGCTAGTGGCCCAGCGCGGCCACCAGGAAGTCCAATGACGTCCCGCGCTCGCCGAGCAGGAAAACCGCTCCGATCAGGACCACGACCAGTACCGCGTCGCCCGCGATGATGAACAGGTTTCGTATCCGCGTCCACGCCGTGCCGCGCGCGGGGACACCGTCGGCCGCCGGGGTGGTCGCTCGTCGGCCCGGCTCCGCCGCGGCCTTCTCGTCGTTGATCCTGTCCGACACGCCCGACAGTCTTCCCGATGAGGCCGGTGGTTTCGAGCCGACCCGCGTATTCGGCCGGTGAACATTTCCCGAACGGCGGGCCGCCCGGCCCCGATGTCCAGGACCGGGCGACATCGCGTGCCCGAGTTTCGGCTGCGTATCCATAGGGCCGACGCTCAGGCGGTGAAATTGTGGAACAGCAGCACCGAGAGTCCGAGACCCACCGCGAGATTCACGACCGCCGCGGACCCGAACACCACGACCGGCCGCCAGCCCGCTTCCCGCAGTCCGCGCAGCGAGAACTCCAAGCCGATGGAGACGAACGCAAAGATCAGGAACCAGGTGCGGAGATCGTTGATGATCGCGATGTGCGCCGCACCGGACTTCTTGTCCACCGCCTGCAGGTACAGCGTGCCGATGACCGAGGCGGCGATGAAGCCGAGCACGAACTTCGGGAACCGCTCCCAGAACTGGCGCGGCGAGGGCCGCACCGCACCGGGCGCCCGCTCGACGCGCAGCGTGAAGTACGCGGTCAGCGCGATGGCGACCACACCGATCAGCGCGTTCTGCGTGGTCTTGACGATGGTGGCGATCTGCAGCGCCTTCTCCCCCGCGATCGCGCCGGAGGCCGCGACCGCCGCCGTGGTGTCGATATTGCCGCCGATCCAGGCGCCCGCGACCGCGTCCGACAAGCCGAGCTCCTCCGCCAGCCACGGCAGCAGGAAGATCGAGGGCAACGCGAAGACGATCACCAGCGAGGCCGCGTAGGCGATCTGCTCGCGCCGCGCTTGCACCGCGCCCGCCGCGGCGATAGCCGCGCTGACACCGCAGATCGACACCGCCGAGGACAGCAGCGCGCGCAGCTTGTCGTCCAGCCCGAGGCGTCCGCCCAGCCACCAGGTGAAGCCGAACACGGCCGTGATCAGCAGCAGCGCTTGCAGGATCGACGGACCCGCCGCGGTGACCAGGACCTTCAGGTTGATCGAAGCGCCGAGCAGCACCACGCCGGTCTTGATGAAGAATTCGGTGCGGAAACCCGCCGAAAGCCGGTCGCGCAGTGCGAGTTTGCTCAGCACGACATTGCCGAGCAGACCAAGGGCGATGGCGTACACCGGGTATTCGACGGACTTGGCGACGCGCTGGAACGGAGTGCCCACTGCCCACTGCGGGACGTGTGTCTCGAAGTAGCGGGTGAGGGCGCCGAGCACGATCACGACCGCGATACCGGCCGCGATGGTCCCGGCGGTCGGCCGGGACGTCGCCTGCACCGCTTCCGTCTCGGATGACGGGATTCCGCCGGGCGCGGCCACGCCGGAATCCTTGTCCGCCAGAGCCTTCGATTCCTTCGCCGATTCGGCGCCGGTCTCGGCCATCACGGCACCAGCCAATCCGGAATCGCGCCGAGCAGGACCAGCGCGATCAGGATCAGCCCGGCGATCGCCGCCAGCCAGTCCTCGTTCCAGGTGAATGTGCTGCCCGACTGCTCCTCGGGTGGTGACTGTGACACGGGGGCTCCTTGCGTTTCCTCATCGAGAGGCCGCACGGTAGCAACCCCCGGTCACAGGGCACACCGATTGCGCTCAGCCTGAACGAATCAGGCGTATCGGACGAATCCGGCGTTCAGAATGCGCGGCAGGAGCGGATGTCCGTGGCCAGGATGGCTTTCGCGCCCAGATCGGCCAGCTTGTCCATCAACTCGTTGCTCTGCTTGCGCGGCACCAGTGCGCGCACCGCGACCCAGCCGGTGTCGGCCAGCGGCGCCACGGTCGGCGATTCCAACCCGGGGGTGATGACGAACGCCTCGTCGAGCAAATCCTTCGGGCAGTCGTAGTCCAGCATGACGTACTGCTGGGCGAAGACCACGCCCTGGATCCGGGCGACGAGCTGATTCCGTGCCCGGTCGCCGCGATCGGCGTCCTTGCGCTCGACCAGCACACCCTCGGAGTCGCACAGCGATTCACCGAACGCGACGAGGTTGTGCTGGCGCAGCGTGCGCCCGGAACCGACGACGTCGGCGATGGCGTCGGCGACGCCGAGCTGGATGGAGATCTCCACCGCGCCGTCGAGGCGGATCACCTCGGCCTCGATGCCGCGGCCGCGCAGATCGTCGAGCACCAGGTTCGGGTAGGACGTGGCGATGCGCTTGTCGGCGAGGTCCTCGACCTTCCACTCCCGTCCGGCCGGGGCGGCGTAACGGAAGGTGGAGCGGCCGAAGCCGAGGGCGAGCCGTTCCTGCACCGGTGCGCCGGAATCGAGGGCGAGATCACGACCGGTGATGCCGAGATCCAGCTCCCCGGAACCGACGTAGATCGCGATGTCCTTGGGCCGCAGAAAGAAGAACTCGACCTGGTTGGCCGGGTCGAGCACGGTCAGATCGCGGGAATCCGTGCGCTTGCGGTAGCCCGCCTCGGAGAGGATCGAGACGGCGGATTCGGAGAGGGCGCCTTTGTTGGGGACTGCGACGCGCAGCATGGAGGGAGTCCTTTCGGGAGGAGAAACGGGGTGTCGGACGGCCGTCATCACAGATGTCGGTACACGTCTTCGAGCTTCAGCCCGCGACCCACCATCAGCACCTGCACCCAATACAGCAGCTGGGAGATCTCCTCGGCGAGCGACTCGTCGCTCTCGTGTTCGGCGGCCAGCCACACTTCACCGGCCTCCTCGAGCACCTTCTTACCCTGGGTATGCACGCCTGCGTCCAGCGCGGCAACGGTTCCGGACCCCTCGGGGCGGTTGACCGCACGATCCTGCAGTTCGGCGAACAGGGATTCGAAGTTCTTCACGATGAGCCATTGTTTCAGACCCGGATGCGGGTCTGTTGCTCCGGCCCAGGATGGCCGGCAACGGCGACCGCCCGGTTCCTCCACCCCTGACCGGGCGCGGAGGAACCGGGCGGAAAGCGGCTAGTTCCCGGCGAGCAGCGCCTGCAGGTCGGCGACCGCCGTGCGGAGGTGGTCGGCGAACGCGTGCATCTGGTCGGCGACCGGTTTCGGAGTGGCCAGGTAGAGATTCCAGCGGTCCGGCAGCAGGACGTAGGCGATGCCGATGCAGCGGGGACTGGTGGAGCCGAAACCGAAGTAGCGGATGTTGACCGACGGCGCCGAGCTGGTGCTCAGGTAGTCGTCGCGCATGATCGTCCAGCCGGGGCTGTCGTAGAGCGGGATCGGATCGGTGACGCCCAGTTCCGCGCCGCGGCGGCGCTGGATCCACTGCAGCTCCCACAGGTGCTGCTCGGGCGCGTCCCCGGCCTGGCACTGCTTGGCCCGCTCCACGTGCGCGGACGCGGCCGTCCGCGCCGCGGCGAGCTTCGCCTCGGCGCTCGCGTTCTGGTCCTGCATCGCGTCCACGAAGGCGATCATCTCCGGGGTGATCACCCGCATGGCCTCGGTGCGGCCGTTGCGGTACTGCCTGGTCGCGATGGACTCGTAGGTCGCGCCGGTGAGCCCCTTGCTGCGCCGATGGGCCAGCTGGTAGCTCAACTGCGCGAACGCGTCCGGCGAGATGCCGAGCTGCTTGGCCCTGGCGGTGCCGAAGTCCTGGAACGACACCGTCTGGGTGGCGTTCGCCGCGGCGTACTGGGCGAAGGCGGCGGCCGCCGCGGCGATATCGCCGCGCTGCGCCTCGTCGAGCACGAACTCGACCGGCTCCACCGCGGGCAGTCCCTGCGCCTGTGCGCCGGAGTGGGCGGCGTGTTCCGGCACCGAGGTTTCCAGCAGGGTGTCCACGAACGACAGGATGGTGGTGCCGTCGAGTCCGCAGTGCTCGACATTGATGCCCGCCTGTCCGTCGGCGAAGACGACGAAGGACACCGATTTGTCGAACCACCGGTTCGCGCTGTCGCCGTGCAGCAACTCGTCGCAGGCGTGCAGTTCGTCGCGCGGGGCGAAGTCCTCGAGGCAGACGGCGAACAGCGCGGTCTCGATGGTGTCCAGCGCCGCGGCGTTCGCGGGCTCGGCCAGCAGCCGCTGCCTGCTCTTGGCCCATTCCGCGCGGGCCTTGGTGGTGAGGTGCCCGACGGCGGTGTCGGTGCGGGCCGGGCGGGCGCCCGCCTTCAGCACCGCGCGCAGCCCGTCGGCGAGATCCTCCGGCGAGTACGGCGCTCCGTCCGGGCCGATCACGTCCATCCGGAACGTGCTGCCGTGGAAGAACACCACGATGTGCCGAGCCTGCGAGTGACCCGGCCATTCCGCGCTGTAGGGGACCCGGACCGTGTCCTGCTCCACGCCGGGGATCCTGGTCTCGGAGAACAGGTACTTGTTCTGCCACATGGACAGCTGCTGCCCGCGCTGGGTCACCGGCGGGACGGCCTCGCGGTCGAGGGCCAGCTTGTAGTCGACGGCGGCGGAGATGATGCCCGCCGCCCGGTCCACCTGAGTCGCGGCGGTGGAGGCGGCCAGTGGGGTGTCGTCCCGGAACAGGAAGAAGAAGTTCGCGTTCAGGGCGATCCGGTCCCGCCTGCCCAGGTATCGCGACGGCCAGAACAGGTCGAGCCAGCTGCCGACGCCGGGCGTCGCGTCGTACTCCGCGAGCGCCGCGTGCAGCGTGCGCCCCGGCCCGTCGGGTCGCAACAGGTCGTCGACCGCGGCCCGGGTGGCGGCGATCTCTTCGGCGGTCAGCAGCGGCTCGCACCACTGCAGGAACCGGCCACAGCTGTCCTCCAGCGTCGGCAGGGGCACCCGGGGAAGGTGGTCGTCGGCGGCGAAGGTGCGTTCGGTCAATGCGAGTCCTCGGTGTCGGCGTGATGTTTCGGCAGCGGCCTCGACACGTACAGGTTGGCATACAGCCAGCCCTGGTCTTCCCGGCCGGTCGTGTCGATCCCGTTGGCGGACAGGGTGTTCAGCACCTGCGCCTGTTCGGCCGCGGAGGCGAACCTGCGTTGCTCGTACAACCCCGGCGCGTGCTCGGTCCGGTAGCCGAGCGCGGCGAGTTCCGCCTCGATCGGTGCGAAGTCGAACATGCGCAGTACGAAGTGTGCCATCCACGGCCGCCTGCGCGGGTGCGCGGTGGCCACTCGGGTCAAGGTTTTCTCGGTGATATACCCGACGCAGCCGGTGGAGACGACCAGATCGGCGGTCGCGAGCAGGGCGCGCTGCTCGTCGGTCGGCTCGCCGGACTCGAGGTCGGCGTGCACGACGTCGTGCAGGAGCCCGGCCTCCCGCGCGTACTCCAGAGCTGGGCGGGCGGCGTCCATGCCGAGGAAGCGGACGTCCTCCACCGCGGCCCGCCCCGCCACGCGGTCTCGGTCGCGCCGGATCAGACCGGCCCGATCGGTGTCGGCGGCCGCGTAATGCTCGGCCAGCTCGCCGATCGTGGTGTCGAGGCGCAGCAGCGCGGCGTTCACACCGTAGGAGCAGCCGAGGTCGAGCACGGTCGGCACGGCGACCCGGGCGGACGCGCGGTATTCCCGAATCTGCTGCTGGAAGAACGGTTTCGCCAGTTCCGGAATGCGGTAGTCCAATTCGGACATGCGCGCGTAGTAGGCGCGCGGATCGGGGCGGACGTAGATATCGTCGAAAGACGCTTTCCCGGTGGTGTCTAACGGCACTGGCACTGTCGGTCCTCTCGGGTCGAGCTCGGTCAGTCGAGCCGTTCGGCTCAGTCGAGCAGTCGATCGCCCCGGACGGCGTCGGCCGCGGCGGCTAGGTGGTCGGGTAGCACGCGGCCGAACAACTGCCGGGTGCGCTCCACCGTGCCGACCATCCCGGGACGATCGGTGTAGGCGAAAATGGCCGAATGGCGCTGACGCGCACCGTCGACGGGTGAGACGCGGTGCAACGAGAAGCGACCCTGGAACAGCTGCAGGTCGCCCGGACGCAGTTCGAGCCGCTGGACGAAGCGCTCGCCGGTGCCGGTGAGCACGGCGCGGACGTCGTCGAGGTGTTCCGCCTCGGGTGTGCGGATGTTGGGGCAGTACTCGAAGACGCCGCCCTCCTCGGCGGGCTGGGTCAGCATCGAGACGGTGAATTCGTTGGTGTCGAAATGCCAGGGGTGCGACATGCCCGGCGCGACGACGTTCAGGCACAGTCCCGCGAGGGGATCGGCGAATTCGTGCAATTCCGACAGGTCGAAGCAGTCGGCGACGAATCGCTGGAACAGCTCGTCGGTGTAGAGCCGGTGGATCAGCGCGTCGGCGGGGATGCGGTCGCGGGGCACGAAGGCGTTGCCCCGCTCGAGCACGATCCGGCCTGGATGGTCCTCCGGCAGGTCGGCGTCCAGCGGAATGTTGTAGGCGTTGACCCGCTCGACCTCGTAGTGCGCGTGCGGGGCCATCAGCTCGCCCTGCGCCCGCAACGTCTCGGTCAGTTCCGGACGGATGAAGCCACGCAGCACGGTGCAGCCGGTGTCGGCCAGTTCCGCACGGGCGCGCCGAACCGCTTCCCGCAGCGCGGGTCCTTCCGCCTCCGCCAGGGGATACCGTCCGGTATCTACGATCTCGTCGAGGACGCCCAACGCTGCCATGGCGTCATTTTGGTGGAGCGGTCGCCGACACGCCCGGGATTCGGCGAGATTGCCGGTGATCACGGTCACACCTATCATCTGCACGCACACCCGTTGCGGCACAGTAACTCTCGGCACGACCCGTGCGCGAACGTCGCGCGCCGCGGCCACCCGGATGGCTCAATCCCGCAGGCGCAGAGCGTTTTCGAGTTCCGCGACGGTCAGCCCGATCAATGAATCCCGGAACACCCGCCCCGGCGCGTGCGGCACCGGAATCTCGCACGGGACGACCACCACCGCACAGCCCGCGGCCTGCGCCGCACGCGTACCGGTCGGCGAATCCTCCACCGCCACACACTGTTCCGGATCGAGCCCGAGCAGCTCGGCAGCGCGCAGGTAGACATCCGGCTCCGGCTTGCCGTGCGCCACCTCGTCGCCGCAGACCGAGACATCGAAGAAGTCCCGGCCCAGCGTGTCGAGGCCGAACTCCGTGAGCGACCGCTTGGTATTGGTGACGAGCGCGCTGGCCAGCCCCGCCGCGCGCACCATGGCCAGCGCATCCTTCGCACCAGGCCGCCACGGGATGGGGCCGGTCATCAATTCGGTCACCCGCCGCTCCAGGAACTCCCCCGCCGCACGCAACGAGTCCGGCGTCGGCTCGATGCCCAAGCCGGTGAACATGATCCGCAGCGCGTTCGGGCCGGACGCCCCGATCAGCGCGTGCCGGATCGCATCGGTCATCTCGTGACCGTGCTCACGTGCCAGTTCCCGCACCGCGACATCCCAGAGCTTCTCCGAGTCGAGGAGCGTGCCGTCCATGTCCCAGAGCACTCCGGCCAGTCGCGCTGTCACGTTTCGGTCCTTCTCCCAGCTCTCGTCCATGTCGCGGGCGCCGTTGCGAACCTTCCGAGATCACCCGGCCGCCGCACGAACCGTACCGCCGGGACGAAGCCGCTCCGCAGCCGAGCCTGCTCACCCCCGGATGGCTGGGCTACTCGATGGCGCAGGCCAAGGCTCGGCCGTGTCCCCTAGGTACCCGATGCGGCGATCTGCAACTTGGCACTGTCGCCGACGACCTCGATCCAGCGGCTCTCGGAAGTCGTCGTGCCGTTCTTCAAGGTGTAGGTCAACGCGACGACCGCCCGATTCGCGCCGTTCTGTGTAACCGAGCCCACGCTCACCGAACGAATCGTGCCCCAGAAGTTCACGTATGAGTCGTAGCCGGTCTTGGCCTGGTATCCGGGGGCCAGCTGCGTCCAGGCGCCGGACACGTTGGTGGGCAGCATGCCGTAGTAGCCCTGGATGAACGAGGCGATCCGGTCGGGTGTCGGCGGACCGGACGGGGTGGTCGTCGCGGTGGTGGCCGGGCCCGTGGTGGTCGGGGCAGGGCTCGACGTGGACTGCGGCGTGGTGCTGGGCGGCGGAGTGGTGCTCGGCGCGGGGTTCGTCGTTTGCGCCGGAGGGGTGGTTCCCGGGGCAGGCGGGGGCAACGGGGCACCCGCTGAAGTGGGTGCGGGCCCCGGCACGGGCCCAGAAGTGGGCGCGGGCGCCGAGGAGGCGGATGTTTGCGCCTGGGCTGGAGCGGGAGCTTGTACCGGCGCCTGTCGCGGCTCGGTTCCGGCCGCGTCGGCCGGCGCCTGCGTGTTCTCGGGCGCCACGGCGGCCGGAGGCGCGACCGACGACGTCGGCGCGTCGCCGCCCTCGCCGTCCACGCCGGCCAGCATTGCGATGATGCCGACCAGGATCAACACCCCGACCACCGCGGCGACTTCCACGGCGATCAGTCGGCGGCGCTGCCGGCCGCTCAGAACACTCCGCAACGTCGTCGCCACCCCGGCCCGCCTCGGCACCGGCCGTGACGTAACTCCTTGCGGCACGGCCGGACCCGGCACAGCGGCGGGTACGACCGCGGTGACACCGGTGTCGTCCGACTGCTCCGGCGATAAGGCAGCGGCGGGATCGGGCAGCACGGTCGTCGTGGCTGCGGGGGCGGCAATCACCTTGGTCACCGATGCGGGCAGCTCCAGATCCCGTCCCGCCGCAACGGCTTCGAGGACCGCTTTCGCCTCCCGCATGGTCGGGCGGTCGGCGACGGCCGGGGCGAGCAGGTACATCAGCACCGGCCCCAGCGAGCCGGCCGCCTCCGGCGGCGGGATTTCGCCCCGCGCCACCGCGTGCAGCAGGGCCAGCGGGTTGTCGCTCTCACCGAACGGTGGAGCGCCCTGCACCGCCGCGTACAACGTCGAACCGAGGGCGAAGACGTCGGAAGCCGGTTCCGGGTCCTCGCCGCGCGCCACCTCGGGCGACAGGTAGGCCGGCGTCCCGGCGAGAAACCCGGTGGCCGTGACCGTCACGTCGCCGACCGCGCGGGAAATGCCGAAGTCGGTGATCTTGACCGTGCCGTCGTCGGCGACCAGCAGATTCGCCGGCTTCACGTCCCGGTGCATGATCCCCGCGTCGTGCGCCGCGGCCAAGGCGCTCGCCGCCTGCGCGCCGATCCGGGCGACCTCCAGCGGCGGCAGCGTCCGGTTGCCGGACAGCTTGGTCGCCAGGCTCGGCGCGTCCAGGTACTCCATGACCAGCCAGGGCTGGCCGTCTTCCTCTGCCACGTCGAACACGGTGATGGCGTTCGGGTGGTGCAGCCGCGCCGCGATCCGCCCCTCCCGCATGGCACGCCGTTTCGCCTCCAGCGCAGCCGATCCGGTGAGTCCGGGACCGAGGAGAACCTGTTTGACCGCGACGGTGCGCTGCAGCCGGACGTCGGTGGCCCGCCACACCACACCCATGGCGCCGGTGCCGATCGGATCCGTGAGCCGGTAACGTCCCGCGATCAATCGATCCGCCGTCATGGTGGTGTGCCTCTTCCTACTTGCGCGCCTAGCCGTCTCGCACTCCACACGCAAGCCCGGAAGAATTCCGAAAGCGTACGCGCCGAGGTGCTTTGCACCACTGAGCAGGGACGCGAACGCATCCGCCGACTGCCCCGGATGCAGTTACAACGCCTTCGACAATGGCACATCCACCCGACACACAGCCACCTCCCGGTGCGGGCACGGACGATCGCCCAGGTAAACCGCGCGCGCCCGCCACTGTGACGCGCCGACGAGCGCCCCGATGCACGCGAGACATGACATCCGGGCAGGTAGCAAAGGCCCTCTACACGAGAGCATCTCGCTATTGCTCATAGTCCACCACTGATCGCCGTCCGGCCGCGACGCCCGCTGCGGACCACGAACGGACGGACAGGCCGAGAAAGGCGCTCACGTCCGCTGGACTCCGCGCGCCTACGCCCGATCCGCGAGACGAAGATGGCGCGCCCCGGGCACTCGGCAGACCGATCGGCCGGTCGAGAGCGTCCGGAAGCAGCGATGCCGACCTGCGGCAAAGGCGACGCACCGATACGGCTTCCAAAGCCTCGCGCGTGACGATCGGGCAGCCGCATTCGCGCTGACAGCGCGGCGCCGAGATCCTCGGAGGTCGGCGCCGCGCCGCATCGGCGAACGGCTACGCGTTGAAGTACTTCGCCTCCGGATGCAGCAGGACAAAGGCGTCGGTGGACTGCTCCGGATGCAGCTGCAGCTCCTCGGAGAGCACGACGCCGATGCGATCGGCTTCGAGCAGGTCGACAAGTTTGGCGCGGTCCTCCAGCTCCGGGCAGGCGCCGTAGCCGAACGAGTAGCGGGCGCCGCGATAGCCGAGCTTGAAGTACTCCAGCACGTCGGCCGGGTCGGAGTCGGCGACCGCGTGACCGTCGAGGACGAGCTCCTCGCGGATGCGGCGGTGCCAGTACTCGGCGAGCGCCTCGGTGAGCTGCACGCCGATGCCGTGCACCTCGAGGTAATCGCGGTAGCTGTCACCCGCGAACAGCTCGTTGGCGAAGTCGGCGATCGGCTGACCCATCGTGACCAGCTGGAACGGAAGTACGTCCACCTGACCGGTCGAGCGGGCGTACTCCCGCGAACGGATGAAGTCGGCGATGCACAGGAACCGGTCGCGCTGCTGCCGCGGGAAGGTGAACCGGTACCGCTCCGGCGCATCGGGTTCCGGTTCGGACAGCACGATGACGTCGTCGCCTTCGGACACCGCGGGGAAGTAGCCGTACACCACCGCGGCGTGCTGCAACACGCCCTCGGTGCTCAATCGGTCCAGCCAGGCGCGCAGACGCGGCCTGCCCTCGGTCTCCACCAGTTCCTCGTAGCCGGGACCGTCGCCACCGCGCTGCCCACGCAGGCCCCACTGCCCTAGGAACAGCGCTCGCTCGTCGAGCAGGCCCGAATACTCGTGCAGCGCGAGGCCTTTCACCACCCGTGTGCCCCAGAACGGCGGCACCGGCACCGGCAGATCGGCCGCGACGTCGGAGCGCTCCGGCACCACGACGGGCGCCTCGTTCGCCCTGCGCTCCGCCGCGATCCGCTTGGAGCGCTCGTGGCGCGCTTTGCGCTCGGCGGCCTTCTCCCGCTCGGCGACGGCTTCCGGGCTGTCCGGGTCGAGGTCGCCACCGCGTTTGCGGGTCATGATGTCGTCCATCAGCCGCAGGCCCTCGAACGCGTCGCGCGCGTAGTGCACGTCGCCCTCGTACACCTCGGTCAGGTCGTTCTCCACGTAGGAGCGGGTGAGCGCCGCACCGCCCAGCAGCACCGGGAACTGCTCGGCCACGCCCTTGGCGTTGAGCTCCTCGAGGTTCTCCTTCATCACCACGGTCGACTTGACCAGCAGACCCGACATGCCGATGACGTCGGCCTTCTTGTCCACCGCCGCGTCGAGGATGGTGGCGATCGGCTGCTTGATGCCGAGGTTGACCACCTCGTAGCCGTTGTTCGACAGGATGATGTCCACCAGGTTCTTGCCGATGTCGTGCACGTCGCCCTTCACGGTGGCCAGCACGATGCGGCCCTTGCCACTGTCGTCGGTGGCCTCCATGTGCGGCTCGAGGTACGCGACGGCGGCCTTCATCACCTCGGCGGACTGCAGCACGAACGGCAGCTGCATCTGACCGGACCCGAACAGCTCGCCGACCGTCTTCATCCCGGCCAGCAGGGTCTCGTTGATGATCTGCAGCGGCGGCACCTCGGTCATGGCCGCGTCCAGGTCGGCTTCCATCCCGGCGCGTTCACCGTCGACGATCCGCCGCTCCAGCCGCTCGAACAACGGGAGCGCGGCCAGTTCCTCCGCCCGCGACGCCTTCGACGAGGAGGTGGACACGCCTTCGAACAGCGCCATCAGCTTCTGCAGCGGGTCGTAGCCCTCCGCACGGCGGTCGTACACCAGATCCAGCGCGACCTCGCGCTGCTCCTCCGGGATACGGCTGATCGGCAGGATCTTGGAGGCGTGCACGATCGCCGAATCCAGACCGGCTTGGACGCATTCGTGCATGAAGACCGAGTTGAGCACCTGCCGGGCGGCCGGATTGAGGCCGAAGGAGATGTTGGACAGACCCAAGGTGGTCTGCACCCGTGGATGCCGGCGCTTGAGCTCGCGGATGGCCTCGATGGTCTCCAGCCCGTCGCGGCGCGACTCCTCCTGGCCGGTGCCCAGGGTGAAGGTGAGCGTGTCGATGATGATGTCGCTCTCCGACAGCCCCCAGTTGCCGGTGATGTCGGCGATCAGCCGCTCGGCGATCTCCACCTTCTTCGCCGCGGTGCGGGCCTGGCCCTCCTCGTCGATGGTCAGCGCGACCACGGCGGCGCCGTGCTCGGCGACCAGGCGCATGGTCTGCTGGAACCGCGAATCGGGACCGGCGCCGTCCTCGTAGTTCACCGAGTTGACCGCGCAACGCCCGCCGAGGTGCTCCAGCCCGGCCCGCAGTACGGGGGCCTCGGTGGAGTCGAGCATGATCGGCAACGTCGAAGCGGTGGCCAGCCTGCTCGCCAGCTCCGACATGTCGCGGGTGCCGTCCCGGCCGACGTAGTCGACGCACAGGTCGAGCATGTGTGCCCCGTCACGGGTCTGGTCCTTGGCGATGTCCAAGCACTTCTGCCAGTCCCCGGCGAGCATGGCCTCACGGAATGCCTTGGAGCCGTTGGCGTTCGTGCGTTCGCCGATCATCAGGACCGAGGCGTCCTGCTCGAACGGCACCGCGGTGTACATGCTGGACACGCTCGGCTCGTGCACCGGCGCGCGCCGCTGCGCGATCGGCGGCAGGGCCGGCTCGACTTCGCGCACCGCGGCGGTGACCTGGCGGATGTGCTCGGGCGTGGTACCGCAGCAGCCGCCGACCAGGGCCAGGCCGAACTCGGTGACGAACCCGCGCAGCGCGACCGCCAGTTCCTCGGGGGTGAGCGGGTAGACCGCCCCGTCCGCGCCGAGCACCGGCAGCCCGGCGTTCGGCATCACCGAGACCGGCACCTGCGCGTGCCGCGACAGGTGGCGCAGGTGCTCGCTCATCTCGTCCGGGCCGGTCGCGCAGTTCAGGCCGATCATGTCGATGCCGAGGGGCTCCAGCGCGGTGAGCGCCGCGCCGATCTCGCTGCCGACCAGCATCGTGCCCGTGGTCTCCACCGTGACGTGCGTGATGATCGGGATCCGGCGGCCCAGCTCCGCCATCGCGCGCTTGCTGCCGGTCACCGCCGCCTTGACCTGCAGCAGGTCCTGGCAGGTCTCGATGAGGATGGCGTCGGCGCCGCCGTCCAGCATGCCGAGGGCGGCCTCGGTATAGGCGTCGCGCAGCGCGGCGAACGGGGCGTGACCGAGCGTGGGCAGCTTGGTGCCCGGCCCCATCGAGCCGAGCACGTAGCGTGGCGTACCGTCGGGAGACGGTCCCATCTCGTCGGCGACCTCGCGGGCCAGCCGGGTTCCCCGCTCGGAGAGGTCGCGGATCCGGTCGGCGATGTCGTAGTCGGCGAGGTTGGGCAGGTTGCAGCCGAAGGTGTTGGTCTCCACCGCGTCGGCGCCCGCTTCGAAATAGGCGCGGTGGATGCCGCGCAGGACCTCGGGGCGGGTGTCGTTCAGGATCTCGTTACAGCCCTCCAACCCGCGGAAATCGTCGAGGGTCAGATCGGCAGCTTGCAGCATGGTGCCCATCGCACCGTCGCCGATGACGACACGACGGCGCAGCGTGTCGAGTAGCGTGGTGTCGAACTCGGCGGGGACGGACGCAGACATGCGTTCCAGCGTAGTGGGCGGGGCTGACGATCCAGGCCACGGCGTGGAGGCTCGGTGTCCTGGACCACACGCGCGGCCCGGAGCCGCCGCGTCCGCGCGCCGGAACACGCCACCCCGTCCGGCCGTTCTACGACACGCCATATCGCCGCACACCGTAGGCTGACCGAGTGAACGCCAGTGAAACTCCCGAGCCGGAACTGCCGACGTTGCGGGATCCGGTACTGGTCGCCGCCTTCGAGGGGTGGAACGACGCCGGTGACGCGGCCAGCGGCGCCGTCGAGCATCTGGAACTGATCTGGGACGCCGAGCCGTTGGCCGAGCTCGACTCCGAGGACTACTACGACTATCAGGTCAACCGGCCGACGGTACGTCAGGTGGACGGTGTGACCAGGGAAATCCAGTGGCCGTCGACGATGTTGTCGGTGTGCTCGCCGCCCGGCAGCGACCGCGACGTGGTGCTGCTGCGCGGTATCGAACCGAATATGCGCTGGCGCAGCTTCTGCGGCGACCTGCTGGAGTTCATCGAGCAGCTCGGGGTGCAGACCGTGGTCATTCTCGGCGCACTGCTCGCGGACACTCCGCACACTCGTCCGGTACCGGTGACCGGCTCGGCATACAGCAAAGAAGCGGCCGAGCGGTTCAGCCTGGAGCAGACCCGCTACGAGGGACCGACCGGGATCACCGGCGTGCTACAGGACCAGTGCGTGAAGGCGGGGGTCCCGGCGGTGTCGTTCTGGGCCGCCGTTCCGCACTATGTCTCCCAGCCGCCGAATCCGAAGGCGACCATCGCGCTGCTGCACCGGGTCGAGGACGTGCTCGACATCGAGGTGCCGCTGGGTGAGTTGCCCAAGCAGGCCGAGGACTGGGAGACCGCGGTGAACGAGATGACCGTGGGAGACGAGGAGATCAGCGAGTACGTGCGCTCGCTCGAGGAACGCGGCGACGCCGCGGTCGACGTGAACGAGGCGATGGCCAAGATCGACGGCGACGCCATCGCGGCCGAATTCGAGAAGTACCTGCGCAGACGGGGTCCGGGCAGCTTCGGTCTCTGATCGGTTGCGCGTCGGCGCGTTCGGTGCGGGCGGCCGGCGTCCGCGGGGTTCACCGGAAGTTCGCCGGGGGGCCACCTTCAGGTCGGGAAACGACTCCCTCCTACACTTTCGCCGGTGACCGTCCATCCGATCGTCGAGCGTCTGCGCACCTTCGACGAGCGGATCGCCGTCCATTGCCCCGACCGTGCGGGCGCGGACGGCGGCGGGTCGCCACCCACTCGGCAGGTGACCTACGCTCGGCTTGCCGCGCTCGTCGAGTCCTTCGCGGCCGAACTCGGCCCGGCCCGTCGCCTCGTCGCGCTCGCCGCGCGCAACGATCTTTCCTCGCTCGTCGCGTACCTCGGAGCGCTCAGCGCCGGCTGCGTGGTCTTGCTGACCGAGCAGATCACTGCGGAGTTGCGGGACGCCTACGACCCGGACGTGCTCGTCGAAGACGGGCGCGCCGAGGTGGTCCGGGAACGCTCGGCGCATCGCCTGCATCCGGAGCTCGCGCTGCTGCTGAGCACCTCGGGCTCCACCGGCTCGCCCAAACTGGTCCGGCTCTCGGCGACGAACCTGCGTTCCAACGCGGCGGCCATCGCCGAGTACCTGGCCATCGGTCCTGGCGATTGCGCGGCCACCACCCTGCCGATGTTCTACTGCTACGGGCTGTCGGTGGTGCACAGCCACCTGTGGCGCGGGGCGAGCCTCATGCTCACCGACCAGTCGGTATTGGACACGCAGTTCTGGCACGCGTTCCGGGACTGCCGCGCAACGTCGTTCGCCGCGGTTCCCTACACCATCGAACTGCTGGACCGCATCGGTTTCGCCCGTATGGACCTGCCGCACCTGCGTTATGTCACCCAGGCGGGCGGCAGACTGACGCCGGAGCGGGTACGCGAATACGCCGCGCTCGGCCGGGAACACGGCTGGGAGTTCGTGGTCATGTACGGCCAGACCGAGGCCACCGCGCGAATGGCCTATCTGCCCGCCCATCTGGCGAGCGCGCACCCGGACTGCATCGGGATCCCGATTCCGGGCGGCGAATTCACCCTCGAGCCGGTCGAGGAAGCCGACGACGATGGGGACGAACCGCGCGAACTGGTCTATCGCGGGGCCAATGTGATGATGGGATACGCGAAGTCCGCCGCAGACCTCGCCCTCGGCCGTGCGGTCGATGCCTTGCGCACGGGCGACCTGGCACGACGCACACCCGAGGGCTTGTACCAGGTGGTCGGCAGGCGTAGCCGGTTCGCCAAGATCTTCGGACTGCGCATCGATCTGGAGCGTCTCGAATCCGGGCTGGCGGAGGCCGGATTCACGGCACGGTGCGCGGACGACGACACGCACCTCGTCGTGGCCGTGGAGACCCCGCGGTCCGATCTCACCGAGCTCGCCGCGCGACTGTCCGGCCTGCCCGCCGCCGCCGTGCGGGTCCACGTGGTCGAACGGATCCCGCGGTTACCGAATGGCAAACCCGACTACCCCGCTATCCGACGACTGGCCGGATCCGCGCCGCAGACACGTGACATCCGCTCCCTCTACGCCACGACGCTGGGCATCGATCCCGCGCGAGTCCACCCGGACAGCACGTTCGTCGACCTCGGCGGCAACTCGCTCACCTACGTGACCACCGCGGCACGGTTGGAGCGGGCGATCGGCCGCCTGCCCACCGACTGGCCGAACACGTCCGTGGCGGAACTGGAACGGATACCACGAGGCCGCAGGCGTTTCGGACGGGCACTCGACACCGGAACGCTGCTGCGCGCGGTCGGCATCGTGCTCATCGTCAGCTCGCACGCCGGAGTGTACGTGCTCTGGGGCGCGGCGCACGTGCTGCTCGGCGTGGCCGGCTTCAACTTCGCGCGGTTCGGGGTGACCACGGCCCCAGCCGCCGAGCGACTGCGCCACACGTTGCGCACCGTGGCATACATCGCGGTGCCGACGGCGCTCTGGGTCGCGCTGACCATGACCCGCACCGACTACTACGGCTGGCAGAATGTCCTGTTACTGAACAAGATTCTCGGCCCGCACGACAGCGCCACCGCCGGGCACCTGTGGTTTCTCGAGGTGCTCGTGTATTTGATGCTGGCCGCCGCGCTGTTGATCCGGATCCCCGTGGTGGACCGGTGGCAACGTGCCGAGCCGTTCTGGTTCGCGATGGCGCTGGTCGCGCTGAGCCTCGTCTTTCGATACCAAGCGTTCGGTCTGTATTCGGCGAAGGACATCCCGTTCTCTCCGCTGGCGGTGTGGCTCTTCGCGGTCGGCTGGGCGGCGGCGAAGGCGACGTCGATGTGGCAGCGGATGACGGTGAGTGCCGTCGTACTGATCACGGTGCCTGGCTATTTCGGCGTTCCCGAACGGGAACGTTTGATCATGGCGGGCTTGCTCGCGCTGGTGTGGTTGTCCGCGGTCCGGGTTCCCGCCGTCGTCGCCGTCTGCGCCGCGGTGCTGGCCGACGGCTCGTTGTTCGTCTATCTGCTGCATTGGCAGGTATACCCGCTGTTCGAACAGCACCGGCTCGCGGGGCTGCTCGCTTCCCTGGCAGCGGGTGTACTCGTCACCGGCGCGGTGACCGGGCTGCGACGCTGGGGTTCGGGGCGGTACCGGGCAGTTCGGTCGCGGCGATCAGCTCTCCACGGTCCACACCCGCGCCGCCGCCTCCTGAGCCAGCTTGGCGATCAAGATGTCGCGCGGAATCGTCTGGCCGGCAAAGTGATCGAGTGAGGGAACCACCACATGGTGCGCGTCCGCGCGCTTGAGTTCCGCCGTGAGCTCGGCGAAAGCCGCCCCGTCACCGCCGGTCGATTCATGGAACGTTGCGGCGAAGCACAGCCCTTCCTCGCGGGCGAGGCTGCTCATCGCGGCCTCGAGCTCCTTGCTATGGCCATCGGCCAGATCGTCACGCAAGTATCCATAGATCAACGCTTCCACCCGAACCTCCGTTGGATTGGGATCGCTGTTCTCTTATGTGGATCCACCCGTTTTACGGGGTATTTGCGCTTCGTGCAAGAGCAGATGTACTTGCAATTGCTCTTACAGGAGGGGCTGGCTAACTTCTGGCGCCATGTTCAGCATGCACAACGCGGCGGCGCGAAAGTAGCTGTCAACACACGGACATCTGCCTGCCCTCTTAAGGCCACCAAACGTTAACTGGTGCGATACTACAGACGTGGCCGCTACCGACGATCGACCCGTCTGGGCAGTCCGAATGCGTTCCGAGCGTGACGCGAGGGGGTGGTCGCAAGCCGACGCTGTTCGCGTGATGCGTGGAAAGTCTTCGCACAACCTGCCGACCGACAGTACTCTCCTACGCAACTGGCGCCGTTGGGAATCGGGCGAATCACGCCCCGACGACTTCTACGCGCCGATCATCGCCGCCACCTTCGACACGGTGACCGCGGCGTTCTTTCCCAAGGCCAGACCGAACCGGGACGACGAATTGCTCTCGGCCACCGGCATGGACACCCTCGAGTTCATCGGACGACTCCGTATGTCCGATGTGTCCTCCGTGACACTGGAGGCCGTCCGCATCACCGCAGAACGCCTGTGCTGCGAATACTCCTACGCCGACCCGCACGACCTGCACGCCGACGGCACCGCGTGGCTGCGCAGGATCACCTCGTTGCTGGACGGTCGCCTGACCCTGGCGCAGCACCGCGAAATCCTCGTTCTCGCCGGATGGGTGGCGTTGCTGGTCGGCTGCGTCGACTACGACCTCGGCCGGCGTACCGCCGCGGAGGCGACCCGCCGCGCCGCGCAGTCGCTGGCGCAGGAGGCGGAGAACATCGAGATCGCGGCATGGGCAGCGGAAATGACCGCGTGGTTCGCGCTGACCCAGGGCAACTACCGCGGCGTCATCGAGACCGTGCAGCCGACGCTGGAAGTAAGCCAGCACCTGCGCGTCGGTGTCCAGCTCGCCGCCCAGCGCGCCAAAGCCTGGGCCAGGCTGGGCAACCCGCGCGAGGTGGAGGCGGCGCTCGACGAAGGCCGAGCTATCTTGGAGCGACTCGATCATCCGGCCAATCTGGACAACCATTTCGTCATCGATGCGAACAAGTTCGACTTCTACGCGATGGACTGCTGCCGGGTCGCGGGCGAGGATCGGCTCGCCGAAACCTACGCGCGGGAAGTGATCCGCAACGCCACCCGCCCGGACGGCAGCGTGCGCAATCCGATGCGGGTCTCCGAGGCGCACCTGACTTTGGCCGTGGTCGCGGTCCGCGACCGTGACCTGGAACTCGCGGTGGCCGAGGGCATGCGTGCGTTCGCGGGCAGCAGGCGGTCGTTGCCCTCGCTGATGTGGATCGCGGGGGAAGTCGCGCGCGAGATCATCGAGCGGTTCCCCGGCGATCCGCGCACCCGCGCTTATCTGGACCAGTTGCGTTCGCTGTCCGTCGAGTGAGCCGACCTGCGCCGCGGCCGCGGCGAACGGTGCCGAACCGGACGCGGCCACGCCGAACACCAGAACGTCGTGCGGGTGGCGATCGGCCCGCTACTACCCTGTTCCCGGTGACCGACTCCGATGACGGCTGGGCCGACGCCCACTGGGACGACCGGCTGCGGCTGTTCTCTTTCGCCACCGCCGAGCGGCGCGCCGATTACCTCCGGGTGCTGCGCGCGTTCGACGGCGCGCGGGCAGCATACGTGGTGCTGCTGCACGCGGACGACGTCGCGGAGTGGATCGACCGCAACGGGAACACGCTGCACACGCCCGATCCGGTCACTGCGAACCAACCGGTCACGAATGCCGGCGTGGATCCGGCGCAAGCGCGCACGCGTCCGTCGGATCCACCCGGGGGCGAGCCGGAAACCGGTGCGCCGGACCGGTCCCCGGAGACACCCGGCCGACCCGCGGCGCCCCCGCTGACCGCGGCCGAGATCGGCCCGTTGCTAGACCAGTTGCACCAGTGGGGCATGCTGGAGCGCAGTTACGACGGAACCCGCGCCGCGACGCTGGCCGAATATCGTAATCGGCACTACGTGTACCAGTTCTCCCAGGCTGGTTTCCAGGCCTACCAGGCAGTCGCCGGTGTGCTCAGCGCCCGCCTCGACGAAGCTTCGTTGTCGCGCTTGGTGCTGCCGGAACTGCTGGCCGATCTGCACACCCTGGCCGAGGCCAACCGGGCGGGTGACGCCGAACGCGTCTACCGCACGCTGCGCCGTCTCGACATCGCGTTATCCGACCTGGCCGCCCGCGCCGCGCACTTCTATCTGGGGCTCGGCGACCTGGTTCGCACCACCGAGATCACCCCGGAATCGTTTCTCGCGCACAAGGACGCCCTGCTGGCGCACATGCGGGAGTTCAGCCTCGACCTGGCCCGGTTCACCCCGCGGCTGGCGGCCGCGATCGCCGAGATCGAGGAGACCGGCGTCGACGACCTGATCGGCCGGGCGGCGCGCTGCGACGAGCGGGTGCTGCTGAGTGTCGAGGAACGCCGGTCGGATTGGCAGGCCAGGTGGGACGGACTGCGGACCTGGTTCGTCGCGTCCGGCGGTGAACAGGCGGGGACGACGGAGGCCGAGCGGTTGCGTGAGGCCACCATGAGCGCGATCGCCGCAGTGCTGTCGCTGCTGCGGCGGGTCACCGAGACGCGGCGCGGCGGGGTCAGCCGGGAGTCGGCGCTGCGGCATCTGGCCGGCTGGTTCACCGCGGCGCCGACCGTGGACAGCGCCCACGCGCTGTTCGACGCGGTGTTCGGGCTGGGCAAGCCGCGGCACCTGGCGATGGAGCACCCGGACGCCGACGTGATTCCGGCGATTCGATCTTGGTGGGACGCACCGCCGTTGGAGATCTCGCGCACGCTCGCCGAGACCGGACGCCCGCCCTCCGCGGGTGCGCCCGCCCGTATCCACCGCAACGACGCGGGTATCCGGCGTCTGCGCGAGGCGCAGTTGGACGCGCAGCGGGCCCGCGCGGAGGCCGCCAGGTCGCTGGCTTCCGGCGACGTGCACGAACGAGTGCTGGACGACCGGGAGACCGAGGTGCTGCTGCGGCTGCTGGACGCCGCGTCCACCGCGTGGGTTCCGGTGCGCGGCCGGGTGGCGGGCACCACCGGCTCCGACAGCGGCGTCACCCTGACGGTGTCCGAGCACGACGGTCCGACCGTCGTGCGCACCACCCGGGGACTGCTGCGGTTGAACAACCGGACACTGAAGATCGAGCAGACCACCGGAAGCCGGCCCCGTCCGGGCGGGGAGCACAGCTGATGCACGCACGCACCATCGATGCGCTCGCGCTGGACAACTACCAACGCGCCGCCCGAGTCGTCCTGGCCAACCACCTGGTGACCCGCGCCTATCCGGACCGGATCGCGCTGCCGCTGATCCGGCGCTGGGCCACCGAGCTGCGCGAGGACCTCGCCGAATTGTTCGGGTACCGGCTGGAAGTCACCGAGACCACCGCGCGGGTCTTCCCGGTCGTCGACCGCCTGGACGCGGGCAGACCCGCGCGTACCGCCGCCGAGCGCGTCTTCGACCGCCGCCGCTACGCCTACCTGGCTCTCGCGCTGGCCGCGCTGGGGCGCGCCGGGGACCAGATCACGCTGTCGGAGCTGGCCGATCAGGTCGCCGCCTACGCGCACCGGGTGGAGGGACTGGAACTCGCCACCGACCGGGCCGCCGACCGCGACGCGTTCGTCGACGCGGTGGGCTGGCTGACCGTGCGCGGCGCGCTGGGCCTGGCCGACGGTGACGCGGGCGGCTGGGCCAGCGATCCGGAGGCCGGTGAGGCGCTCTACGACATCGACCGGCCGGTGGTCTTCGCGCTGTTCCGGCCGCCGCGGGCCCTGCAACATCTGCACGGCGTGCGCGGGTTGCTCACCGAAGAGCCCATGGTCGGCGGTGTTTCCGCGCACGCGACAACCACCGCCGAGATCGCCCGCCGGGTACGCAGGGCGCTGGTGGAGCATCCGGTGGTGTACGCAGAGGATCTCGCACCCGAAGAGCGTCCTGTTCTCGCCCAGGAGCGGATCGTCGCGGAGGTCGAACTGTTCACCGGGCTGCGCGCCGAACGCCGCGCGGAGGGCGTGGCGCTGATCGACACCTCGGGGCGGCTGTCGGACGTCCGCTTTCCGGGGACCGGGACGCTCGCGCAGGTCGCCTTGCTGCTGGCCGGTGAGATCGCCGACCGCGTGCTGGACATCGATCACCCGCTGCCGCGGCGCCACGCCGGCCCGGACACGGATGCGGCACTGGCCGACCAGCTCGATGAAGCCATTCCCGAATCCACGCTGTTCGCGCCGCTCGCGGAGCCGCGTTCGCCGGATTCGTCCGCCGCCGAACCGGATTCGGCGACGGATGCAGCGGAGCAGACAGACCGGTCTGTCGCAGCAGGCTATCCGCTGATCGACCGGGCCTGGCTGTATGAGACGGTGCAGGCGCTGGCCGATCGCTACGGCACGACGTTCGCCGCGCAATGGCAGGCCGACGTTCCTCGCCTCACCACCGAGGTGGTGGCGCTGCTGGAACGGCTGCGGCTGATCCGGATGGTCGAGGACGGACTGCTCGTGCTGCCCGCACTGGCCCGCTACCGTGGCGCGGTCGTCACGGTCCGCACCAAGCGGGCCGCGGAGCTGTTCGTCACCGCGGCCGACACCTACGGGCCCGGCGGCACCGGGACGGAAGGGAACTGACGAATGTCGCTCATTCACGGCGGAGTGCGGTTCACCCCCACCCGCGCCGGGATCGTCAACCTGTGGGACTACCGCGACCAGGAGTTCTGTTTCGCGGACGGCAGATTGGTCCTGCGCGGGCCGAACGGGTCGGGCAAGACCAAAGCGCTGGAGGTGCTGTTCCCCTTCGTTCTGGACGGACGGATCGAGCCGCGCAGGCTGAACCCGTTCGCGGGCGAGGAACGCACGATGAAGTCGAACCTGCTCTACCGCAAGCAGGACTCGGCGTACTCCTATGTCTGGATGGAGTTCGCGCGCGGTCGCTGGGAAGACCCCGAGGCGGTCACCGTCGGCATCGGCATGCGCGCCACCCGTTCCTCGGACAAGGTGACCCGCTGGTATTTCGTCGCCGAGGGCCGGGTCGGGATCGACTTCTCCCTGATCGGCGCGGACGATCGGCCGTTCACCCGCAAGCAGCTGGCCGAGCAGATCGGCACCGACTCGATCGTCGACCGGCCGGTGGACTATCGCAACGCGATCGACGCTCGCATGTTCGGCCTCGGGACGCAGCGCTACGACCAGCTGATCAATCTGATCCTCACGCTGCGCCGCCCGCAGCTGGCCAAGAACCTCGACCCGCGCGGTTTGTCGCAGGCGCTCACCGACGGCCTGCGCCCGCTCGACGAGCAACTGATCCTGGACGCCGCTCGCTCGTTCAGCGATATGGAGGAGGTCGGCCGGACCCTGGAGGGTTTGGTGCACGCCGACACGGCGACCAGGGCTTTCGTCGAGGTGTATCGCAAATACCTCGCGGTTCAAGCGAAGACGGATGTCGACCAGGTGCGGGCGCGGCTCGACGCGGTGACCCACGCGAGCACCGCGCTGTTCGCCGCCACCGCGCTGCGCGAGCGCAGGGAGACCGAGCGTGCCACGGCCGAGGCTCGGGCCGAGGACGCCGACCGCGCCTACGAGCAGGCAATCGCCGACCGGGAGAATCTCCAGCGTTCCAGCGCCTACGAGGGCAAACAGCAGCTCGACGACCTGGCCGACGCGGTGCGTCGCCTGGAGACCTCGGCGGGCGTGCACGCCGACAAGGCGCTCAAGTCCCGCCAGACCCTGGACCAGCGGACCCAGGAGGCCGAGCGCGCACGCACCGCGGTGCGCACCGCCGCCGCCGCGCTCGCCCGCGGCGAGGACGACCTGCGCGCCGCCGCCGAGGAGGCGGGGATCGCATGGACGCCGCTGCCGGAGTCGACGCGGGCCGAGCAGCTCACCGCGGCGGTGCGCGGGCACGCCGAGGAGCGCGACGTCGATGTGCGCGCGGTGCGCAAGGCGGTGGGCGCGGTGGACACCGCTGCCGCCGAACGCACCAGGGCCGAGCGGCTGGCCGAGCGCGCGCGGGAACTGCGTGATGCCGCCGCGGCGGAGGTCGCGCACGCCGAAGCGACGGTCGCCTTGACCCGCTCCGAGGCCGCGGCCGCGTTGCGGACCTGGTGGGACGAGCACCGCGCGGTCTACACCCCGGTGCGCACCGGCCTGTTGGAAGCGCTGAACTCGGCGCTGGCCGAGGCCGGTTCGGATGCGCCCACCGTGGCCGAAGTGCTGTCCGATCGCACGGAATCCCTGCTCGAGGAGACCCGCACCCGCCGCCAAGAGGCACGCGCCCAGGTGGCCTCGGCCACGGCCCGCGTCGAGGAGCTGACCGCCGAACTCGAGCGGGTCGCGGCCCGGCGCGACGACGCGCCACCGGTATTCGCGGGCCGCTCCGGCCGGACCGGTGACCGGTCCGGCGCCGCGCTGTGGCGGCTGGTGCGCTTCGCCGACGACGTGCCGCCCGAGGCCGCGGCGGGCATCGAGGCCGCGCTGCACGCGGCGAATCTGCTGGACGCCTGGGTGTGCCCGGAAGGCGAGCTGCCGCCGGACTACGAATCCGATCAGTTCCTGCTGCCGCTGCCCGCATCGGACCGCCCGGCCGGTCGCACGCTCGCCGACGTGCTTATCGTGGAAGACGATTCGGACACGCTGGCGGTGCCGCGGCAGGTCGTGGCCGATGTGCTCGCTTCCATCGCCCTGCACGAGGACGCGGGCGAGCCGAGCGGCGCGGTGACGATCGGAGCGAACGGCGCGTTCCGGCAAGGCGTGCAGATCGGCCGCCACCGCAAGACCGACGCGGAATTCATCGGCGCCACCGCGCGAGCCAGACGCCGCGAGCTCCGCTCGGCCGAGTTGACCGCGGCGGTGGCGGCCGCCGAGGCGGACCGGAGCGCCGCCGGACAGCGGGAGGCCGCCGCCACCGCCGAACTCGCGCGAATCTCCGCCGCCGCCAAGGCGCTTCCGCGTCCGACCGCGGTGACCACGGCGCTGCGCGCGGTGTCAGAGGCCGCGGGCGTGCTGCGGTCGCGTGCGGAGGCCGCCGCCCACGCCGAGCGCGAACTCGACCAGGCGGTCGCGGACGTGTCCGCCGCGGAGAAGAAACTACGCGCCGCCGCCACCGCACACCGCACACCGCGCACGGCGCGCGAGATCGACGCCCTCGCCGCCGCCATCCGGCACTTCGAGAACACCGGCACGGGATTGCTGCGGTTGCGCGGCGACCACGAGCGGGAACGAGAGCGCGAACGCGAAGCCGACGACCGCTTGACCGAAGCCACCGACCTGGCCGAGGCGTTCGCGGAAGAGGCCGAGGCCGCGCGCACCGGATACCAGGAGCAATTGCGCAAGCTCGAGACCCTGCGCGATGCCCTCGGCGCAGGCGCGGCCGACATCGACCGCGAATTGGAGCAGGCCCGGCAGCGGATCGAGGCGACCAAGGTCGAGCAGAAGGCCGCGCGCAAGGCCGCAAACCAGGCCATCGAGGCGGTCGGCGACGCCGAAGCCGCGTACCGTACCGCGCACGAGTCGCTGGCCACCGCGCTGACCGAGGTGCTGGCGGAGGTGAAAGCCCTCGCGCCGTACGCTCAGCCGGATCTGCTCACGCTGCTCGGCGCCCCCGCCGACGGACGCTGGCCCGGCAGCGACGCCGCGTGGTCGACGCCCGAGCAACTGCTGTACCGGATCGCGACGGCGGGGCCGGAGGCGTCACCGCGGGTGCTGCCGGACGAAGTCGCCGCGCTGTTCGACAGCCTCTCGGCGGCCACGGCGGCGGTGCGCGCGAGCGAGGCGACGCGCAAGTCCACGCGCACGGCGGTGACCGGGGCGTTGCAGGAGTTCGACGCGGCGTTGGCCGGCTCGGGCCGCGATTACCGGTTGCAATGGGACGCCGCCGACGGCCTCACCGTCGTCCAGGTGCACGACGAACACGGGGTTTCCGCGCTGGCCGACTTCGCCGCCCGTGTCGACGCCGCCCGGCGGGATCAGGAACTGCTGCTGACCGACGCCGAGCGCCGCATCCTGGAGGATGCCCTGTTGACCGGCCTGGCCCAGCAGATCCACGAACGCACCAGCGACGCGCGCGATCTCATCGCCAGGATGGGCGCGGAGATGAAGCAGCGGCGGATGTCCTCGGGCAACACCATCGGCGTGCACTGGGTGCTGGCCGACAGCCTGTCCGACGCGGCGCGGGCGATGTGCAAGCTGCTCGACCGGGACGCGTCGGCGCTGACGGCGGAGGATCTCGCGGCGATCCGGGCGCACTTCGCCTCCGAGATCAGGGCGGCGCGGGCGGCGCACCCGGAACGCTCCTACCCCGAGATCCTGGCCGCGACCCTGGACTATCGCACCTGGCGGGTGTTCTCGTTCACTTTGATCTCCGCCGACGGCAGCGAGGACAAGCTCACCGTGGCCAGGCACAGCGCGCTGTCCGGCGGCGAGCAGTCGGTGTCGCTGCACCTGCCGCTGTTCGCCGCGGCGCACGTCATGCTCGATTCCGCCGACCCGCAGGCCCCGCGCCTACTGGCCCTGGACGAGGCGTTCGCGGGCGTCGACGACAACGGCCGCAGCGAATTGCTCGGACTGAGTGTGCAATTCGATCTCGATCTGTTCATGACCGGCTACGACCTGTGGATCACCTATCCGCATGTCCCGGCGTGCGCGCACTACGACTTGGCGCACTCGGCGGCCGAGAACACCGTCAGCGCGACACTGCTGGTGTGGGACAGCGGCGACCTGCTCGCCGAACACGACGGAACGGATCTCACCGCCGCGCTCGGCTCCCCCGACCGGCGCAGGCTTCCCACCACGATCGAGGGCGGGCTGGAACTCACGCCGGTGAGCTGATCGCCTCCGGGCCGGGTTGATCGACGGCTCGGTCCGGGAGGTCGCAGCGGGCCGCCTTCGAAGTGGCCGTATTCTGCCGAACCGACCCGATCACCGCACGCTGGCGTCGGGGAGCATGGGCGGGCACGGTGTGCCCGGCGCGGTCTGCAGCTCGAAATGCCAGTACTCGTTCTCGAACGAGCGGCAGAGCCCCCATCGGTAGCCGTTCGTCTCGAGCCACCGCGCGCCCTGTTGCGGACCGACATCGATGGCGTCTCCGGACACGTGGGTGGACTCCTCCGGCGGCAGGACCCAGCGGCGCGCGTTGTCCGGCCCGTAGGTCGCCACACCGTCCTCCCACAGCGCCTGCTGCTCGGCGGGCGTCCGGTACCCGGACGTGATGGACAGCGGCACCCCCTGCGCGTGCGCCTCGCGTTCGGCCAACGTGTAGGCCAGCGCCAGCTTGGGATCGAGCCCTTCGGTTCCCGTCGCCGAACCCACCGACTCGCGCTGCTCGATGGCGACTGCCATGTCGGCCTGCGCCTCCCCCGCCGAAAAACCGACCGCGACCAGCGCCGGAAGCACTGCCACCGATAGTCCCGCCGCCACCCGACTCCGCCCAGCATTCCCGAACACCATGCGCCGATGCTATCGCTTGCGATCACCTATGCCGGATATGCCCCGATCGCAACGCGCTCCCGCGCTACCGGGGCAGGACTTTCGCGGTGACCGGCGCACGGCAGGAGGCAGGTCGCCGCCGCACCGGAGCCGGCTCGGCAGCCCGGGCGGTGCGGAGGCTTCACGCGGATGCGGGGATCGTGTCCTTCGCGAGCTCGCGGTAGTACTCGCTCGACGCCATCAGCTCGTCATGGGTTCCGATCGCTTCCACACGTCCGCCGTCGAGCACCACGACACTGTCCACGTCCCGAATCGTCGAATACCGATGGGCGGCCACGAGAACGGTGCAACGTCCGCGCAGTTCGCGCAACGTCCGCAAGACAGCCGCCTCGCTGATCGGGTCCAGGTTCGACGTCGGTTCGTCCAGCAGAAGCAGGTCGGGCTCGGTCAGCAACGCGCGTGCGATCGCCAAACGCTGCCGCTCGCCGCCCGACAGGGACTGTCCGTGCTCGCCGGCCTGCGCGTCCATGCCGCCGTCGAGCCGGGCGAGGACATCCTCGAAACCGGCGAGCTCGACCGCGCGCTCGACCTGCCGCTGGGTGGCGTGCGGATGGGCGTAGGTGAGGTTCTCCCGCACCGAACCGTGCAGGATCGGAGCGCCTTGCTCCACGAAGGCGATGCGACGCCGATAGGGAGGCAGATGGAGGCGAGACACGTCGTGACCATCGAGGAGGATCACGCCGCCATCGGGCTCATAGAAACGCTCGATCAGGGACAACACCGTGCTTTTACCACTGCCGGATCGACCGACCAACGCGACTTGTTCGCCACCCGGCACCGTGAAAGACACTTCGTCGAGCGCTCGGCGTGACGGCTCATAGGAAAAGGTGAGCGTGCGGAGTTCTACCGTGGCCGGTCTGCGCCGCCCATCGTGCACCACCGCCTGCCCCTTCCCGAGACCGGTCAGCGTGGCGGGACCCTCGGTACCGGTGTCGTCTTCGATGTCGACCCGAAGCGCTTCGGCGACGCGCTGGAACGCACCCATCCCTTTCTGTATCGATCCCAGCAGCGAGATGGCGCCGGCGAGCGGTGTGGCCAGAAATGTGGCGTACAGCAAGAACCCGACCAGTTCACCGACTTCCATCCGGTCGCCCGCCACGCGAATACCACCGATCAGCAGCAGAGCGAGAAACGACCCGTTGACCGCCGCCGAACTCGCCGGGCGGATGATCGCCTCCATGCGCGCGGCGCGGACACCGCTGTGCAACGCCTCGGCCGCCTTCGCGGTGAGGCGAGCCGCTTCCCGGTCCGCAGCGGAACTCGCGCGCACCGTTCGCAGTGAACTCAGGGCTCGTTCGGTGTCGGCGGCGAGTTCTCCCACACCGGTCTGCGCGCTCTCCGAGGCGGTCCTGATCCCCGCCAGAGCAGCCGCCACCAGCAATCCTGCCGTGGCGATGGTGACCAGGGTCACCACGGTCATGAACGGACTGAGCCAGACCATGGCCGCCAACGCCGTGATCGCCGAGACCACCGATATTCCCAACTGCACCACGCTCGTCACCGCGTGCTCGCGCATCGCCGAGGTATCGGCGCCCAGTCTGGATGTCAGATCCCCGATCCGCATGCGGTCCAGTACCGGCATTCGCACCCGCAGCAAGCGCTCGACGACACGCGCACGCAGATCGAATACCACTCGTTCGCTGGTGCGCGACACGAGAAAGTCGCCGCAGGTCTCGAACAGCGCCTGTGCGACGAACACCACGACGAGCGATGCCACGAGCCCGGCTACCGCGTGCCGACCGGCTACCGCGTCGATGATCCGCATGGTCACCCAAGGCTGCACGAGGCCCGCGCCGGTACCCGCCAGCAGCAACAGGGCACCGGCACTGACTTCCCTTGCGTGCCGCCGCAGTAGAGCGGCCAGATCGCGGTACCGAACTCGGTCCTCGCGCCGCAATTCCGACACTTCACCCCCCTGTGTCCGACCGATGAAGCAGATATCGATCCACTGCCATAGTCGTACGGTTCAGGGTAGGCGAACAAGTTCATTCCGGCTTCGAACGGTGCGTGGGCGGACAAATCATCCGCTTCCGCCTCGGCGTGTTGCGAGACACAAGATCGACTTCAGCCGGGGCATCCAACTGGCGCACTACTCCACATGCAGCGCACTGCAGGTGTGGACAACAGTCAGCGAATTCCACAGAAAACTCCACAACTTGGGATAATGCTCATCTGCTATGTCCGTTATGCGGCCAATTGTCCTCTTGCGGCAAACATTTCGCCGATCCTGGAACGAGTGATGTCCACAATCTGTGGATGTGTTGTGGATCACTACTGTAGTCAACCCGCTACCAATCGCGAATTGGCCGCCGATAAGCGAATTTTGGGTGATTTGTGCCCTGTCGCAGACAACCGGAGGGATGAGATCGAGCCTCCGCGAGAAACTTTCGCGAGGCGATGTGTCCCTTTCGGCCAGTATGTCAGGCATACCCGGACTCGGGCATCAGTACGGACATATTCCGCGAATCCCCGCGATCCGGGCGCGGCGAACCATTTCGAGTCGTAGACACACCGCGGGCGGCCGTGGCTCGCGCCGCCAGCCGCCCGTGAATCGGGTGAATCATCCACAGATGTCGGGAATTTCACATTCCCTCCCCAGTCATGTGAAGATCGGCCGCATCAGACGATACGGACCGGTCACATTCCCGGCGGGCCGCCCAGCGCGCTCGGACGCGACGGCGGCGCGGTCATCCGCACACCTGCCCGGCGAATCGACTCCGCCGCTTCCCTGTTGCGCGCGATCCGCTCCAGGATCGCACCGCCGTGCGCGCGGGCATACGCGAGCGCCAGCCTGATCTTGCTCGCGTGCAGGTCCGATTTGGCGCTGAGCACGGCGATCCGGCGTTCCAGCGGTCCGTCCAATTCGCGCAGGCGCGCAACGACTTCCCAAACCTCCGGACCGGCCGTCAACGCGGCGCGCCGGTCGTGCAGCGGGCCGCGGAAGACGATTCCGGGGTGGTCGAGCTGGTCGACGCCTTCGTGGATCAGCCGATCGAGCAGTGTGGTACAGCTGGTTCCCTCACGGGCAGCGCGATCGGCCAACCGGGAGGCGGCCGACTCGGTGATACACAACGCCGTCGGTACTGGCCTGGACGTGCTCATAGCTCTCCTCGACCTGCATCGGTGCGGAAATCGACGAAGTTCTTCGCTAAGCGTGCCCGCTGCGACCGCACCACCGCCCCGGTGATCGGGGTGACATCGTCGTGTCCGGGCCTGCCCGGCAGGCCCGGACGACGGCTCAGACGCGCTCTTTGGAGCGGGTGCGCACGCGCAGCGCGATCGGCTTCTGCGTTTCGGCGAAGAAGTCGTTGCCCTTGTCGTCGACGACGATGAACGCCGGGAAGTCCTCGACCTCGATCTTCCAGACGGCTTCCATGCCCAGTTCGGGGTATTCGAGCACCTCGACCGACTTGATGCAGTCCAGCGCCAGCCGCGCCGCGGGCCCGCCGATCGAACCGAGATAGAAGCCGCCGTGTTCCTTGCACGCCTTGGTGACCTGCGCGGAACGGTTGCCCTTGGCGAGCATGACGAACGAGCCGCCCGCCGCCTGGAACTGGTCGACGTAGGAGTCCATCCGGCCCGCGGTGGTCGGGCCGAACGAGCCGGACGCGTAACCCTCCGGCGTCTTGGCCGGGCCCGCGTAGTAGACGGCCATGTCGCGCAGATAGTCCGGCATCGGCTCGCCCGCGTCGAGCCGCTCCTTGATCTTGGCGTGCGCGATGTCCCGGGCGACGACCAGCGGGCCGGTCAGCGAAAGCCTGGTCTTCACCGGATATTTGGACAATTCGGCACGGATCTCGTCCATCGGCCGGTTCAGGTCCACGCGCACCACGTCGCCACCGAGGATCGCGTCGGTCTGCTCGGGCAGGTACTGCGCGGGCTCGCGCTCGAGCTGCTCCAGGAACACACCCTCGGCGGTGATCTTGGCCAGCGCCTGCCGGTCGGCCGAGCAGGACACCGCGATGGCGACCGGGCAGCTGGCGCCGTGCCGGGGCAAACGCACGACCCGCACGTCGTGGCAGAAGTACTTGCCGCCGAACTGGGCGCCGATACCGAAGGACTGGGTCAGCTTGAAGACCTCTTCCTCCAGTTCCAGATCACGGAAGGCGTGCGCCGACAGCGAGCCCTCGGTGGGCAGGTTGTCGAGGTAGTGCGCGGAGGCGTATTTCGCCGTCTTCAAAGCGAACTCGGCGCTGGTGCCGCCGATCACGACAGCGAGGTGGTACGGCGGGCAAGCCGCGGTGCCGAGCGAGCGGATCTTCTCGTCGAGGAACTCCAGCATCCGCGCGGGGTTCAGGACGGCTTTGGTCTCCTGGTACAGGAACGACTTGTTCGCCGACCCGCCGCCCTTGGCCATGAACAGGAACTTGTAGGCGGGGTTCGCCGGATCGCCCGCGGTGGAGTACAGCTCGATCTGCGCGGGCAGGTTCGAACCGGTGTTCTTCTCCTCCCACATGGTGATCGGCGCCAGCTGCGAGTACCGCAGATTCAACTTGGTGTAGGCGTCGAACACGCCCCTGCTGATCCATTCCGCATCGTCGGCGCCGGTCAGCACGCCCTCGGACTTCTTGCCCATCACGATCGCGGTGCCGGTGTCCTGGCACATCGGCAGGACGCCGCCCGCGGAGATGTTGACGTTCTTGAGCAGATCCAGCGCGACGAAGCGGTCGTTGCCGCTGGACTCGGGGTCGTCGATGATCTTGCGCAACTGGCCCAGATGCGCCGGACGCAGGAAGTGACTGATGTCGTGCATCGCCGTTTCGGTGAGCAGCCGCAGCGCCTCCGGGGCGACCTGCAAGAAGGTGCGCCCGTTGTGCTCGAACGTGCTGACGCCCTCCGTCGTGAGCAACCGGTAGGGGGTATCGTCCGCGCCGATGGGCAGCAGGTCTGAATAACGGAACTCCGGCGCGGTCACCAGTCGCACTCCTTCGAACGGGCCCGAACACCGCGAACGGCCGGGCTGGTCACGAGCACAGCGAGCCTAGTCACCGCCGCGCACGCCCTGCTGGTTAGGCAACCCTATCTCGGACAGTTGGCCAGCAAAGGTTGCACGTTCAACCCCGGTGATGCTACCTCTCATCTCTGAGAAAGCGTTCGGGCGGCCGAGTCCGGCCGCGCGCGGACCGTTCCGCGCCGCACATCGCGACACGGAACGATCTTGGGACAAATCGGAGTTTGGAGCGCTGTCGTGACCGATCCCCAATGGCTCGATGACGTCGAGATGCGCGCCTGGCTGGGTTTCGTGCGCACCCGCGACCTCATCGCCGCGGCGGTCGGGCGGGATTCCACCAAGGAGTCCAACCTCACCTACGTCGAATACTCGGTGCTGGCCTATCTGGCCGAGTCACCGGACCACCGGCTCACCTTCGCCGATCTGGCGGCCAAGCTCGAGTGGTCGCAGAGCAGGCTCTCCCACCAGATCACCCGCATGGAGAAACGGGAGCTGGTCGTCCGTGAGCCGATCCCCGACGACGCCCGCCGCACCGCCGCCAAGCTCACCCCGTTCGGCGCCGATGTGCTCACCGACGCCGCGCCCGCGCACGTGCAGAGCGTGCGCAGGCACATGATCGACATCCTCGATCGCCAGCAGCTCGCCGCCCTGGCAGACATCTACGACACCTTGCTCGCGCACCACCGGCGGGCGGCGGCCGAGAGCTGACCGCTCAGGCGGGCGTGGCCGCGTGGTCCGCCGGACCGCTTGCCGCGGAGCGGTTTTCGGGCAGCCCGAGCGCTCGCTCGAACCCGGCGGGCACCACCACGTCCGAGCGGTCCAGATCGCCGACGCTCGTCTTGCGCAGACCCAGCAGCGCCGAATCGATGCCGCCGCGCAGGATGTCCAGCACGTTCTCCACGCCGGCCTGCCCGTTCGCGGCCAGGCCCCAGAGATAGGCGCGCCCGATCATGACCGCCCGCGCACCCAGCGCGACGGCCTTCACCACGTCGCTGCCGCGCCGGATGCCGCCGTCGAGCAGCACCTCGATCTGCGAGCCCACCGCGTCCGCCAGCACCGGCAGCGCGCGGATCGCGGCGGGGGTGCCGTCGAGATTGTTGCCGCCGTGGTTGGACACCGAGATCGCCGCCACACCCGCGTCGACCGCACGCAGCGCGTCGTCCACCCGCATGACGCCCTTGAGCAGCACCGGGCCTTCCCACTGCTCGCAGACCCAGCGCACATCGGCCCAGTCCGGCGCGGGCGTGCCCATCCATTCGCCGTAGGCGCCGAAGAAACCCGGCGCGGGCGCGTCGCCGATGGCCATGTTGGGCGCGGTGAGATCCGGAATGCTGCCCGACCGCGCATAGGTCGCCAGCCACCGGGGACGCGCCAGGGTCTGCGGCGCGAACTTCAGCATCGTGCGCAGGTCCAGCTTCTCCGGGATGACCGGGCTGCCCCAGTCCCGCCCGTGCGAGAACGACCAGTCCAGCGTCAGGATCAACCCGACCGCGCCGGCCCGCTTGGCCCGGTCCATCCGCTGCAGGATCTCGTCCTTGCCGCCACACCAGTACAACTGGAAGAAGGTCGTCGGGTTGGCCGCGATCACTTCTTCGATCGGCTTGCTGGCGAACGAACTCAGGCCCATGGCGATGCCGCGCGCCGCGGCCGCCCTGGCGACGGCGACCTCACCGTCGGGATGCACCGCCTGCACACCGGTCGGCGAGATCAGCACCGGCATCGAAAGCTGTTGTCCCAGTACGGTCGTGGACTGGTCGCGCGCGCCGATCGGCCCGGCCACGTGCGGCGCGAAACCCAGTTCGGTGAACGCCCGCTGATTGTCCTCGATGGTCTGGCCGCGCTCGGAGCCTGCGATCAACGCGCCGTACACCGATTTCGGCAGGCGCTTCTTCGCCCGCCGCTGCGCTTCGGCGACGGTCTCGAACCACGGGTTCATGTTGCGGTCCTTTCCGGGGAGTTCTCCGGCCACCAGTGCCGGGTTCGGTCGAGCAGGTCGGTGCTCAGGTGATCGAGCAGTGCCGCGCCCTCGGCGGCGGTCGCGCCCGCCGGGTCGCCGAGCACGCCGTTGGCGCTGACCGCGCGCACTCCGCCGCTACGCAGCAGCGGCAGCAGTTCGGCCAGCGGGCGGGTGTCCCCGGCCGCGGCGCGGTCGGCGTGCACTCGCTCGGGCGCGAGGGCCAGTTGCAGCGCCGTCTCCGACCGGCCCGCGTGCGGGTCGCCGTCGAAGCGCGGCAGGTACACGCGCACGTCACGCGATTCGGCGCGCAGCAGATCCTCGGCCCGGCGCAGCGGTTCGATGTTGCCGCCGTGCCAGTTGACCAGCAGGATCCGCTCGAAGGCTTCGGTCGCCGAGCGGCACAGCTCGACCACCAGCAGTTCCAGCGCCGCCTGCCCGATCGACAGCGTGCCGGGAAAGCCCGCGTGCTCGCCGCTGGCGCCGTACGGGATCGCCGGTGCGGCGAGCACGTCCGCGCGCGCCGCGGCCAGCCGGGCGCACAATGCCGCGGCGATGTCGGTGTCGGTGGACAGCGGCAGATGCGGGCCGTGTTGCTCGGTCGCGCCGACCGCGACGGCAAGGATCGCACCCGCGGTGGCGCGCACGCCCGCCTCGGGCCAGGTGAGATCCGCCAACATGCGGCGAGATTATCGTCAGTCACTGACAAAATCAAGGGCCGTGGCGGCCGAGCACAATCGAACAATGCTGGAGAACCGGGCCAGGCGCGGCCGCCCACGCGGCACCACCAAACGCGAACTCGAACTGATCGCGATGCGACTGTTCAGCGAACAGGGCTTCGACGAGACCACCGTCGAGCAGATCGCCGTCGCCGCCGGCATCAGCGGACGCACTTTCTTCCGGTACTTCCCCACCAAGGCGGAGGTGCTCTGGTCGCAGTTCGATGATGAGGTCGCCGCACTGCGCGCCGCGTTCGCGACGGTGCCTGACGACGTTCCGATGATGACCGCGGTGCGCCGAGTCGTGGTCGAAGCCAACAAATATCGCGCCGAGGACGTTCCGGAACTGCGCACCCGGATGCAGTTGGTCGCGAACATCCCCGCGCTGGCCGCCACCGCGGGCGCGCACTACGACGCCTGGGAGCGCGCCGTGAGCGCGTTCGCTGCGGGCCGGCTCGGCGAACCGGAGGACGGGCTCATCCCGCTCGCCGTCGGCCGGACCACGCTGGCGGCGGCGCGCGCCGCGTTCGACGCCTGGCTGACCCGCGCGGACGCGGACCTCACGGTGTATTTGGACGAGGCGCTCGCAGCGCTGGAACGCGGATTCGCTACGGTGCCGTGAGGCACTCCCGCACTCGAACATCAGGCGAACAACCGGCAGGTTTCGTCGGCGACTCGGGTGGGGTATGACTAGGCTCGGAATCGGCACGCGCCGAATGCACAGAGATCCCGACTGAACCGTCGAAAGGGGCAGGAGTCCATGTCCGAGGTGTCCATGAGCCTTTCGGCGGATTCCCTGACCGCGGGACCGATCGATCAATTGCTCCCGCAACTCGTCGAGCACCTGCGCCAGAACCGCACCGCGCTGCGTGAAGAGTGGGCCCGCCGCATCGCCGACGCCCAACTGCTCACCGCCATGACCCCGGAGGAGATCTTCTCCGAGGCGACCTCGATCTACGACGGCTACGTCGACGTGCTCGAGACCGGTAGCGTCGAAGCGCTGCAGGCGTACGCGCGGGACCTGTCCGAACGCATCATCCCGAGAGGCGTCGAGACCGACGAGGTCATCGGCATCGTGCTTCTGCTGCGCGACGTGCTCGCACGCAGCCTTTTCGAGAAGTACCAGTCGGACTTCGAACTCCTCAACAAGGTGCTCGACGCCTACGAACCGGCCGCCAACCGCATCGCCAACACCGTGACCGTGTCCTTCGTCCAGGAGCGCGAGCGCGTCATCCGGCAGCAGCAGGAAGCCATTCGCGAGCTGTCCACGCCGGTGCTGCAGGTGCGCGAACAGCTGTTGATCCTGCCCATCATCGGCGTGCTGGACAGTCAGCGCGCCCGCCAGCTCACCGAGCAGTTGCTGCGCGCCATCCGGGCCAACCGCGCGAAGGTCGTCGTCATCGACATCACCGGTGTCCCCCAGATCGACTCCACCGTGGCCAACCATCTGGTGCAGACCGTCGACGCGTCCGGCCTGATGGGCGCGAACGTGATCATCACCGGGTTGTCCTCGGAGATCGCGCTCACCCTGGTCACCATCGGCCTGGATCTGTCGAAGATGAACGCGGTCGGCGACCTGCAGGGCGGTATCGAAGAAGCGGAACGTCTGCTGGGCTACGAGGTTTCCCGCGTGACCGAACGGGTCACCGAACGCGACGGCCGCTGATCGGGCGCGCCACATGCCGGTTCCGATTCTCAAACAAGGGACGTATCTCATCGCGTCGGTGCAGTCGGCGCTGACGGACGCCGATACCGAGCGCCTGCAGGACGACCTGATGAAACAGGTCAGCAAATACCGGGCACACGGCATCATCGTCGATGTCACCGCGATCGACGTGATGGATTCGTTCGCCGCGAGATCGTTGCGTACCATCGCGCACATGACGCAGCTGCGCGGCGCCGAAACGGTGATCGTCGGTCTGCAACCGGAAGTCGCGTTCGCCATGGTGCAGCTCGGTCTCACCTTCGAGGACATGCACACCGCCCTCGATCTGGAAGAGGGACTCGCCTGGTTGGACCGCAAGATCCCAGCCCGTCGCCAGCGAGACGGTCGTGACAGTGGCCGCTGAGAACGTGGTGATCGCGGTCAGGGTGTCCGGAGACATCGTGACCGCACGTCAAGCCGGACGCGAACTGGCAGCGAAACTCGGATTCACCCTCACCGACCGCACGATGATCTCCACGGCGATCTCCGAGATCGCCCGCAACATCACCAGTTACGCGGGCAGCGGCGAGATCCGTCTGCTCGTCGACGACCGGGAGGGCCGTCAGGCCCTGGTGGTGCAGGCCGAGGACCAGGGGCCCGGCATCATCGACATCGCCAGAGCATTGGAGGACGGCTACTCCACCGGACGCGGGCTCGGGCTCGGTCTGCCCGGCGCCCGGCGGTTGATGGACCGGCTGACCGTGGATTCCGCGCCGGGTCGCGGCACGCTGGTGGAGATGTGGAAGTGGGTACCGAACGGTGCATGAGGACGGGTTCATCGGCCGGATCGAGTGGGCGGTGGCCGGACGCGCACTGCCGGGTCAACAGGTCTCCGGTGACCGCGGTGTCGTCCTCGACGCCGGTGGCGGCACCGTCCTCTTCGCGGTCCTCGACGGGCTCGGGCACGGCGCCGCCGCGGCGGACGCGGCCGATCGCGCCGCGCGGGTGCTGTCGGAGAACCGCGCCGAACCGCTGGACGTGCTGATGGTGTTGTGCCATCGGGCGATGGCCGACACCCGGGGGGCGGCGATCTCGCTGGCCCTGTTCGACGAGGGCGACACGGTGCGCTGGCTCGGCGTCGGCAATGTCGAATCGCAGGTGCTCACCGCGGGTCCGGCGGGCAGCCCGAAGGTGCACGCCACCGTCCTGCTGACCGCGGGCATCGTCGGCTATCGCCTTCCGGCCAACCTCCAGCCGCAGTCGGTCGCGGTCCGTCCCGGTGACCTGCTGTTGATGTCCACCGACGGTATCGTCACCGAATCCGCCTCGACCATCGACCTTTCCAAGTCCACCGCCGACATCACCGCCGACATGCTCGCCCGGCACGCCAAAGACACCGACGACGCGCTGGTGCTCGCGGCGCGGCACCGCGGTGCGGGAGGGACGGCCAAATGAGCGCCCTGCTGGCCGACTTCCTGGACGACTATGGCGATGCGCTACGGCGGCACATGGATTCGCCGACCCAGGCCGGTCTCGCCGAGGGCTACGAGCTGGGCAGGCGGGCCCTGGTCGAAGGCATCAGCCTGCTCGACCTCACGGAGAACCACTTCCGCGTGGTCCAGGAAGCGGAGGAACAGCGACAGAAGGACGCGGCCGCCGAGGGCCGCGAACTCGCGGCACGCCTACCGGAAACCGCGCTGGAATTCCTGTTGCAGACCCTGGTTCCGCTGGACATCGCGACCCGCGGCTATCTGGACGGCACCCGCCGCTACGAGCAGCAGCGCACCCGCGCCGACGATCTGGCCGGACGCGACGCGTTCCGCACGGCGCTGGTGGAATCGCTGCAGGACGGCTTCTTCGTCGCCGACGCGCAGGGCACCATCATCGAGGTCAACACCGCCTTCGGCGCCTTGACCGGCTACGGCGCCGCGGGCATCCCCTATCCGCTGCCGCATCCGTGGTCGAGCCCGGACGGTCCGCGCTATCCCGACCTCGGTACCGAGGCACAGCGCTTCGTCATCCCGATCCGGCACCGCGACGGGCGCAATGTATGGCTCGCGGTGAGCACCAGCGCCCTGATCAAGCCGGAGGACAACGAGCGGATCTTCGTCGGCACGCTCCGTGACATCACCGCCGAACACGACGCGCAGGCGCGCGACCAGGCCGCGTCCCGGCTCGCCACGGCTGTCGGCGCGGCCACCAGTGTGGTCGAAGTGCTCGCCGTCGGGCTCGACGAGCTGCGCCGTACCGTGGGCGCGGAAACCGCGGTGGTGGCGGTGTGGCCAAGCCGCAACGCCGTGCCGGAGGTGTACGTCTCCGGCACGGGCGCCGACCGCACTTCGCACGACGGCGCCGCGTCCCTCGACGACGGGTCGCGCGCCCTGCTGGAGCGGGCCAGACGCAGGCCGCCACGCAGCCTGCTGGCCATTCCGGACGGAGCCGAGAGCTCCGAGGGCATCGTCGCTCCGCTCGGCGAGACCGGCGACGCGGCGGTGTGGTTGCGCTTCGCCGCACCCCGGGCGATCAGTGCCGCGGACTGGACGCTGTTCTCCTTGTTGATCGGTCATCTCAGTCTCGCCGTGCAGCGGGCGCGCAACTTCGACCAGGCCCGCGCCACCTCGCTGACCCTCCAGCGCGCCATGCTCGGCCCGATCGATCTGCCGCCGCGTTTCTCGGTGCACTACGAGCCGGCGCTGCCGCCGCTGGAGATCGGCGGCGACTGGTACGACGTGGTGCCGCTGCGCGACGGCACCATCGGCGTCGTGGTCGGCGACTGCGTTGGTCGTGGCTTGTCCGCCGCGGTCGTGATGGGACAGTTGCGAACCGCCGCCCGTGCGCTGCTGCTGCGCGGCGCGGGACCTGCGCAGCTGCTCGCCGAACTCGACACCGTCGCCGCGCGCATCCCCGGCGCCATGTGCACCACCGTCTGCGCCGCCGTGCTGGACCCGGTGCGCGGTCTGGTCCGCTACAGCAGCGCCGGTCACATGCCACCGATCCTCGCCGACGTCGCCAGGACCGGCAGGCTGCTGGAAGGCGGGCGCTCGGTGCCGCTGGCGACCTTCGATCCGCCGCGCAGGCCGGAGGCCACCACGGCGCTCACACCCGGTTCGACCCTGGTGCTGTTCACCGACGGTTTGGTCGAACAGCGCGGCGTCGACATCGACGAGGGGTTCGCCAAGATCGCCGCGGTCCTCGCCGACACCTCGGGACGGCTGCCGCGCGAAGTGGCCGACGCGGTGCTATCGCGCCTGCGGCCGTCCGCGGGGTACGACGACGACGTCGCCATGGTGGTCTACCGCCAGCCGCCCGCACCGCTGCGGCTGGACGTGCCCGCGCGCGCGGACGAGCTCGCGGCCCTGCGGCGCACGCTGAAGGGCTGGCTGGCCGCCGCGGCGGTGCCGCACGACTTGGCCGCCGATCTGGTCGCGGCGGCCAACGAGGCATGCAGCAACAGCATCGAGCACGCCTACCGCAACGACGACACCGGCCGGGTGCGGATGTCGGCCACCTGCGACATCGACACCGTCGTCATCGTGGTCGCCGACGCGGGCGGCTGGAAGCCACGGGCATCCGATCCCGGGTATCGCGGCCGCGGTATCGACATGATGCGCGCCCTGACCGAGGAACTCGACATCGACCACTCGGAATCGGGGACGACCGTGCGGATGTCGGTGACGCTGCCCGCGATCACCTTCCCGGTGGCCAATCCGTTGCGCGGGACGAACCGGCGCGTTCCCGGCTGAGGACTCGCCTTGCGCTGAGCGCAGCGGCGGGCCGAACTCCGTAGATCCGGTATTGCATGCCCCGATACGGGTTACCGGATTCCGCCCATTCGCTGACGATCATGCAGAACGCGCCGTCGAACCTGCTGTCCGGGTGGACATAACAACCATAGAGGCGCGGCACGATATCGGGACCGCCCGGCGCCCAGAAAGATCCTTTCACCGGGCGGTAAGTCCAGGCTGTGCGCCAGTTGTCGGTGATCCTCCTGGCCACCTTGACGAAGGCACCGTAGGCCCCGGCGTCGAATCCCGACATCACCCAATTCCCTTGGATCCGCCGCAATCCGATCTCGCCTAGTTTCGTGTCGTCGGCCAGGATGCCGAAACGCGGATCGCCGCCCGGATCCCGGCCCCAGCCCCAATCCTGTCCGTTCCAGCCCCATCCTTGCCAGGCCGCCGGGTCGATGAGCGCGGCATGGCTCTCGCGTACCCGCCACAGCAGCATGTTCTTGTTCCGGGCCAGTCCGCCGGTGGAGATGACGTAGACGTAGCCGTCGCCACCGCGTTCCCACGAGATCATCGTGCGTTTGCCGCCGTAGGCGCTGGTCGACCACCGCACGGCGGTATCGGTCCAGCTCTCGCCGTTGTCGTCGGAATACCGGATCTCGCACCACCGCTCGTTCGCCAATCCCTGGGTGACCATCACCCACAGATAGATCCGGCTGCCGATGGTGATGGCGTCGCAGGGCAGAACCGTGGAGTACTGGGGATTGTCGTGCGGGTAGTCCCAGAGTTGCCGGGCATCCCGCGCCGCCGATCGGAATTCGATCGGTGCGGACACGTCGTGGGTGCCGCTGCGCAACAGCATCGGGGAACGCCAATTCGGCCCTCCCACCGCGGGTTCGGCGCCGGAGAACGTGTCACCGAGCAGGTATCCGATCTCACCGCTCGGCATGCGGAAGGGGATGAACAGATCCGAGCCTCCGATGTCGGCCATCGGCAGCGGGTTCAGGTTTGCGATCTTGGGCATCGCCGGATCCTGTCGATTCTCGGAGCGTCGCTGATGGATCGGCTCGTAGGGATCACCGCGAGTGTGCACGGGCTGTTCACCAGTATCGGCTGCCGATGGCTGCGACGTTGCTGATTCGGGCGGATGAGGGCACGCGAGAATGCGGAAACCGACTGTGCAGCTTGTATTCCGGCAGCTCGTTCCGGTGATGGGCCGCGCGATATAAGTGGCCGAGAATCCTTTTCGGGTGCCGCTTCGGATGTGCACGGTGTTCGCCGACGGCTGGGAACGCGGGATCAGCTGGTGCCGACCGAACGACCCGACGGTGTCGATTCCATCGGGCCGCGGACCCCCGATGACGTGCGGGCGTGCCGTCGCCGCGGTGCGATTCCGCGCCGGTGCGACACCCTCGGCGCGTAGACCGGCCATCACCGCTCCGGACGCCGTGTTTGGGCGGCCGCACAGCGGGTAAATCGCGCACTGCCATACCGGGCCAGCACACCCACGGATCGGACGGAAGGTATGTCCGAAAGAGACACCCCCGACGAAGAACATCCCGCCCCCGATGCCGCGGACAGCGGACACAGCGGCGACATCGCACAACCCCACGGCACCGACGAATCCGGTCCGATCGTCGCCGCCGAGGCCGAAGCCGCCCGTGCGCGCAGTGCGGAGTTCCCCCTGGGCCGACCCGGGCGTCCCTTCGATCGGCGCTCGCCGTTCATGATCGGGATGACCGGAGCCGCCGGTGTCGCGGTGACCTACGCCGCTATTCGCACGGTGCTCGCGGCGGGCCAGACGCTGATCCTGATCGTGGTGGCGTTGTTCCTGGCCGTCGGGATGGAGCCGTTGGTGTCCCGGCTGGCACGGCCCCGGTTCCCGCGCTGGGCCGCGGTGACGACCGTCTACCTGGTCGGGCTCGGCCTGTTCGCCGGATTCCTCGCCGCGGCGATACCACCGCTGGTCACGCAGGGTGAGGCGCTCGCGCACAACGCGCCCGATTACGTCACTCACCTCGCCGACCGCTATCCCTACATCGGCAGCCTCGACCAGCGATTCCACCTGCAAGACCGGCTGCGGCGAACACTCGAATCGGACTCCTCCGGCTTGACCACCGGGGTGCTGGACGCCGGGCGCGCGGTGTTCTCGATCGTCAGCAGCACGGTCGTCATCGCGGTGCTGACCGCCTACTTCATGGCGAACTTCACCCGCGTGCGCGCTTCGGTCTACCGGCTCTTCCCCCACTCGCGCCGCTCCCGCGCCATTCTGATCGGCGACGAGATCTTCGCCAAGGTCGGCGGCTACATCCTGGGCAACCTGGTCATCTCGCTGATCACCGCCGTCCTGACCGGCATCTGGCTGCTCATCTTCGACGTGCCGTACCCACTGCTGCTGGCAGTGCTGGTAGCTGTGCTCGACCTGATCCCGATCGTCGGTTCGACGCTCGCCGGGGTGATCGTCGCGCTGGTCGCGTTGACCGTCTCCCTGCCGGTCGCGGTGGCGACCGTCGCGTTCTTCATCGCGTTGCGCCTGTTCGAGGACTACGTTCTGGTGCCACGCATCATCGGCCGCGCGGTGCACGTACCCGCGCTCGTGACCGTGGTGGCGGTGCTGCTCGGTGGCGCGTTGCTCGGGATCATCGGGGCGTTGCTGGCCATCCCCGTCGCCGCGGCCGTCCTGTTGATCATGCGCGAGACCGTCCTGCCCTCACTCGACGAGCGATGAGCGAGACCGGGTGGCGGCCACATTCCCGGTAACCTCGGTATCACTGTGTCCGGCGCAGCATGCGGATGACGGCGCTGTCGATGACCGCCCGCTCCGCGTCGGCGGATCCGGCCCGCTTCGCGCGCCGCAGCGCCGCGGCGACAGTCGTACCGTTCTCGAAGGCGGTCACCACGCGTGGATCGACATAGGACGCCTGGGCGACGGCCGGGGTATTGCCGAGTGCGGCTGCGACCTCGTCCATGACCTCCCGGACCGCACGCTTGCGCGCACGCAGGTTCGACGGCCGTTCGATCGAACCGAGCGCGGCCGCGGCCAGGACGGTCGCCTGCCAGGTGCGCAGGTCTTTGACGCTGCACTCGCAGGCGGCGAGTTCTTGGAAGCGCGCGTTGATGTCGTCGGCGCGCAGTTCGCCGTAGCGGTCGCCGTCCCGGTACACCAAGAGCCGATCGGATTCCGTCCTGCCGCGCTGCAGTGATCGAACGGCTTTGGCCAGCAATGGGTCTCGGACGCTCACTCGTCGCCGGATACCGCCCTTGGCGCGATAGTCGAAGAGCATCTGCTCCCCCGACACCCGGACCTGCTCGCGCAGCAATGTCGCGACTCCCCTGGTGCCGTGCTCCTCGGCGTACTCCTCGCCCCCGACCCGGAACACTCCGCGATCCACCAGATCGATCGCCACCGCTTCCACCCGCCGCCGGGCCGAGCCGCGCAGGGCGAGATCCTCCCGGACCTGCGCGCGGACCTCCGGCAGGCGGCCCGCCAAGGCCAGGACCCGGTCGAACTTCTCCTCGTCTCGCTCCTTGCGCCACTGCTCGTGGTACAGGTACTGGCGGCGGCCCGCGGCATCGACGCCGACGGCTTGGATGTGACCGTTCTCGTGCGCGCAGATCCACACCTTTCGCCAGGCCGGCGGAATCGCCAACCCGCGGACGCGCTCCAGTGTCGCGTCGTCCCGCACCGGTTCGCCGTGCACGGTGCGATAGCCGAACCCGCGTCCACGCCGGACGCGTCGCAGTCCGCCGTCGTACGGTCGGCTACGACGCAATCGTATGCTCACATCACATAGCTGCCCTGTCCTGGACAGGCGAAACAGTTCGAGGCGCCAGGACCCGGCAGGACGACCCGGCGCGGCACGTGTTCGGTGATCCAGCCGGAGAGTTACGGGGCCGGCGGGACGAAGGGCTGGTTGACGGTGGTGAAGTACTGCACCAGAGCGGCAACGGCGATCGGCGCGGTGACGAAGAGCTGACCGGCGAGTGTGCCCAGAGCCCCCACGGCCAGGATTCCGCCCAGACAGCCGACGGCGGCGGCCGGGATGAACGGGCCGAACATGCCGACGATCGTCGCGGCCGCGACGGTCGCTCCCGCGATGCCGCCGAGCACGCAGCCGACCAGGCCGCCACCGAGGCCACCGGCGACGGTGCCGATCGCGGCGCCCGTCGCGATGGTGTCCTTCAGCCGGGTGAATGCCGCGACCTCCCGCTCATACGGCGTTCGCCAACGCGCCGAGTCCTCGAACGGCAGGGCGACCGGGCGGTACGCCGCGTGCTGGAGGTCGAACAACGGTGTGAGCGTGGCGGTCCGGCCGCCGATGTCGGCCGCGATCGGGAAAACGAAGTCGTCGACACGGAATTCCAGCGGCGTGCCCGCGAGCACGGTGCCGTCGTTCGCCGCGATCGCGAACACTCCGTTCTCGGCCTGCAACGAGCCGGAGTCGATCCGGACGACCACGCTCTCGGCGGAAGCGGTCGCGGTGTAGTTCACGGCTTGCCCACCGGCTTCCGGTGGCGCGGCGCCTACGTTTCCGGCCGGAACGCAGGCAATCGCGACAGCGAGCGTCGATATCGTGGCGATCTTGCGCACAACCATGTCCGTCAGTCCTGCCGCACCGTGCCCAGCACGGCCCCGCTGTTCGCGTCGACGGCGGCCGCCGCGAGCAGCCCGCGCCGACCGGGAAGTACACGGCGAATAGCGACTTTCATAGGAAAACCTCCTGCGGGAATAGTGATCTCGAAGACGAAGATCACCTTCGCAAGCGAAGGCTTAAGACAGCCTGAAGTCGCCTGAAAACCGGTTCAGGCAAACGTTTCTCTGTCATTGTCGGGCCGACGGCGTTAAGGTCGGTGACGGGTCGGGGTTTCCGGGGGTTTTCGCATTCGTTTCCGTCGGTCAGTCCCGACGCTGCCCGCGTCGGCTGTGCCCGCTGCTCAGCTGTCGCCGAGGCGCGAGGGTGGGTGCGCTCGATCCCCTCCGAATGCACCCACCTTCCCCGAGCACATGTTCGCCGCTGCCAGTCGATCGAACCGGTGCACCAACGCCCGGCCACAAAGGTTCATTCGGCGACGAACTCCGCCTCACGCTCCACCGCCTCGATGGTCCGGCGCGGCACCTGGATCGGACCGGGCGTGTAGGTGACAGCTCGCAGCACACCGGTGTAGCGGAAAGTGCCGCGGCGTTCGCGCAGTTCCCACGCCACAGGACCGCGAGCGTCGACGCCGACGGAAATCCCCGTCCACGGCGACATACCGACCAGCTGGACTCGATCCACCAGCCGCGCGACCTGGACGCCATCGAGCTCGATGACGAAATCCCACCGCAGCCGGGGCCGCACCGTGGCGCGCACGGTGATGTGCCGCGTTCCTTCCGCGAGGGTGCGCGTGGTGACGCTGTCGTAGCGGCCGTAGCTGTTGACACCGAACGTCACCCGGTCGTTCTCGAGGTAGAGCACATAGCCGCCCAGCGGGTCACCGTGCGCGACGAGAACCCCTTCGTCGCCGGACGCGTACCCGGCGAGTTCCGCCTCGATGACGAAGTCCCGATAGGCGATCAATCGCTGCGAGCGATACCGCTCCAGGGTCGGGGTGCCCGGCAGCAGCCGGACAGGCGCGGCGAATCGGTCCTCCTCCGGCCGCCGCCGTGCCAGATCCTGGCGCGTGAGCAAGGGGAACACGGTATTCGCCCAGGCGGATTCGTCCCATGCGGCGGCCAGTTCCGCGACCTTCTCCGGGAACCGCTCGGAAAGATCGTGCAGCTCCGTCGGATCGGCGCGAACGTCGAACAGCTGCCATCTCGGCTCATCGATATCGGTCCCGGGCTCGTACAGCGACAGCAGTTTCCATCCGTCGCGATAGAAGCCGCGATTGCCGACCATCTCCGAGTACTGCTCGGTGTGCTCGGACACCGCATGGGGGTCACGCAGCGTCCGCACGGCCGAGACGCCGTCGAACTCCTTGGCGGGCAGCCCGTTGCGTACGCCCGGCCGCCGCAATCCGGCCAGTTCCAGCAAGGTCGGCGCGAGATCGGTGACGTAGGTGTACTCGTGCCGGATGCCGTTGTCGCCCGCGCCGCGCGGCAGCCCCTTGGGCCAGGAGATCACGAACGGCACGCGTACGCCGCCCGCGAAGGTCTGGCCCTTGTAGAAGCGGAACGGCGTATTGGACGCCTGGCCCCACCCGCGCGGATAGTGGACACCCAGCTTCGCTGTGCCGATCAGGTCCTCGTCGTGCGGGACGTCGCCGATCCAGTCCGGATCGGTGATGTGGGCGAACTCCGCGAAGTAGGTGCGGGTGCCTTCCGGCCCGCCCTCGGCGGTGCCGCCGTTGTCCGAGGTGAACACCACGATGGTGTTGTCGAGCTCGCCGAGTTGTTCGAGCGTGTCGACGAGGCGTCCCAGGCTCTGGTCGATGCTGTCGACCATGCCCGCGTACACCTCCATGTACCGCGCGAATCGCCGCTGCTGCGCGGGAGTCAGCGAATCCCACTCCGCCGCTTCGTAACCCGGCTCGGTGTTGCGGGGCTTCTGCTGGGTGCCCGCGGGAAAGAGGCCCTGGGCGAGTTGGGCGGCGAACCGGCTCCTGCGCAGATCGTCCCACCCCTTCGCGTAGCGGCCGCGGTATTTGGCCAGGTCCGCGGGCTTGGCCTGCAACGGACCGTGCATGGCGACGTGCGCGAAGTACAAGAAGAACGGCTTGGTGGCGTCGTGCGCGCGCAGATCCTTGAGGTAGGCGATGGCCTTGTCGGTCAGATCGTCGGTGAGGTAGTACCCCTCCGGGTACTCCTCGATGTCGACGACCGAGGAGTCCGACACCAGCTGGTTCGGGTAGTAGAAGGAGTTGAGGCCCTCGAGCGAGCCGTAGTAGCGGTCGAAGCCGCGCTGGGTCGGCCAGGAATCCCGGTGCGCGGCCGGGTTCATCGTGGCGTCGCGCACCAGGTGCCATTTGCCGACGGCATAGGTGGCGTAACCGTTGCCGCGCAGGATCTCCGGCAGTGTCAGCACGTCGTCCGCCAGTTCCAGGCGCAGCCCCGGATATCCGGGATCGGCGTTGGCGACGAAGCCGAAGCCGGCGCGGTGGGCGTTGATGCCGGTCAGCAGCGACGCGCGCGACGGCGAGCACAGCGGAGTGGTGTGGTAGTTGGTCAGCCGGAGGCCGTCGGCGGCCAGGCGGTCCAGCGTCGGCGTCTCGATCTCGGAGCCGAACGGGCCGATGTCGCTGTACCCCATGTCGTCGATCAGCACCACGACGATGTTGGGAGCTCCCTCGGGAGCGGTGGGCGGATAGCTCCACTCCGGTGTCGAATCTGCCGTGGTGCGGCCGACGGAGCCGCCGAAGTCGTCATAGCCGCGAGCATGGGGTGGAACAGGCATTCGTGCAGTCAAAGCCACCTTCGCCCGGGTCACCACTCTATCGCGCATCGTGCGCCGAACGGATGACCCGGTGGTCCGCGGTTGCTAACTTCGCTGTCGGCCCTGGGCCGCGTCGAGCGACGGGCGCACCGCACCGCTCCGGTGCAATGCTTGCACCAAGTCTGCGACGTCCGCCGCATCCGGTGTATAGCCGGGGAAGTAGCAGCACACCTCTTCGATCCCGGCGCCGAAGCGGGCGCTGATCTGCGCCGCGCACTCTTCCGGTGTGCCTGCCACCCCGATCGTGCGCACCATCTCGTCGGTGACCGTCGCCCGCATCTCGGCGAAATCGCCCGTCTTGGACAGCGCGTTGAGTCTGGGGTGCAGCGCCGCCCATCCCTCGACTTCGAGGACCGGACGATACGCGGGCGTGGACCCGTAGAACGCGATCAGCGAGCCCACGCCGCCCATCGCGGCGGTCAGAGCTTCCTCGGTGCGCCCGAGCGCGACCATGACTTGAGCGATCACCGGGAATCCGTCCGCGGTCCGCCCGGCCCGGCGCAGGCCCTCGGCGACGGCGGGCATTGTGCGCTCGGCGAAATGGCGCCCGCTGTTGAACGGCATCACCAGCAGTCCGTCGGCGACCTCCGCGGCCTTGCGCGTCATCACCGGTCCGAGCGCGCCCATCAGCACCGGAGGCGGACCGAACGGGTTCGGCCCGGGGTCGAAGGTGGGCGGCATCAGCGTGTGCGTGTAGTACTTGCCGCGAAAGTTCAACGGGCCCCGCCCTTCCCACGCGGCGAGGATCGCTTTCACCGCCGCCACGCTCTCCGCGGTGCGCTCCGCGGGCGCGCCCCAACTGCTGCCGTAGCGCTTCTCGATATGGGCGCGGATCTGCGAGCCCAACCCGAGCCGGAACCGTCCCTCGCTGTAGAGCCGCAGATCGTAGGCAGCGTGGGCCAGATGCATCGGGCTACGCGGCCCGGCGATCGCCACGTTCGTCATCAGTTCCAGGGATGTCACTCCGGCTGCGACGACGAGGGGAAAGAACACGTCGTGCGGGCCCTCGAAGGTGAACAGGCCGTCGGCCCCGGTCTCGGCCAGCGCTCGCGCGTCGGCCGCGACGTGCGGTGGCGCTCCGGTGACCTGCACATGAACCTTCACGCCGACCTCCGCCGGTCTCGGTGCGTCACGCTTTCCGCGACACGACGATTCCATCGTATGGACAGTGCTCTGTGCACGTGTCCAGTTCGAGCGAACCGCTCTCGGATCTGCTTCGCGCGATGTCCCCGCCGGACATCGGAACTCCGAGGGGTGAGGTCACGTACCGAGCAGCGAGTTCTCGCTCACGGTGACGACGACCACGATGTCGCCGTAGGGCGCCGCGCCCATGGCCAGTCTGTGGCCCAGACGCGCCAGGCCGAGCCATCGTCCGTATTTGGTCTGCATACCGGTCCGCACCTGGTGGAACAGTGGCCCGGTACGAAGCAATTCGGCCGTGCCCTGATGCTGCCGCGATCCGAGAGCCGGCGCACCTCGCCAGTCCGCGGCCTGCACGATGACCCGGGGTTCGCGGGCCAGATGCCGAGCCTCGCTGGAATGCGACGAGATACAGAAGGCCAGACGCCCGTGGTCGACCGGTAACACGAGGTGCGGCACGGTGTTCCAACGCCCCGTGGCCTCCGGCCGTGGGTACGTCACGCGCACTGTGCTCGCATCCCACCACAGCATCCCCGGATGCCATTCGCTGGGACGATTCGGGACGGCGAGAACGCGATGCGCCGCCGGGAGCCGGTTGTACCGCCGCGGGGTGTAGCCGCGGAGTCTGCTGCGGAGCGAGGAGCCGCCGTGCACTGGATAAGTCATCGCGTGGAACCTCCGGGACAGGGGCGAGTTCAGGGGGTACCGATCCGATCTCCGTACTGCGATCGGCGCCATGGCGCCGTGAAGAAGTACCACCGGGCGCATCCAGGTGCAACGACCTGTCCGTGTCGCCGCGCAATGGAGAGCGAATCGTCATGCGCCGCGCCCGGCCGAGAAAGTGTTATGGCCCGTCCGGCTGGGACCGATGCGCGCGAACCGCGTTCACGGCGGCGAACAGCAATCCGATGCCGATCAGAACGCAACCCCGCAACCACACGACCCCGTCGATCCGGGTGAACAGGAACAGACAGGAGGCCAGTCCCAGCCAAGGCACGACGCGTGGCACGCGAAAATGCTCGTCCACGTCGGGCTCCCGCCGCAGGATCAGCGCCGACGCATTGACCGCCGCGAAAACGACCAGCAGCAACAACACCAATGTCTCGGCGAGGGAGGCCACCTCGCCGGTCAGTGCGAGCGACAACGACGCCGCCGCGGTCACGGCGATCGCCACCCACGGCGTCCGGCGGCCCGGCAGAATCCGGCCCAGCGCGCGCGGAAGCAGCTCCTCGCGAGCCATGCCGTAGGCCAGCCGCGAGGACATGATGCCGGTCAGCAGCGCCCCGTTCGCGACGGCCACCAGGGCGACCACGGCGAACAACTCGTCCGGGACGCCACCGGCCAGGCGCACCACCTCCAGCAGCGGACCGCTCGAATTCGCCAGCCGATCGGTGGGCACCGCCGCACCGGCCACGAAGCCGATCAGCAGGTACACGCCACCGGCGGTAAGCAGCGCCCCGAACAGCGCGCGCGGATAGGACCTGCGCGGCTCGGCGACTTCCTCCGCCAGATTCACCGAGGTCTCGAACCCGACGAAAGAGTAGAAGGCCAGCACCGCGCCCGACTTGCGGACCCGGTCGCTGTTCACCGCGTAACTTGCCGCGCGACACCGCGTTGTAGACGGTCGCTCCGCCGAAGAACAGTGTCGCGTACTCGGCGCCCAGGTACACCCGACGTCGCAGTCCGATCCGCACGGCCCCAGCATAATTTCGCAGCGACAAGCGCGCCGATCACATTCGGACGATGGGTACCGACATCCTCAGCGGGACAACCACCCTGCGAACCACCGGGACAGCAGCGGCATGATCACCCACACCATCGCGGCCACCGCGACCGGCACGATACAGGCCAGCCGGAGCGGCGGCGGCAGATGGTCCACTTCCCGCTCCTTGCTTCGCCGCTCGCGCCCCGCGTTCTCTCCGAGCAGACGGAGCAGACCACGCCACTGTGACATTCGCGAATGCCTCGCACAGTGTGCCTGCTGCCGGAGCCGCGACGCGCATGGTCGGTCTTCCCGCGCCAGGGCACGATGGTCGCGCAGGTGCTTCCACCGCTGTGACGCCCGGCCGCCCTCGGATGCGTCGCGGCGTCGTGAGGCGGTTCACGCCTGCGCGGTACACACGCATACCCATTACGCGGCGGGGAATGCCGGATCAGTGAACGACAACGCGCCATCGGGGGCCGTGCCCACGGTCCCCGTCTCCAAAAGGACGGGAAGTTTCCAATTCTGGTTCGCCGATCAACGCTGGGAATGGTCGGAGGAGGTCGCGGCCCTGCACGGGTACGCACCGGGTGAGGTGACACCGACGACGGAACTGGTCCTGGCGCACAAGCATCCGGACGACCGAGCGGAGGTCGCCGACACTTTGGCGACGGCGGTGCGGACCGGGCTGCCGTTCAGCGGCCGTCACCGCATCGTCGATACCACGGGCGTCACGCACCACGTGCTGGTCGTCGGCGATCAGATGCGTGACGCCACCGGTGCGGTGGTCGGCACGGCGGGGTACTACATCGATGTCACCGACACCGTCGACGAGGAGCGCCAGGAGATCATCGACGCCACGCTGCCGGAGATGGTCGCCGCCCGCGAAGTGATCGAGCAGGCGAAGGGCGCCTTGATGCTGGTGTACGGGATTTCGGCCGATCAGGCATTCCGTGTGCTCACCTGGCGATCACAAGAGACGAATACGAAACTGCGTGTTCTGGCCGAGGAACTCGTGGCCGCGCTGAGCGATTTCGGCGGTGCGGATGTGCAGACCCGCACGCGCTTCGACCACGTGCTGCTCACCGCGGACGAACGTCGTGTTCAGGGCTGCCCTTGACCCGATGTCGTCGGGGTCTCGACTCCCCCGTCGTGTCAGTGGTTGTCCGGACGGCCGTGGTCGATCTCGGCCATGTGCGCTTCGGCCCACGCGCGTAGCGCCGCCAGCGGAACTTCCAGCGACATACCGAGTTCGGTGAGCCGGTAGTACACGCGCGGCGGCACAGTGGGTTCCACGCGCCGTGCGACCAGCCCGTCCCCGGTCAGATTCCGGAGGGTCACAGAGAGCATCTTCTGCGAGACGCCGGGCATGCGGCGCTGGAGTTCGGCGAAGCGCACCTCGCCGGGCGCGGCCTCGGCGAGCAGTTTCACCACCATGGAGACCCATTTCGTGCCGATGCGGTCGAGCAGCCGCCGGGTCGGACAGGCGGGATCGAACAGGTCACCGGCGGCTTCGGCGTGCTTACGCCGGGGATCGGTAGTCACCTCGAGCTCACCACCTGATTCGAAAGTGCGGTCTTGGCAGCGCCGCCCAGCCTACCTACGGTCACCTGATAACCAATAGTGACCAGGAGTAGGTGATGACCACCCTGTCTTCCGAGATCTCGTTGCGCCGCATCGCGACCAATGGCATCGAGGTGAATGTCGCGATCGCCGGACGTGGGCCCGCGGTCCTGTTGCTGCACGGGTTCCCGCACACCTGGCAGCTGTGGTCCGAGGTGATCGGGCCGCTCGCGCGAGGGCGCCGAGTGATCGCACCGGATCTGCGCGGCCTCGGGGCGAGCACGCGCGCGGCCGACGGCTACGACGCGGGGAATCTGGCCGTCGACGCCGCAGGACTGCTGGACGCGCTCGGCGAGCCGACCGCGGCGGTGGTCGGAATCGATGCGGGCACGCCACCCGCCTTTCTGCTGGCCATGCGGTACCAGCACCGGGTGCGGCGACTGGTGCTGATGGAATCGCTGCTGGGCACGCTGCCCGGCGCCGAGGATTTCCTGTCCGCCGGGCCGCCCTGGTGGTTCGGGTTCCATGCGGTGCCCGGCCTCGCGGAGAAGGTCGTCGCCGGAAACGAGGCGGCGTATATCGACTGGTTTCTGGCCGCGGGCACTTTGGGCCACGGTGTCCCCGGGCCGATTCGAGACGCCTTCGTCGAGGCCTACGGCGACCCGGAGGCGTTGCGATGCGCGTTCTCGCACTACCGTGCGATGTCGGCCAGCGCCCGGCAGATACACGACGCGGTGGCCACCGCACGGCTCACGGTGCCGACCATGGCCGTCGGCGCACACCCGGTGGGTGACGCGCTGGCCCGGCAATTGGCTCCCAACACCGATGTGCTGATCCACCACGAGATTCCGGGTTGCGGGCACATCATCCCGCTGCACGCACCGACGGAACTGGTGTCGTTGCTCAGCGATTTTCTTGCCGACGACCGCGGGGCCGCACTCCGGCCGGATTGACGGGAAAGCGCGGACAAACCAACCGAGCCCCGAACCGGTATATATCGGTTCGGGGCTCGCTCGGGGGTATTCGCGCCTATCCACCGATCGCTCGGTAGTTTGACAAGACGAATGTACCGGGCTGTACGCGAAATCACCAAACCCGGGTTCCGCGGGAGCGGAATGGTTCAATGAGCAACTTGTACGGACTCATATGAGGTTCTTCTGCTTGCGGATTCGCCGACGCAGATCGACCATCAGCGCGTGCGATCCGCCGTGCCGCACGAAGCGCGGAATGAAGCGGTTGACAAAGGAAACGAATACGAACAGGTTCTCGAACCTCCGCTGGTCGGCGTCGGTCCACTCGACCCGGAGCTGTTCCCGGAAAATCGGGGCCAGGAATCCGATGGTGAGGAACCGGAGCAGGTTCCGGAAAGGCAGCCGCAGGTACCAGTGGATCATGCGAAGATTCAGCAGGCTCTCGAGGTAGCCCCGGACGTAGTCGTCCAGCACGACTTGCTCGCACGCGGTGTTCCAATATTCGTCGAATTCCGCGCGGGTGGCGGGCCACATGTCCTCCGTGACCTGCAAGGTGGTGCCCAGAGTGGAGGACGAGGTGTAGAACGCTTCGGCCTGCTCGTCGTTCATTCTCCCGTGCAACAGCTGGTAGGTGTCCTCGAAACCGATGTAAAGGCAGGCGGCGACCCACAGTTGGAGGTTGCGGTCGAAGGCGTTGTACTTCACGGCGGCACCCGGGGCCGAATGCACCTGCCGGTGCGCCACATTCACCGCTTCGCGATATGCCCTGCGCTCTTCCTCGGTACCGAGGATGGCGACCGCGAGATATTGCGTGGTCGTGCGCGCCCGTTTCCACGGGTGCTTCATCAGCGAGCCGGACTCCACCTTGCTTTCGGCCACGCCGTAGCCGACGCCCGGCCGGGCCATCTGCATGACAACGTTGGCCGCGGCGCCGGCGAAGGACCAGAAGTCCAGAGCGTCGGTGAGTTTGACCGGCCGCTTGGTGTACGGCCGATGCGTGACGCTGATACCGATGCGGGTGTAGTCCTTCGTCAGCGGCGCACTGTGGTCGCGATCGGGTTGATGAGCGACTGCGGTCATCGGGATGTCCTTCCATCTGCGTTCATGCGTCGCGCGACCAGGCGAACCAGCCGCGCCGACGTCAGCCGGACACCGCCGAACACCAGCCCGGCGGCGGAGAGCACGACGAGGAACTCGAACACGGTCAACTCCGCTCCCAGCACCCGACTGACGGTCGACGGTCCGGATCCGACCGTGTCGCGACGCCCCGCGGACGCCGAAGCCGGAGTACGCCCGACTCTGGCGCGTTCCCACTTCGGCCGCTCCTCCACGAGAACATCGGCGGGCATCGGACTCTCCTGCGTTCGATGACCTGAACCGGTCACCCGTGTTTATGTTATTGGCGATTCTACTCGGCGCTGAGTTAATGACGCAATAGAACTAGTAACCAAGGCGATATTTGGCGGGGCTCATAACCTCATATGTGGTCCCATGTTCTGAGTCTCACATCGATCGCCAGGCCGCCGGACTGGCCGTGCCAGGTCGCTCATTTCCGCACGCCGGGCGGCTGTGTCGCCGTATCGAACAAGATGACCCGCATCAAGCGCGCCACGGCATCCTGCGGACAGCCGTGCCTGCCGTCGCCCAGAGCCCTGCCGAGGTCGACGACCAGACCGAACGCGGCGTGCACGAGAATTCGCGCTTGCGCTTCGGAGAGATCGGAGCGCACGGCGACCAGCAGTTTGCCCCACTCGGCCACCAACAGACGCTGAATGTTGCGCAACACGACTCGCTCTTCGGCCTGGACGTGCGAGAACTCCGTGTAGTAGACGAATGTCAGTTCCCGCTCGGCGAAGGAGCCCGCGACGTAGAGTGCGATCAATTCCGTCAGCGCCGCGGAGGGAGTGGCCGAAGACGCGATGACGGGACCGATGGCGTCCGCCACCCGGTCGGCGGCGCGACGGAAAGCGGCGGTCAACAGGTCGCTTTTGCTGCGGTAGTAGCGGTAGACCGCGGACGCGGCGGCCAGGTCCGCCGCGCCGGCGATGTCCTCGACGCTGACATTCGGATATCCGCGCTCATGGAACAGTTCCACGGCTTTCGCCAGCAACAACTGATGTTTGAAAGGGGTCGGCGGGTCCGTCGACGGCTGCGCGACGGGGGATTCGGCGAAAGTCGGCAACACCGCGTGCACCACCGTCCAACAGGCTGAGGCCAGCAGGGCCGCGAGCGATTTCGTCGGCAGGGCGGCGTGGTGATCACCGATGCTGCTGACGATGCTGAGTATCGCCACCGGCCGGACGAATTCGTCTCGCTTGCTCAACCCTGGGCGCACCGCAGCGATCAGCCGGCGAAGCGCGGTGATCGAGGTCGCGAATTGATCGGTGAGGGTCTTGCCGTCTTCGTCGTCCGGATAGCGGCCTTCCCAGCGCGCCGAAGTCACGGTCGGGCGATTGGTGACGGCCTGGGCGATCAACGCATCGATGACGTATCGCAATCGAGCCTCGGCGCTCCAGCTCTCGGCCTCGGCGGGAAGCGTCACCGCGTCGACGGTGATCTGGCCCAAGCGGAGCAACTCTTCGCGGAACAGCGAATACTTACTGGGGTAGTGGCGATACAGCGCCGCGGAGCTGATCCCGACCTTGGCCGCGATCTCCTCCATGCTGACGCCGTGATAGCCGAGGGCCCCGAACGCGGCGGCGGACGTGGCCGCGATCTGCGCCCGCCGGTTGCGCGGGCGCCTGCGCACCACCCGTTCCGAGCCGGGCTCGGCGGATTCTGTTCTCGCGCTTTTCACGGCACCGGCGTCACGGTTGCGCGGGTAATGTCAACGGCGAGTTGACCTTGTTCACCAGCCACCTGTCCCCGACCTTCTCCAAGCGCATCACCATCGACAATTGCCCCGGCGCGGGCTTGCCCTTGGTGCCGAGACTGGTGATGGTCTGGCCGATGACCACGATCGCTTCGGCGGAGTGTTCGTCACCGGCGCGAATCGCGCACTGCACGTCGCGCGTGGCCGAAGTGACCTGGCCTTCGCCGAGCACCGTACGCAGCTCCGTGCTGGTGGACTCGAATTGTTTCTTCCAGTCGCCGGTGGCGCCGTCGCTGACGGCGGCGAAGTAGGCGTCGAGATTCTTCGAGTCGTAGTTCGCCAGGACGGGCGCGTACCGGCAGGCCGCGGCGCGTGCGTCTTCCTGTGCCGCCAGCAGATTCTTGCTGTTGTGATCCTGGACGTACCAGTAACCGGCCGACGCCACCGACACACCCACGAGGATCGCGGCCGCCGAACGCAGGGCGATCGGACCGGGACGGCGGATCGGCAGACCGCGCAGCCGGCGCCACCGATCACCGGATTTCGCTGTGCCGGTTCCGGCGGGATTCGCGTCCGGCGCAGTCGTGCCCGCGGAGTCGGTGCGCACGGACTCGGCGTCCTTCTCATCCGCTTGCGTTGCGGGCGAGCCGGTTTCGGCGGGCGGATCGACGTCTTCACTCTTCATCGGAAATCTCCTAGTTGCCGGGGACCGGGCGGGACAGTTCGTCGCCATGGACACCGGGCGGCCGGGCGGCCCCGTTGTCCGGAATGCCGGGACGCGGCGCGTTCGCCGAACCACGCACCTGCAGGGCGGGATCGTTGGTGACGCAGTAGTTGTAGAGCCGGACTCGGGTGTCGGTCATCTTGTCCGTGGGCACCACCGGGATGGTGTCGTATTCGCATGTGGGGCGCGGCCAGATGTCGACCAGGGTGTAGAAGGCGTTGTCGTGGGCGGGTATGCCCAGCGCCTCCGAGCCGACCCGCAACGCGGGGAACAGTGCCGCGATCGCCGGGGCGCGCAGCTTGGCCGCCTTGGTGATCGCGACGAAGTTCGTCACCAGGTTCGTGATGGGATCCTGGGTGCGGGACACGAAGCCGCCGAGCGTGCTGAGCTGGGCGGGCCCTTCGTCCAGGAGGTGACGTACTTCCAGATCCGCCGCGGTCAGCTGCTCGAACAGCACGCCGCCCGTGCGCGTGAGTGTCGCGAGGTCCGGTTGCGCATGCGAGGTCGTCTCCGCGATCACTTCGAGGTTTTCGATCAGCTGACGTGTCTGCGGCAGCAGGTCGGTCAGCCCGGCCATGGCGCGACTGATGCCCGACACCATGTTGCGCAACTGGTCGGGGCCTCCGGCCAGCGCCTTGTCGAGTTCGTCGACGATCACGTTCAACCGGTCCGGGTTCAATCCCCCGATGAAGCCGCTGAGATCGGTCAGCACCGACTGCACGCTCACCGGCACGGTCGTCTGGGAGCGTTCCACCAGCGCGCCGTCGGTGAGGTAGGGGCCGGTGTCGGAATCCGGGCGGAAGTCCAGGTACTGCTCGCCCGCCGCCGACAACCGGCCGACGGCGACCGTGCCGCCCACGGGAATCTCGGCAGCGGAGTCGATCTCGGCCACGGCCGCGACGCCGCTGCCCGCGACTTTCACCTCGCGGACCTTGCCGACCCTGGTGCCGCGGAAGGTGACGTCGTTGCCCGCCGACAAGCCACCGGACGACTGCAACTCCACAGTCACCGTGTAGTCGTCGCGTAGCGGATCGAACCGCAGGACTTCGGCGCCGAGATAGGCCGCGCCGAGGATCAGCACCACGATCAATCCGAAGTTCGCCACCGCGACACGGCGGCGGACCAGCCATCGCCACAAGGGGGGATTCATCGCTCTCCTCCTTGCTGGGGCTGCTGAGGTTGCTGTGGCGGACTGGTGACCCGGCCGATCACCTTCTCGATCACCTGCGCCAAGCTGCCGATGAACGCGGGCACGTCGCCGATCTCGGGCAGCCTACTGCCGCTGGGATCGGTCAAGGCCCCGACGCTGAGGTAGGACACCGTCGCGGCGACGGCCAGGGCGGGCCCGTCGAGGCTCGCCATCAGCGAGGGATAGATGGTGTGCAGGCCGTTCAACGTTCCGTCCAGGTCGTCGCCCATCTGGGTGAAACCCGCCATCAACCGCTGGATGCTGTCGAACAAGCTGACCGCCTGCGGGCCGGTCGTCTCGGTGAAATCGCCGAGCGCGGTCATCGTGGTCGAGACTTTGTCGAGCAGGTCCACGATGGACTGGTTGTTCTCCGCGAGCAGAGCCAGCAGCCCCGGGAAGGTATCCGCGGCGTCGCCCAACTCGGCCTTCCGCCTGGCCAATTCACCGGTGAGCACATTGAGGCCGGTCAGGACGCTGTCGATGTCGCCGGTGCGCTGATTCAGCGCGGCGATGACACCGGTCAGTTCGCTGAGCAGGTGCGCGAGTTGCGACGCGCGGCCCGCGAACATCGAATCCATCTCGGAGGTGATCTTCGCGGCCTGGTTGATGCCGCCGCCGTTGATCAACATCGAGACCGACATCATCAGCTGCTCGACGGACGCGGCGGCCGACGTGTGCTCGGTTCCGATGACGTCACCGGCGCGCAGATTCTCGCCGCCGGATGTGGCCGCGGGCAACGTCATCGCGACGAAGATGTCGCCGAGCGGCGTCGCCTGACGCAACTCCGCGGTGGTACCGCGTGGCAGCTGGATGTCCTCCCTGATCAGCATTTCCACCTCCGCGATGAAGTTGGTCGTGCTGATCGCGGTGACGACGCCGATATCGGTGCCACCGATCTTCACGTGCGCGTGATCGGGCAGATTGAGCGCGTCACGGAAGGCAGCGCGAATGGTGTAGCCGGGGGCTCCGATACCCGGTTTGGGCATCGGCAGATTCGCCACCGTCACGCCGCAGCCGGTCGCGGTGCCCATGACCGCGACCAACGCCGCCGCCACCGCGGTGCGTCGAAGCGGGTTCGTTCCGATCATTTCGAAATCCCCAGTAGTGCCGCGGTGAGGCCGAAGTCGGGCCCGAAGTCCTGGATCTTCCCGGTGCGGCAGCCATCCAGGCGCATCTGGACGCGTTCGCAGAACTGGGACACGACCTCGTTGTCGAGCAGGACCTTGTCGGTCAGCGCGTGCAGGCGCAGCGCTTGGTGCTCCCGGCTGACCGCGTTGGACAAGTTCTCGAACAGCAACGGCCCGACGTCGACGATCTCGGTGAGGCCGCGGGCGTTGGCCCGCATCTGTTCGGTGATGGTCGTGAATCGCTCCAGCGCACCGGCGAGCTGATCGGAGTTCTCGCCGACCAGCGTGGCGGTGTTGGCGACGAACTGGTCCAACTGCCGCAGCACCGCCTGCAGACCGGGCGCCTGGTCGCCCATCAGCTGCACCAGTTCGGTGAGGCGGCCGCTGAAATCACGTACCGTCTGGTCGTTCTGGGCGATGATCTGCGTGATCTCGTTGAGTTTGATGATCGTGTTCGAGATCTGGTCCTTGTTGGCGAAGGTCACCTCGAACGCCGAGGACAGCGCGTCCAGGGTCGCGCGCAGTCTGTCGCCGTTGCCGTCCAAGAGCGGGAACAGGACACGGCTGGCCATCGGACCGTTCCGGTCGTCGCCTTTGAGCGCGGCGCCGAGCTGGTCGAAATTCTGCAGGATGCGGTCGAGTTCGACCGGTGTGCGCGTCCTGGCCAGCGGGATGTGCGTCCCGTCGGTGAGCAGCGGCCCGTCCCCGCTGTACGCGGGGGCGAGTTCGACATGCCGATTGGTGATCAGCTGCGGCGACACCAAGGCGGCGATGGCATCGGCCGGGACCTTGGTTCCCTGTTCCAGGCTCATGGTGACCTGGACGTAGCTGCCCTTGGCCTCCACGGTGTCGACCCGGCCGACCGGAACGCCCAGCACCGCGACCTCGTTGCCCGCGTACAGCCCGGCGACGTTCTCGAAATCGGCGCTGATGCGGATGCGCTCGCCGAGGTACTGCCTCGGCAGCGCGGTCAGGCTGTCCGGTACGAGCGCGCAACTCGCGGTGACCAGCGCGGCCACGACCAGCACGCCGAGCTGCGCGAATCGTCGTGTTCTCATCAATTGCACCCCTGTACGGCTCGAGCGAAGCACAGCCAGTTGTCCGGGAAGAACCACGGCGCCCAGACGTCGCCGTACGGACCGTTGCCGACGGCGTTGTTGAACTGCCGCAGAGCGATCGGCATGTTCTCGTAGAGCCGGTCCAGATTGTCGCGGTTCTTGACCAATCCCTCGGACATGGTGTTCAGGTCGTGGATCAGCGGCCCGAGCTGGCCGTTGTTCTCCAGACCCATCTCCTGGAGCAATCTCGACAGGGCCGCGACGTTGTCGAGCAACTGTTTCAACAGATCCTGTCGCTGCTGGACGGCGTTGCCGATCGCCTCGCCGCGGGTCAACATCAACAGCACGCTGTTCTGGTTGTCCGAGACCAGCTGGGACACCTGGTCCATGCTCTTCAGCAGCGAATCCACTTCGTCGCGGCGATCGGTCACGACCTTGGCGAGCGCGCCGATGCTGTCGAGCGCCTGGACCGCCAGCTGCGGGGAATCCCCCATCTGCTGGTCGACCAGGTCGAGCGCCTGGCGTAGCTTCTGCGGATCGAGGCGTTCGATGCGTTCGAAGGAGTTCTGGTACTTCGGGTCCTGGATGACCTTGCTCAGGTTGTACGGCACCGACGTGTTCTCGATGCGGATGCGATTGCCCGGCAGGCCCTTTCCGTCTCCTGGCACCAGGTCCACGTGCAGGCGGCCGAGAATCGTCGACATCTTGATCGCCGCACGCGCGTCGGGGCCGAGACGGAGATCGCGACGCACTTTGAGATCGACCACGACCTTGGCGCCTTCGAGACGGACCGCGCGCACCGCACCCACTTCGATTCCCGACACGTCCACCGTCGCACCGGGACGTAAACCCGCGGCCTGGGCGAATTCGGCGTGAATCGTCTTGTCGCCCAACCGGGCCTGGGTCAGGACACTGGAGCCGATCAACAGAGCGGCCACCGTCGCGGCGGCGATCAGGCCGAGTCGCAGATACCGGTTCCGCAGGAAGCCCGGCCACGGAATGCGCTTGCTCATCGGCACACCTCCGAATGCGAGTTGCCGCCCACCTGGGAGAACAGTCCCGGAGGCAACAGCACGCCCCACAACGACACGTCGAGGCTGCACAAATACGCGTTGCCGTAGGCGCCGTTGCTGGTGAAGCGCGCGACGCCGTTGAGTACGGCGGGCAGTTCGACCGCAGCCCGGTCCAAGGAAGCGCCGTTGAGCAGCAGCAACGCCACACCTGTGGTGGCATCGTTCTGCGCCTTCGACAAACCCGGCTTGACCTGCATGATCAGCTGGGTCAGCGAGTCGGTCGTGTGCGCGACGCGGTCCACCGACTGCTTCAGACTCTCGCCTTGCGAGTAGAGCGCCTCGACCAGCGCCCTGGCCTGGGTGAGCAGCGTCTCCAGCTCGCCGCTGCGATTGGCCAGGCCGCCGATCACGGAGCTCAGGTTGCTCAGGACCTCCCCCAGGATCTTATCCCGCTGCCCGAAAGTGCCCGCCAGATCCGCGGCTTGGGTGATCAGGCTGCTGAGCGACACCTGGTTGCCTTGCAGGGCCTGGATCAACGTCTCGGACAGGGAATTGACCTGATCGGGTTGCAGCACGCTGAACAACGGCTCGAAGCCGGACAACAACGCGGACACGTCGAACGACGGTTCGGTTCGCTCCAGCGGAATCCGCGCGCCCGCCGCGACGACGGCGCCCGCTTCCTTGCCCGGCGCCAGGGCGATATAGCGCTGACCGATCAGATTCTGGTAGCGCACCAGCGCCTTCGTCGTGGTGGTGAGATGCTGGCGCGCATCGATCCGGAACTCCACCTCGGCGCGGTAGCCGTCGGTGAAGTCGATCTTGTCCACGCGACCGACCCGCACGCCTGCCATGCGTACGTCGTCCCCGACGCGCAGGCCGAGCACGTCGGAGAAGACCGCCGAGTAGCGCTGGGTATCCCCGGTGACCGATCGCTGCAACGTGGACCAGATGGTGACGGTGAGCGCGACCGCCAGCACCGCGAACAAGCTGAATCCCGCCAGCGCCTTGCCTGATCTCATCGGCGCGCCCCTCCCTCGTCGGCGGCGGTCACGGTGACCGATCCGCCCGCCAGCACCGGAGTCAGCAGCAGGTACTGGGCCACGGTCGGCCGCGCTCCCACGATCGCCGCAACGGCGTCGGAACCGCGCAGCGCGATGGGCCCCGCCTCGGGGCCCGGACTCTGCGGGCCGGGCTCGCCGGGTGCCACGGCGCTCGGCGAAAGGCCGGGGACGGACGGCAGACCCGGGATGAACGGGAGACCGGGTATGGCGGGCAGGCCCGGCAGCACCAGTCCCATCGCGCCCAGCGGCGTGGGCGCGACCGGCACGGGCGCGGGCCCCGCCGCGTCGAGCCACTTCGGCATCAGCTGCGGCGGGTAGTTCTGCTCCGGCGCCACCTCGGGCACCGTGGCGCCTCCGCAGCGGGGACCGTACTGGTCGCCGTAGTGCGGGCAGTCCTTCGCCGTGTACTGCTGGAACGGCGTGAACGAGACATCCATCTTCCACACCATCTGTTTGGACGGACCGAAGTGGAACGTGGTCGCCAGCCGTCGCAGGGCCACGTTCAGATTCGCGGCCGTGTACGGGATGGCCTCGGGATCCTCGGCCAACCCGCCGAACAGATCGTCCAGACCGGACACGAGGAACTTGCCCGCGTCGGGGTTGCGGGCGAACAGTGCGTTGACCGAGTCGACCGTCGCGTTACCGGTGGCCAGCAAGTCGATGAGCTTCGACCGTCGTTCGGCCAGCGTGCGGGCGGTGGTCACCGACTCCGACAGCACCCCGACCAGTTCGGGAGCCGACTGGCTCAACGCGATCGATGCCCGCCCGAGGTCACCGAGCAGCGCGTCGATGCCGGGCGTCGCCCGAATTTCGGTCAGCCAGTTGTCCAGGCGCTCCACCGTCGAGCCGGGCGCACGCGCCGCGGGATCCAGCGCGGCCGCGAGAGTGGCCAGCACCCGGCCCAATTTCTCCGGTTGGATGTTCTCGAGCACGTTCCGCAGCACATTCAACGTCGTCTGCAACGCCACCGTCTCGCTGCTGGTGTCCTCCGCGATGGTGGCGCCTGCGCGCAGCGTTCTCGGTTCAGGGCCGTTGTCGACGAATTCGATCGCCGTGACGCCGAACAGGTTGTTCGGGATCACCCTGGCCGTCACGTTCACCGGAATGGTCGAGGCGACACCCGGTTTCAGATCCACGCGCGCCTGCTGCCGGGCGCCGCGGGCCACCACGTCCACCGCGACCACCCGGCCGACGACCATGCCGCGGAATTTGACGTCCGCCCGCCCGGGCAAGCCGTCGCCGGTGCTGGTGAGCTCCACGGTCACCGGGACCTTGTCCTCGAAGTAGCCGGTGTAGCGCAGCGCGAGCAGGTACAGCAGGACCGCTACCGTCGTCAGCACCGCCAACCCGGCGAGGGTCAGCTGTCTCGCGGTCGGTCCGCGACCACTGGGGTCAAGAATCATCGTCGGCCTTACCCCGAGATCCGGAATCCGGGATCGATGCCCCAGATCGTCAGCGTGAGAAAGAGATTCGCGAACACCATCACGACGATCACCATCTTGATGGCGCGCCCGGCCGCGACCCCGACGCCTTCCGGGCCACCGGTGGCGACGTAGCCGTGGTAACACTGGATGAACGTCGAAAGCAGCACGAACACCACTACTTTGAGCAGCGAGAAGAAGACGTCCGGGCCGATCAGGAACTGGAAGAAGTAGTGATCGTAGGTGCCCGCCGCCGTGCCGCCCAAGAACAGCACCGTGATCTTGGTGGCCAGGTAGGCGGTGGCGAGCCCGATGCTGTAGAGCGGGATGATGGTCAGGGTCGCGGCGATCATGCGGGTGCTGATCAGATACGGCAGCGGGCGGATGGCGATGGATTCCAGCGCGTCGATCTCCTCGGAGATGCGCATCGAGCCCAGTTGAGCGGTGAACCGGCATCCCGCCTGGATGGCGAAAGCCAAGGTCGCCAGGATCGGCGCGAGTTCGCGAGTGGTCGCGAATCCGGAGATCGCTCCGGTGAGCGGAGACATCGTCAGCAGATTCAGAGCCGTGAACGACTCCATGCCGACGATGATGCCGCCGAACGCGCACAGGATGACGACCACACCGATCGTGCCGCCGCCCACGATGAGCGAGCCGTTGCCCCAGCCGACATCGGCCGTCAGCCGGGCCACCTCACGGCGATAGTGCTTCAGGACGAACGGGATGGCGATCAGCGCCTGGAAGAACGTGATGGCCTGATGCCCCACGCGCTGATTGGCGTGCACAGGCGCCAGCGCGACTTTCCCGGCGGCATGCAGGGGCCGCAGCGCCGGAGGTGTGTAGCTGCTCGCCATGCTCACACCACCTTCGCCGGAAAGAGCGTGTTGTACAGCTGAGTGAGAATGATGTTGGTGGCGAACAACATCAGCGCCGAGCTGACCACCGCCGAGTTCACCGCGTTCGCGACACCGCCAGGGCCGCCGTGCGCGTGCAAGCCGATATCACAGGCGATGACCGCGGTCAGCACACCGAAGATCGCGGCCTTGACCAAGGCGATGATCAGATCGTTCGCCACCGCGAAGGACGCGAACGAGCTGATGAACGAGCCCGGCGTACCGGATTGGGCGTACACGTTGAACATGTACGCGGTGGCGAATCCGACGAACACGACGAATCCGCAGAGCAGGACGCTCACCAGCACCGCCGCGGCGAGCCGGGGCGCGACCAGGCGGCGTACCGGATCGACGCCCATCACCATCATCGCGTCGATCTCTTCCCGGATGGTTCGCGATCCCAGATCGGCACAGATCGCCGAACCGACCGCACCGGCGACCATCAACGCCGACACCAGCGGAGCGCCCTGGCGGATGATGCCCAATCCGGCGACCGCGCCGATGAATGTCGTTGCGCCGACTTGATTCACGAGCGCGCCGACCTGGATGGAGACCACGACGGCGATCGGGATGGCCACGAATACCGTCGGCGCCGCCGACACGTTGGCCATGAAGGCGCACTGCTTGATGAATTCCCGGTACGGGAATCGTCCCCGCACCAGTGAGACGAACAGCTGGACGAAGGCTTCGCGGCCCAGAGTGACCTGCCTGCCCAGTGTTTCCAGCGACCGCTGGGGGTGGCGCCGCCACAAGCCCGAAGCGCTGTCGATCATCTTCCCGAGCTCGCCCGGTTCCAATGGCGGTTGCTTGTCGGCTGGCGTTCGCAACGAGGCAGTCACCGGTAGCCGTTCCTTTCCGATTTCTCGTCCACCGCGCCGGCGGCCGCCCCTTCGATGACGCGGAGCGTGTGAAGTGTTGCATACCTCACAGACGTCAGACAAGTTGCAAGTGATTCATTATTCCAGCAAAAACGACATCCGTCGAAGCGCGCGGTGCATGTCACGGACCTTGTTCGATACCGCTTCTAGCCTGCATATACATGCGTCCACTGCACATAGATGACCACGCCGGAAAGCGACTCCCGAAAGTAAGTGATCATCTATTCTGCACTCGGACGACCAGAGCCGAGTCTGCGAAGCCGCTAGGCGAGGGCCTCCAGCCAACGTTGCAGCAGCACCGCGAGTGCGGCGAGCACCGCGCAGCCGGCCAGGAAAAGACCGAGTACGGCCACCCACAGCCCGAAGCGGAGCACGGGATTGACCTTCATCCGCCCACCGAGGATCTTGACCACGATCACGAGAACGTCGATGAGCCACACCAAAGCCATCATCAGGTCATGCACACATTCGAGAAGGTCAGCACGGGCCAGCACACGATCGATCCCAGGAACGACATCAGCAGATCGATGCCGTGCATATCGCGCAGATGACCGGTGTGCGTGAGCGTCCAGATCACCCCGGCCAGGCCGTAGGGAACGCCGATGATGATGAGAGTGCCGAGGAACTCGGAGACCTTCATCTCGTAACCGAGTATTCGGTCCAGCTTCTTGAGCATGCGTCGATGCATCCTTTCGCTTCGATCCACGCCGCCGCACACGCATCGGACACCACGGGACGAGGCGTCCGGCCGCGCGCCAGTCAACGAGATCCGCGCCGTATGTTAGTCGACATTCTTTCTTCTATGGAAGGGGTACCGGGAGATTCGGACCGGCAACTTGGATACAAGCAGGTAATAGGTCCATAAGAGCAGCCAGTCGCTCGGATCATGTTGATGGACATTCTTCTGGATGTGCAACACTGCGCCCGCACCACATGTGCCACGACACGCACGTCTACGTTGGTGGCGTTCGGTTTCGGCACGGCGCACATGTCGTCGATTGCGTCGACCACCGGCGCGAGCGCCTCGCCATCTGCGCCGCACACCCCGTCACGCCGCCACGTAAGGCCGAGGCGGGAATGGACTCCGTCGCACGGGCTTGACCTTGCCCCAGGGGCAAGGTTGGACGGTGGTCGGCATGAACAACAACGCACTGCACACCGCCGAAGCCCGAATTCGCGAGCAGATCGCCGCCTACTGCATGTCCAACGAAGTCCCCGGATTCGTCGCGGGCGTCTACCGTGCGGGCGAGCAGATCGTCGTCGCCCACGGCACCGCGAACGTCGCCACCGGGGCGCCGATGCGCGCGGACACCGGGTTCCTCTTCGGCTCGGTGACCAAGGTGCTGACCACCACGTTGGTCCTCCAGCAGGTCGAGCGCGGGCTGCTCGATCTGGACGCGCCGGTGGTGCGGTACCTGCCCGAGTTCGCCCTGACCGCGCCGGGCGCCGCGGAGAAGATCCTGGTTCGCCACCTCATTTCGCATACCAACGGCATCGATGCGGACTTGTTCTTCCCCGATGCGAAAGGGCGCGACTCCCTGAAAACTTATGTCGAGGGTCTCGCGCGCAATTGCGGTGTCCTGTTCGAGCCCGGCGAGCAGCTCAGCTACTCCAACGGCGGCATGATCGTCGCGGGCCGCTTGTTGGAGGTGGTGACCGGTCTGTCCTTCCCCGACCTGCTCGAGCGCGACGTCTACGCACCTGTCGGCATGACCGACTCCAGCACGTCGGCCGAACGAGCGATCCTGCGCAGCACCGCCATCGGGCACTTCCCGGACCCCGAGACCATGGCGGCCGAGCCCACCGGAATGTTCACACTGCCCGACACCTGGGGACCGGCGGGCGGCACGCCGATCGGCACCGTCGCCGACCTGCTCGCCTTCGGACGCACCCATCTCGCGGACGGTGTGTCCCCCTCCGGAAGGCGCGTCCTCTCGGCCGGGTCTACCGCACTGATGCAACAGGTCTCGCACGACATGGCCACCCCGAACGTCCCCCCGATGGGCCTGGGTTGGGTGCGGTATCCGTTCGGCGACACGACCGTCCTCGCGATGTCGGGCGCGTCACCCGGCGGCGTGTCCATCCTGTGCGTCGTGCCCGAGCACGACCTGGTGTTCACCGCCTTCGGCAACACCCCGGGGGCGATCATGCTGCACGACCAGATTCTGCGCTGGCTGCTGAGCGAACACCTCGGCGTTCGGATCCCCACCCTGATCACCGAATCGGCGCAGGACATCGATCTCACCCCCTACGTGGGCACCTACCGTTCCGATCAGCTGCGCGTCGAGGTCGGCGTCGTCGACGGCCAACTCGAGGAGCGCGTGACCTACGAACCGGCGGACGCATCGCAGGAGCGGATCTTCACCGAGTTCGCCGGGGGCACGACCACCGCCCCTCCGCAACGGTACGTGCCGATCCGGCCCGGCCTTTTCGCGCCCGCCGGATACCCGTTCGAGACGTTCGACGGATACCTGCGACTGCTGCTCGTCTCCTTCCACGACATCCGTGACGGCCGAGCGCGTTTCCGCAACGGCGGCGGCCGACTTGCCCGGCGGGCCTGACCGCTGTCGGAGCCATCCGTCACGGCGGGCGAGGTCTCCGCCGTCCGAGGTGATGCGTGCGTGAACCGGTGCGTTCGCCATTAGGCTGACGCCGTCGAAGGTGACCGAACGGCCGATCCCGGTGTGGCGAGGCCGTCTTCAACGGTCGGGCGCGGAAAAGCGAGGTATGCGCTATGCGGGACGGTCGGTGGCGGCGGGTGGTCGCATCCGTCGTGTGCGGAGTCGGAGTGCTGGCGGGATCGTCGGTCGGCGCGGTGGCGGACCCGGCCGGTGACACCGGCGTCGTGTGGTTGTGCAGGCCGGATCGAGCCGACGACCCCTGCCGAGGCAGCACGGCGACCACGGTGCGACAGGCGGGGCAACCCGATGTGCGGGAGGAGCCTACGCCTGCTGGGGATTCCGGGGTGGACTGCTTCTATGTGTATCCGACGGTGTCGTTGGAGCCGACGCCCAACTCCGACACTGCGGTGACCCGAGAGGTGCGGGCGGTGGCCGAACAGCAGGCCGCCCGATTCTCCCAGGTCTGTCAGGTCTTCGCGCCGGTTTACCGGCAGCGGACCCTCACCGCGCTGGCGCGGGAACGGGCGTACTCCCCCGACGAGCGCGCCGAGATGGCGCGTATCGCGTACGAGGACGTCCTGCGCGCGTGGCGGCAGTTCCTCGCGGAGCGCGAAAGCGGAAGGCCGATCGTCCTTCTCGGGCATTCGCAGGGTGCGCGCATGCTGCGCCAACTGATCCGGGAGGAGATCGACCCGCAGCAGGCGGTGCGCGAGCGGATCCTGTCGGCGATCCTGCTGGGTGGCAATGTGGTGGTGCCGAAGAACGGTGACGTCGGCGGCGACTTCCAGCACCTTCCGCTGTGCCGCGGCGAACAGCAGACACGGTGCGTCCTGGCCTGGCAGACCTTCGGCGCGACCCCGCCCCCGGACAGCCGATTCGGCCGCAACCCGACGACCCCTGAGCCGCTGCCGCGTCCTTACGGCCCGGACTACGAGGTCGCCTGCACCAATCCGACTTCGTTGAGCGGCAACGAGTCCCGCACCGCGGCCACCGTGCTCCGCACCGGTCCCGTGCCCAGCCCACTCGCCGCCGAACTGGCGCTGCGCCACGGGCCGTCCGCCGTCGCCGCGCCGACTCCGTGGCTGGTCCCCGCCGAGAAGTACCGGCTCCAATGCGTCCGCGACGGCGACGCGACGGCGCTACTGGCGACGCCGGAACCCGGCAGCGCCGAGCTGTACGCCGTCCCGGACGCGACCTGGGGCCTGCACCTCGCGGACGTGGAGATCGCACTGGGCGATCTGGTCCGCATCGTCGCGTCCCAGATCAGCGCCGACCGCGCGGCGCACCGCTGAACGCCGGAGTCCGCGAAGCCGCCCATCGCTCCGAACCGGCCCGACCCGGTTCGGCACCCGAGACCGCGCGGCGATGCCCGACCGCGCGGGGAATCGGCCACAGGCGCGGCTATTCGGGGATGGTCGCTATCGCATCGATCTCCACCAGCGCGCCGGGGCGAGCGTGTCCCGCGGTGGAGACGACCGTGATGGCGGTGCGGTGGTCGCCCCACACTTTCCGCGCCGCAGCGTATCCCGCCTGTGCGTCGACCCCGGCGACAAGGTAGATCGTGAGTTTGACGACGTGTTCGGGACCGGTATTCGCAGACGCCAGCACGGTCAGTACGTTGCGCATGGCCTGGATGGTCTGCTCTTCCAAGCCGTCCAGCAGTTCTCCCGTGCTGTCGGTGCCGAGCTGACCGCCGACATAGACCGTCTGGGCAGCGGGCGCGATCACGCCCTGTGTGAAGGCCGGGTTGTGATGCAGTTCTTCGGGGTCGAGGTGGGTCGTCTTCGTGATCATGGGTTTCCTGACAGCGTCGGAGTGTGTATAGAGGTCGCGGATCAGGCAGACCTCGGACAGGTGGTGGATCAGCTCACGGTGGATGTGCAGCACCAGATCGGCCATGGGCGCCTCGGGGAAGGGCTCGTTCGGACCGATCGGGACCCGGAGTTCGGCATCGCCGAGACCACGCACTCCGGTCAGCCAGATGTCGAGCTGGGCTTCGAGCTGGTCGAGCGCCGTGGCCGCGTCGCCCGCGTATTCCCATGTCTCGTACGCGGCCGCCGGCGCGCCGAAATGGGTCGCGTTGCGCGCGGCGAGCACGCCGACGATGACGTGACCGAGCCGCCAGGCGATCGTGGTGAACGGCGCGGGGACCGGATTCGGGAAGGCGTAGTCGATCGTGAAGTCCCCGGCCCCTGCCTGCACGGGCGCCGTCGAACTGCCACGCGGTCGCACGCTCCAGGCGTCCGGTACCGGAGACCAGAAGTACTCGTCGTCGGTGAGACCGTGGAGCCGGTCGCGTAGCTGATCGTTCCAGTGGGCTTCCCACTGCTCGCGCAGTGTCTTGTTCCAGTCGAGTGCGTCTGCGTTCATGCCGCCACCCTGGCACCCCTAGCGGACAGAATCGGTCCGCTATTTCTGGCAGGCTGAGCGACATGGAAGCGGCGAGCGGTACCGAGCGGGGCACGACCGAGCGGGTGCTGACCCTGCTCGGACTGCTGCAGCAACGCCAGGTCTGGACCGCGCGCGAGCTCGCGGAGCGGCTGGGCGTCACGCCGCGCACGGTACGGCGCGATGTCGAGCGCCTGCGTACGCTCGGCTATCCGGTGCACGCCTGTCACGGCGTCGGCGGCGGCTATCAGCTCGGCCGGGGACAGGAGCTGCCGCCGCTGCTGCTCGACGACGAGGAAGCGATCGTCACCGCGGTCTCGCTCCTCGGCGGCGCGGGCGCCGCGGTCGCGGGCGCCGGGGATGTCGCGCTCCGGGCGCTGGCCAAACTCGACCGGGTGCTGCCCACCCGTTTGCGGCACGAAGTGCAGGCACTCTCCGGCTCGGTGGAGTCCTTCGGCGGAGGTCACCCGCCGGTCGACCCCGACGTGCTGATGACGCTGGCCAGAGCCTGCCGCGACGAGGTCGAGGCCGGTTTCGACTATCCCGCCGGAGACCGGGTGCGCCGGCGGCGGGTCGAGCCCTACCGCTTGGTCGCCTCCGACCGGCGCTGGTACCTGCTGGCCTTCGACCTCGATCGTGCGGACTGGCGCAGCTTCCGTGTCGACCGGATGACCGAAGTGGCCGCGCGGACGTGGCGCTTCCGACCACGCGCGGCGCCCGAGGCTGCGGCCTACGTGCAGGAAGGCGTGGCGAACCGGGTCTACCCACTGCGGGCCCGCTTCCTCGTGCACGCCTCCGCCGACACGGTGCGCGCGCAGATTCCGGCGTCGGCGGCCGTCGTACGGCCGTGCGGCAGCGGGCGCTGCGAGGTCCGCAGCGGAGCCGACCACAGCCTGGACTTCGTGCTCATGCATGTGCTGTTGCTGGGGCACGACTTCGAGATACTCGACCCGCCCGAGCTCGCGCACCGCGCCCGCGCGCTGGCCGAGAAACTGCTGTCGGCTGGTGTGACAGCCGCACCGACGCACCGCATCGCGGATTCGTGAGCCCGTCGCGGCCCACGAGCGTCGCGAGCCTCGGATGTAGCGGTTCGCGCCCTCGCGTCCACGGCATGGACACCCGCGCATCGCTCGTGTGCGTCCTACTGCCGAGCGAGTACAACCGGCTCGGTACCGGAGCCGGTCGGTGTCCCGGCCTGTGCGGTTCCACCGCCCGATTCGCCGCACGTGGGCGACGCCGACCGCGGTCTGTAGGTCAGACAGGCTGCCGATGCTCCGTCCACTGCCAGGAAGACCACTATGCGCGCGGTGTCGAGTACGCCCGTTTCCCGCGCATGGAGGTAGGCGTGTACCGGCCCCGCGGTGTAGGGATCTCCGATCGAGGCGTCGAAACCGACGACCGACCGCGACGGAATGGCGAGCGCGCCGGCCAAGCGGACGCGGAAGTCGACGGCCTGGTCGGGCGCCAGCAGCAGCGCGTGTCCTTCGGCGAAGTGGCGGCCGTCGAGCCCTTCGGAGTCCAGACAGGCACGCACCACCTCGGCCGCCGAATCCACCCGGTCCTCCGCACCGGTACGAACGCGGATCGCGCTGCGACCGTCGGCGCCGACGTCGTTCAGCGGCACCCAGGCGATGGGGCCGACCGGGCCGGTGGTGTCGCGCGTGTGCAGCCGCCCGAATCCTCCTGTGGCAGGCGAGGTTCCGAGCAACAGGGCGGCGCCGCTGGCGCTGTAGGGGAAATCGGCGACGTGGCGCTCGGTCGAGGGGTGGGTGTCGCCCGCGACGAGCAACGCGTACCGAACCGTGCCGGTGGCGAGGAAGGTGTCGGCGGTCGCGATGGCGTGCAGCAGGCCGCAGGCCCCGTGCATCAGGTCGAAGGACAGAACCGGGACGCGCCCGGCCGCATACGTGAGCCCGAGGCCGATCCGCTTCTGGATGAGGGCCGACACCGCCGGCTCGGAGATATTGCTGTCCCGGAAGACGCCCCCGTTGATCAGCATCCCGATCTCGCGCAGGCCGATCTCCGAGCGCTCGACGCAGGCCAGTGCCGCGCGAGTGGCCAGTTCGAGGTAGCTGCCGGTGTCGAGGTCGCGGTTCGTCGCGGCCGAGACGATCGTCGTCGCCATGCTCATGCCGCCAAACGCGAGATGGTCGCGGCGAGATACCCGGAGACGATGCCCGATGCCGCGGGGATCATCAGAATCTTGGATCCCTTCGGGACCTTCTGTTGCGCGAGATGCTCGTGCAGGACCAGGAAGTGAGAGGTCGAAGCGGTATTGCCGTAGTCGTGCAGCACGTTGAGGGACTGCGGCATCGGCGTGCCGAAATGCCGTTCGGTCAGATCCGAGATGTACTCGATGGCTGGCGCGCTGAATTGATGATGGATCCAGTAGTCGTATTTCTCGCTCTCCCAGGTGCGTCCGGTCTCGGCGAGGAAGTCGGCCATACGGTCGATGCCCTGCCGATACCGGGCTTCGTTCTGCATGGCGCGGTTGTCGGTGTACATCGCGATGCCGCCGGTGCGGTCGCTGGGCATTCCGATGCAGTGCTCGGCGCCGTCGGCCGCGGTCATCAGCTCGACATAGTGCAGTTCGTCCTCGTCGTCGCCCCGGTCGTCGAGCACAACCGCGACCGCGGCGTCACCGACCGTCAACGCCGCGAATTGCGGGTCGTAGGGGCGGCTGATCTCGCGCAGCGCCGTCTCGGCGATCGGCGTGATCTGCTCGCCGCTGACCACCAGGCCGTTGCGCACCGCACCGGCCTTGATCATGCGATCGAGCACCATCACTCCGGTGATCATCCCGGCGCAGGCATTGGAGACATCGAAGTGCCGAGCCGCGTTCGCGCCGATCGCATTGCCGAGCATGAGCGCGAAAGACGGTGCATAGCAGAAGATTCCCGCGCCGCGAGTACGCGTGATGGAGGCCGAGATGACGACATCCAATTCGTCGGCCCGATACCCGGAATGCCACAGACAGTCCTCGATCGCGTGCAACGCCAGCTCGAAGGAAGATTCGTACCGGTCCGGATCCGAGTCGTAGACACGACGATTCTTGATCCCGGTGATGCGCTCCAGGTCCAGCGACCGCGGCACGGCCAGCTCGGCGATCAGATCCTCGGTGGAGCGGACAGTCGTCGGCGTGTACGCGCCGATCGACTCGAAACGAGTACGGATCATGCTCCCCTGCCTTCCGCTTCAGTCGGCGTCGATTGTCGTGTTGCTCAGCGATAACGGTGTCGCTGGTCGTGGGTGCGCCTACCCGGTGAGTCCGACCAGAGCGGCGCTGACTTCACACAGCTGCTGCCCGAGTGCGTCGTCCTGCGCGAGGCGGGACGGAGCCTTGACGCGGTTGTTCTGGAAGTAACAGCCGCTGACCGCGGCGACTTCCGGGTCGGCGGCCAGGTAGGTCAGCGCTCGTCCTCCTTCCGCGGCGGAGATCATGAACAATCGCTTGGCGAGCGCCACGAAGGGTTGCCCGAACCACGGCATCGAATCCCAGATCCCGGTTGCCACCGCACCGGGGTGAAAGGCGTTGACCGTTACGCCGGTTCCCTCCAGACGCCGCACCAGCGCCCGGGTGTACAGGACGTTCGCCAGCTTGGACCGGCTGTATGCCTTTTCTCCCGAATAACTCTGCCGGAACTCCAGATCGGCGAAATCCATGGTGGCGCCGAATTGCATGACCGACGAGGTGAACACGATGCGCGACGGGGCGCTGCGCACCATCAGATCCGTCAGCAGTTCGGTGAGCAGGAAACCACCGAGATGGTTGACGGCGAACGTCGCCTCGATGCCGTCCACGGTCTCGCTCCTGGCCTTGTGGTAGCCACCTGCGTTGTTGGCCAGCACATCCAGCCGGTCGTAGGCGGACGAAACCTCCTTCGCCAGCTGACGGACCGACGACTGCGACGCGAAATCGCACTCCAGCGTGTCGACTCCCGCCGCCCCCGCGCCTCGGACCAGCTTCGCCGCGGCGGAGAGCTTCTCCGGGTTCCGCCCCACCAACACGAGCCGATTCCCTTGCGCCGCCAGCTGCTGAGCCGACTCCAGCCCGATACCCGATGTCGCCCCCGTGATCAGGATTGTCTGCACAGCCGACCACCCTGCCACAGAAGTTTCCTCGGAGATTGCTGACACGAGCCATCCGAACCGAGATTTCCGTCGTCGCCGACCTCGGCTTCGCCGAGCATGTCCGACTCACGCCGAAGTCTCGGCTCAGGCTGCGGCTGTGGCGAAGCGGCTCCTGCGGCGAACCAAATGCCCCGCGGTGGCGAGGTGAACGAGCGCGAGCGCGCTTCCGCCTGCCATCATGCCCGGAATTCCCTGCGCGGCGCCGATGGCGACGTCACCGAGCTGTACCGCGCCGGACACGGTGAGCAGCGGTAGAAGTGCCCTCTTGCGGCGGCCGGCCAGGCTGAACAGCAGCGCGGCACCCAGCGGGATCGCCCGGGCCGCGTACGCCTGGGCATACAGATCGATCCCGGGCGAGTCCGCGCCGATCGAGATCGCGGCGGTCGGATCGACCAGTGCCGCGACGCTGAAGGCCACGGCGGTGGCCGCGCCGATCGCATTGACAACGACCGCGGTTCGACTGAGCTTCTCGCCCTGCATTTTTCACTCCAAAAATCATTCAGACCGTGACTGATTTAGGTTCAGTATTATGCTCGCCATGAAGAACGTCAAGGCGGAAAAGCTGCCGGAGACCCTCAGCTTCCGGCTCGGACTGCTGGGCGCGTTCCTGACCGACCGCTTCAGCGCCGATGTGTCGGGTCTCGAGCTCAAGCCGAAGCACGCCGGGATGTTGAATGTGTTGGCGGCCAACGGACCGACATCGCAGATGGAGATGGCACAGCTACTGCGCGTCGCGCCGAGTCTGGTCGTCGCGCTGGCCGACCACCTCGAGTCCCTCGGGGCCATCGAACGGTTGCGAGATCCGAAGGATCGCCGCCGTCAGAATCTGAACCTGACCCCGCACGGCCGCGCGCTACTGCGCAAATGCCTCGACGCCGCGCGGGCGATCGACGCCGAGACCACCACGGATCTCACCGCCGCCGAGCGTGCCGACCTGCATCGCATCCTCGGCACGATCGCCGATCGGCTGGGGCTGCCCAGCTGATGGCGTGCGAGCGCTGCCACCGTAGCCGTCGCCTCGGCAGGCCGATCGGCGAAACGGGGTATGGTTAGCTCTATGAACACCCAAAGGTTGCGAATCCGCCGCGATTTGTGTGTTGTGAAGTTGTTTCCTGCGCACACAGCGTGAACATTCGCGGCACCTGCTGCGTATGTCCGGTTCGAGAACACAGAACCGGGTGTGTAACCGCCTGACACTGAAAGTTGGGCGCTCTGATGCTATCCGGCCTCGTTTCCGCCATCCCCTCGACCCTGAACGCCCCCTCTCGGACACCCGGTAACCGCCCGCTCGCCGGGCCCGCCGCCAAGCCGCTCGCGTGGAACACACCGCTCCCGCTCCCGGCGCTGATCCGGCCGCAGGAACCGGCGCGTGCGCCCGCGCTGTACGACGTCCGCCCCATCGACCGGGCGGGCCGGATCATGGCCCGGCGCCTGCTCACCGCCCTGCAATGGCGGCGGGGCCAACAGTGCCGCATTCGCGTCGACGAGGGCGTGCTCGCCCTCACCGCCGACAACCAGGACGATGCCGCCCCGGCCTACGTCGACGGGCAGGCCAACCTGCGCCTGCGCGCGGCACTGCGGCGCGAGACCCGCATCGACGGCGGATATCTGCTGCTGCTCGCCGATATTCCGTCGGCGACTCTGCTGGTCTTCCCACCCGCCACCCTGACCGCACTGCTGGCTCCGTGGACCGGCCCGCTCGAGGAGGCCTTCCCAGCATGAGCACACCGCCCTCCGACGCTCAGCTGGCCGCCGCGCGAGTTCTGCTGCAAGGGCTCGGAATCGAACCCGAACAGCTACTCGGCCAACCAGGTACCACGCGAGCGATACCGACCCTGGCTGAATACGTCCCGATCGTCTACGCCGCCATGCCCGACACTCCCACCCGCAACCACTACCTCTCCTACTGGAACAAGCTCCTCGTCGACCACGCCGACCAGCGCCTGAACGAACCCACCGTCTCCCAGCTGCAGACCTTCGTGCACACGGTGCGCGAGCAACGCCAGCGGCGCAGCAACGACCGCGGCGGGGTCAGCACCGCCAACCACTGCATCCACGCCCTGCGCTGCCTCTACCAGCACGCGGTCAACGACAACTACATCACCGCCGCCGACAACCCCACCGCCAAACTCGGCAAGGCCCCGCGCCCGGCCTCCAACCGGCGCGCCCTGCCCCACGACTCGCTGGCCCAGATCTGCACCGCGGTCGCCGACGGCGGCGACGACCCCGTCTTGGACACCCTGATCGTGCGCCTGCACATCGAAACGGCCTGCCGCCGAGCAGGCATCCTCACCATGAGCGGCGACGACCTCGACCCCGTGCGCTGCCTGATCCAGGTCCGGGAGAAGGGTGGCTTCTCCCGCTGGCAGCCGATTTCCCCCACCCTGACCGAGGCTCTGATCGAACACCGCGAAACCCGAACCCCACCCACCGACCAACTGCCCGCTTTCACCCGCAACGGCCATCCCATCACCGCCGCCCGCAATCGGCGGCTGCTGCGCTACCGCAACGGCCACCCCCTCGGCATCCGCCGCTACGACGTGCTCTGGGACCGCCTCGGCCGACAACTCCCCTGGATCGCCGAGCACGGCATCTCCACCCACTGGCTCCGCCACACCACCCTGCGCTGGGTCGAACGCAACTACGGCCCCGCCGTCGCCAAGGCCTACGCCGGCCACTCCGACCGCAGCTACAACGGCAACGCCATCGATATCTACACCCGCGCCACCATCGACGAAATCGCCCACGCCCTGGCCACACTCACCGGCGAGCCACACCCCCTCGCCAGCGACCCCACCAACCAGCACCAGGGGCACGAATTCCTCCTCCCCGCGCGCGCCTGACCACCCCCCACCACCAGCAACGTCGGCTGCCGACCTCCGACGACACCAGGCCGCCGCCCCGCTCGCCGTGCACACGATGTTAGGACGGGCGACGGCGATGAACAGGCCCGTTCGCTGATCGTGGGAGTTGGGGCCCGTGTCGATGTCGGCGACCGGGCTGATCTACGCCTCCAGCGCGCTGGCGAGCAGCTCTTCTTGTTCGGCCAGCGCAGGTAGATCGAAGCCTTGCCGACGTCGGCGCACTTGGACACCGAGTTGACGGTGAACTTGCCCCAGTGTCAATGGCCAGTGAGTTCTGGCTCAGGCACAAATTTGGTGATCTTGCCGGGGGTGGTGGTCAACTGAGGAGCACGAGGCGTCGCAGGAGATCGAAGTTGGCCCGGCCAAAGCACCTGCGCTTGATCGCCTTCAATTGGCAGACCGCGCCCTCGACGGCTCCGCTGCTCCATTCGAGGGTGAGTCCGTTGCGGACTGCGTCGTAGTCCTTGAGCAGACCGGCGGCGAATCCTTGAAGTTGGGAGATGTCACTGGCTTGGGCTGCAGCGATCCAGGCGTTGAGGTGCTGGCCCCGACGGTGGCGCAGCATCCCGCCGAAGTCGCTGACCAGCTGATCGACGCCGCGCAGGACCGGGCATCGGTCCAGGATCCGGGCCAGGTCGGCTCGTTCGGCCTCGGTGCGCTGGTGTGCCGGACGGATGATCCAGCCGGTGACCTGCCGGGGTTTAGGTGTCGTGATCGGCGTGGCGGTCGGTGGCGTGGTGCCGGCTCGCCAGGTCTGCAGGAAGCGGCGAACCTGGCGTTCACCGCCCCGGTAACCGCGCTCGCGCAGCTCGCCGGTCAGGGTTGCGGCGTTGGTGCACCCTTGCTGCCAGCGTTCGGCCAGGTAGGCGGTGTGTGGGTCGAGCGCGCTGCCGCGTTTGGGCGACTGGGTCAGCAACTCGTCGGCGCTGCCGGCTCGGGCGTAGCGGCGTACCGTCTTGTCGTCGAGGTTGAGCGCCCTGCAGATTGCGGTGTGCCCGATTCCCTTGTCCCACAACGCGTGAACCTCCACCCACCGTTGCCGGGTAAACTCCGCACGCCGACCGTCGACGACCACCGGCGCGGGAGCGGGCTGGGCAACAGCCTCATCGACTGGCCGATCATGCAGGCACTTGCGGTGGGCCCGCACCACCCGGTCGACAGCATCAGTGAGGTTGTAAAGCAGGTGGAAGCGGTCAGCGACCTGGATGGCGTCCGGCGCTCCCCGCCGAGCACCCTCGGCGAACCCGCTCGCCCGGTCGCGGCAGATCACGGCGGCACCGGGGTGGGCACGCAACCATTCGGCAAAGGTGTCGTTCAATCGGTCCGGCCAGGTCCACCGGCCGGTGAGTGCGCATGTCGACCACGATGGCGCCATAGTTCGCGCCTCTGCGGAAGGCGAAGTCATCGACGCCGAGCGCGGTCACCGGGCCGGGTTCGGGCATCGGCACTGCCCGGATCAACCGCAGCAGAGTCATCCTGGATACCGTCACCGACAAGTGGCGGGTCAACCGCTGGCCGGGGCGGCCACCCACCGCCAACGCGATCCGCTCGAGCATGCTGCGTAGCAATGGGGTCCGTCGGGCATGCGCCGTGGTCAGGCCGGGTACCTGCTCGGCGAACGTGGCGCGGGCGCAATCCGGGTTGTCGCAGTAGAACCGGCGTACCCGCAGGCAGATCAATGTCTCTGTCCCGCCGACCGCGGCATCGGACAGACACCGCTGGTAGCGACTGTGCACCCGAACCGACCAGCACGTGCCGCCCGGACACGACGCGCCCTGCGCAGTGATGTCGGCATGGATCCATAAAGCCATTCCGCGGCGGGTGACCTGCTCGATGTTCAGGTCGGCGAGATGCGGAAGCAGGACCTTCAGATCAAGATCAGCACACCCTGGTCATGATCGATTACCTCCCGCCAGGCTCCAAATCATCGGCACGCCACCAACTTTGTGCCTGAGCCCAATTCATCCGGTGAGGCGGCGCGGGCGAAGCGGCGGATCGTGCCGCGGGCCAAGCCCAGCTCGCGACCGATGCGGCGCAGGCTGTGGCCCTGCGCGAGCAGTGTGTGGACCTGGGCATAACGCTCGCGGGTTCGGACCGCGGTCCGATCGGCACGCAGATGTGGTTCGACCGGGCCGTGGGGCAGAGCCGCCGCGATTTCGCTGATGTCGGGCCGTGCTGGTGCGTCGTCGGGGTCGGGCACCGCGGTCAGGTGGCGGCGGTGGCGGGCGACGGTGCGTTCGACGGCGTCGCCGAGGTTTTTCCATAGGTGCCAGCGATCAGCGACCTGGATCGCGTGCGGTGCTGCTGTGGTCGCTGCTTCGGCGTAGACGCCGGCCCGGTCGCGGCAGATGATTTCGATGCCGGGGCGGTCTCGAAGCCAGGCGGTCAGGCTCTCGGTGCTGCGGTCGGTGAGCATGTCGATCGGTCGGCGGGTCGTCATGTCGATCAGGATCGTGCCGTAGCGGTGTCCGCGGCGCAGGGCGAAGTCGTCCACACCCACAACCCGGGGCCGTACCGGCGCTGAGGCGCACGGCGGGTTCGGCGAGAGGTCCGGGGCACGCACCTCGCGGTCCATGACAGGCTCGCTCACCCGAATCTCCCTACGGTTCAGAGGGTCCGAGTGTCAAGCAACTCCGTCAGTTTTATACATCACAAGGGGGCTGGTGCGCGGCAGATTGACTCAGAAGCCAGCGACAGAGATCGAGAAACTCCTACGGCTTGCTGAGCATGGGTTCAACGCCAACGCAGTCGCGACCGAACTGAGTCGGATCACGAGCGTCAAGTGGACGCGCTCGACGGTCGATCGCATCGTGGCTCGCGCCGAGTCGATGGGCTTCCGAATCGGATCCAGGCAGGGGGTGGGGACCGCGGTCACCTCCGCCTGATGCGACGGCCGGGGCGCGCGGCTTAGCCGCACGCTACGCCGCGTACCCCACGCCCTGCGTGAGCATCAGCGCACAACAACTCCAGATATGACGAAGGCCCCCAGCGGCAACTGAGGGCACTTCTGATACACGACCCGAAGGTTGCTCATGAAAACCACCTCCGAGGGTAGCGCACGCCCTGCCACGGCATCAAATACCGCCAACGGCACACGGGCCATCCTCTACCGGCCAGCGTGCGGGGCCATAGCTGTCCTGGGGATTTATGCTGAGAAGGCGGCGGAGTCCACTGGTAACGAATCCGATTCAGGCGCGGGTAGACACCCCTAACGCCGCACCGTTCGACCAGCGCAATACGGCGGCCCGCAGGCATCCTGTCTGCGGGCCGTCTCTCTACCGATCGGTTTCTCTCCTGGTGGCCGCGTGGGCCCGACGCACACACCCGCTGCCTGGCGCGGGCGGAAGGGGAAGGTAACGGGCGGGTTGCCGGTCCGGAACGCGGGTAAGCCTGACAGTCGGTGCACCGTTGCGCCGATTCGATGCTGTCTCACCATCGGAAGGAGGGGAAAGTCGATATGAGTACCCGCGAGATCACGACGTTGCTGGCGCAGCTGCGCGCTGTGCAGGCGTTGACCAATACCGAGATCCAGATTGCCGATACCCGTATCGCCCAAGCCCGCACCGAGGCGATACGCCAGGAGTTGTCCGCCAACGCCGAGCGCGCCCGCGACCGCGCCGCCGCCATCGAGGCCGCCATGCGCGAGTTGGGTGGTGTCCCGGAGGTGATCGGCCCGTTCCTCGGCCGCGCGGTCGCCGCGGTCAAGGCACTAGCCGACCAAGCGCAGCCGTTCGAGGAGGCCCTGCTGGGTGATCTGACCCTGGAGCACCAACTACTCGACCGCGCCCGTTACATCAAAGCCCTCGCCACCACCGCCGGGCATCCCGAGGTCGTGGGGTTGGCGGACCGGTTGATCACCGCCCACACCGAGACCGTGGACTGGCTGACCACCGTCCTGGCCGAAGACGCCCTCGGCGGGCCCGCCGCGCTGCGCCCGACCCTGCTGCAAGCAGCCACCGGGACCGCGGTGCGACTGTTCAACCTGCCCGTCGACTGGTCGGCGCGTGGCCTGGACCGGGCGCTGGACACCGTCCGCGCCACCCGGCCCGCACTCGGGGAACTGCTCACCCAAGGCGGCCGCGCCGGGGATGTCGCGGTCAAAACCTTCACCGCGTCCCGGGACGCGGCATTGGCCACCGCCGGGCAGGTCACCCGCGGTGAAGGCGCCGACACCGCCGCCGACGCGCTGCGGTCGGTCCGCGGCGCCACCACCAGTGTCCTGGATCCCGACGAACTCCCCATCAGCGACTACCCGGAGCTGAACCTCACCCAGGCCGCCGACGCGATCAAAGAACTCACTGACCCCGTCGATATCCGCGTGATCCTCGCCTACGAGGAAGCGAACAAGAACCGCCAGGGCGTGCTCACCGCCGCCCGCAACCGGCTCACCACCATCGCCAGAGACATCACCGGCCTCACCTGACCCAAGGTCCCTGCATCTTCACGCCGCGCGTCGGCGAGGCTCATCGCTGCGTTCCTGGCCGGGGTCGATGTTGTGGCTGCGGGCCGATGCTCGGCGGCTCGGCGGGCTACAGCCTCCCGTTGCGGCTCGGCCACAGCGAGGGCGAGGGCTCGTTCGCCCCGTTCACGTGCCGCGGCGACGAGCCCGTCGGCTTGGGTGGCCTGGTTCAGCAGTATGCGGCGGCGCTGCGGGTCATCGGTGACGCTGGCGAGCGCTTCGTTCTTCAGCTCCTGCACACGCCGGCCGATCTCGTCGATGACCGCCACCGGCGCCGTGCGATCGAGCCTGTTCAATACAGCGAGGACACCGGCGATTCTTTCTTCCAAACTGAGCATCCTCTTCCCCCTGGATCCAGGTAACCGGCTGCGTCCTGTCCGAGCCAGGGTAACGCCGTCACCAGCACCGAGAGGTGTTCCCTATCATGAAAACCCTTCGGCCAGAGGTGGATAGGGCCCCGCTGCGGCGTCCTTGAACGTGCGCGGGCATTGTCTCGGCGCTCACGGCCCCCTTCCTGGCGAGCCGATCAGTCGTGGGCTCGGATCGCCACCCGGACCCAGGGTCCGGCAGCCGCGTTGGTCACCCGAATTCGGCGTCCACACCTGTGACTACGGCTATTCGCCCGTGGCGTGCTCCGGTGCCCGCCGCTGAGCCGGGTAACCACCCGAGTGTGGCCGTGGGGGAACGCGACGGGGATCGGGTCACCTGGCCGGAAGGCTTGGATGACACGGAGGTGGGTGGTCAGACCGGGCAGGTCGGTGAGGCGGGCTTGCCCGCGGGGGGTGCCGACGAGCAGCACTTCGACCTCGCAACCGGTGACGATGTCGGCCGGTTGGGACCGGTCCAGGGTAACCACGCCGGTGGTGACTGGTTCGAGCCCCGCATGCAGGTACACCGGTCCGGCGTCGGAGGGCCGGTAGCTGAAGGTGAGCACTTCCGGTCCGGAACACTCCCGCACGAAGCTCCAGCCCCGGGCGGCGAGGGTGATGCCCAGTCCGGTGAACACCTGCATGTCGGCTGCGGTCAACGGGTACCCGCGGGCCGTGGCGAGCGCTTGGAGGAGGCTGGCGGGTGGCTAGCGGCGATGCCAGATCTCGGCTTGTATCGCCGTGACCAGACCGCTCGTCTCGGCGCGCGGGCCGCGTGCGCGCTGCCCGGCACGTCGATCGGGTCTTTCCTTGCCCCTGGACATGAATGATCATCCTCGCAGTTCGGGCACCGGACCGTCCGCAGACACGCCTACCCAGGGGGTGAGTAGAGCTGGTCACGCCGCCGGATACGGCCAGCGACCACAGCGCCCACCGCCTGTGGAAGCGACACCGCACAATGGTGGGCACGGTCGGCGGAACCCGATGATCTGGGCCGCGGCCGGGTTCAGCGTGGCATGGTTCGTGCCGGACCTGTTGCCGAACGGGGTCCATGTTCGCACTGATGCTGATAGTTTGCGGCTATGGCAGGTAGGCATCGGAAAGGACGGGATCACGACCAGGCGGACTCCACTGCACTCACCGGGGCGCAGTCGGGGGATCCGTGCGGGCCCGGCACCGGCGGTGGGTTCGCGCAGCGGGCGTTGGCGGCGCAGCCGTTTATTCCGGCGTGGATCGCGTGGCTGCTCGAGCACGCGGGTGAGCCGTTGGCGCGGCTGGAGTATCAGATGCATTACCCGTTGGATCACACCAGTGACCCCGACCGGCGCACCGATGACGAGGCGGTGATCATCCGCCGTGCTTGCCACGCTGAACTCGCCGCTCGATCGGTGCAGCGCGCCCACCGCTTCTACCGCGACCAGCCGGGTGTGCTCTCTGCCCACACTCCTGCTCTGCCGGATGACATCGAGTTCTACACCGCGTTGGAAGCCGGGCGTGAATGGAGCGGTCACTGGTATTCCCGCGACCCCATCGAAGCGTGGGAGTCGAGCGGCATGCCAGCCTGACCGCCTGCCAACCGGGTGCCCGGCGGCATCCTGGAAACAACTGTCGTCCCTCGACAACGCCCCACCCCTCGAGGAGGGCACGTGCCACCGCAAACAATCGGCGAGGGAAAGGGACACGCCGGGATGGACGATCGTGTCGCTGTGCGGATTGCGGCCGTGCGCGATTCACGGATCTCGTTCCGGGCCAAAGGGGTATTGGTGTTTCTGCTGGCCGCGGGCCGCGGTGAGGACCTCACCCTCGAGTCGATCGCCGCCGCAGGCACCGAGGACGCCACCGAGGTTGCCGAAGCGCTACAGGAACTCATCGACTCCGGGTATCTGGCCCGCGAACGCCAGTTCGGCGGCGAACTCGGCGAATCGGCATGGACCATCACCGACACCCCCGACCAACCCGAAACACCTTGACACCGACGCCCGAGGCCCCGCTGGCGGCTCTGTCGATTCTTCAGGACAGAGCTGAAGAAGCCGCAGTCCCCGCACAACCAGTCGCAACGAGGCAGTTCGCAATGACGTGCTCGACTCGGGTCTGGCCCGGACCTGGCCGAGCGTCATCGACCACGTCATCACCTCGATACCCAGCGGTAGTGGCAGTTTCCGCACGCCGATGCGCCCTCCGCATGCTGGGCGCGGTGTCATTCGGGGAAGTCGAGTCCGGCGACGAGATCGAAGAACTGTTGGTCGATGACGCCCCAGACCTCGACCTCGATGCCCTCGATGACGCCCCGGTACTCGATGGTCCCACCCGTGGACGGTGGCACGACGCGGGACAACCCCAGCAATTGTGCCCAGGCCTGCACGATCTCCGGGACCTGGGCTTCGCTGTAGTCCCGGCCGGCGGTGGTGCCGGAGACCGCGAGCGCGCCGGTGTCGTCGGTGACGAACAGCTCCCAGTTCAGCGGTGCGCACCCCGCCCGCTGACCGACCTTGTTCACTACGGCCTCGACACCCAACTCGATCATCCGGCCGAAACCATGACCACCGGCCGCATCACGCCACGACGTCACCGCCCCACCTCCTGTCCACATCGAGGGCTGCCGACCTGGGCCGCAGCAACCTACCGACTGTGAGACTTCGCTGAAAGATAACCACTGCGGTGATCGTCAGGATGTTTGGGTCGTGTCGGGTTGCGTGGTGTGACGCTCGGCCAGGGCGATCAGCCGCCGCAGCCGCCCGGCGACGGTGTCCTTCGACAGGGGTGGGCTGGCCAGTTTCCCCAGCGCGCCCATCCCGGCCTGCGGATGTTGCAGCCGCAGGTGCGCGATGGCCGCGAGGTGGTCGGGGACCCGGTCGCCGAGCACCGCGAGCGCCGCCCGCACGGCCGCCACCTGGGTGGCGGCGGCATGCTGGGCGCGTCCGGTGTTGGCGGCAGTGAGCTCCCGCGTCGCGGAGTAAGCGCGGCTGCGGCACCGGTCGTCCCAGCGCACGCGCATCCGCTGCGCCGCCCTGGGTGCGCCGATCGCGGCCAACGCCGTGGCGACCGCGTCGATCCCGGCCACGGTGACCTGCTCGGCGCCGGTTCGCTCGTGGTGACGCACCCCGGCGACGGCCCCTACCCGCCGCAGTGCCCCGGCGACAGCCAACGCGACCGCCAGGGTGGGACAGGTGATCTGCAGTCGCGGCACCGGGCCGGTCAGATGAACAGTCCCCGCGGCCGAGAACCCCGCCCGTGCGATCGCCGCGGCGTCCTGGTCGAGGCGGGCGATCACCTCCGGCGGCAGCCCCTGCACCCGACGCCCACCCCGGCGGCGGTCGAGCAGTCCCAACCGAATCCGCACGCCGGTCGCCTCCGCCACCCGCACCTGCCACCGCGGCCGCGCCCGCGGCCCGATCACCGCCACCCGCCCCGGCGTCTTCAGTTGCGTACCCAGCAGCGTGCACACGCGCCATGCCGCGGCCCGGGAACCGAACGCGAGCACACCGTCGCCGGTCGCGAACCGCATCAGCGTGACCAGCTCGACACGATCGGTGTGGTCGTCTCGCGGTGCCGCACCCAACTCTAGGGCCGCTATATCGGTTACCGATCGGAAATCGTCATCCACACCCCTCACCGTGCCAGCACACCCCCACCAGCCCCGTCACCAGGCGCGGCGCGGGCGGGCGCCACACATCTCGCGGCCGCAGCGCAACAGCAACCGACGAGTGATGACCCGACGATCCGGAATGACGATCAGGCCGCCACCGGGATCCACGGGTGCCGTTGTATGCGTTGGTTTGTCGCTGGTTCGCCGGTTGCGCGGGAGGCCACGACGAGGAGCGTGCTCAGTGGCCGTTGTTGCCAGACGTGGGCAGTGCAACCCGGCGGCCGAACCGCAGTGAGCGCCTACGCTGCACCCGAGCGGCCTGCCAGCGAGGCGCCGACGCGCTCGAAACGTTCCCGGACCGGCCCAAGAAAGCCCTGGCGACGGCCGGGAGAAAGAGAGTCCGAAGTGAATATCCTGTCGATTCTGTCGCTGCTGCTCAGCGCCGGAAGCAGCGTCCTGTCCCTCGGCAGCAGCGGGCTGTGACTGTAACCGACGATTCGACCCTGCTGGCGCGGCGCCCTGCGGACCGGCCCATGGTCCGCAGGGCGTTCACGACCACCAGGGTTGCCGGACTGATGAAGCCTGCCGCAGTCCCAGTCAGCGACTCGGGGGCGCCCGCAGAGCCGTTCACCTTCGACCAGGTGTGGGCACTGCTCGCGCTGGCCCAGCATCGAGAAGCCCGAGTTGATGTGTGGCCGAACGGCTCGACGCCTTGGACTCAGCCCCTCACAACTTGGTTAAGGGCCGCCCGGCCACCAAAGACGTGAACACCTCGCCGCACTGAGCGATACGAGCGGGCCGCGCCTGCCAGGTCCGTGCCTGTCCTTCGGCCGCACGTAGCCGTGGTTCGACGAGAGGCCCGGGGAATCCGAACGGGTGTTATCCCGACTGTGCCCCGGCCTGCTCGACTCTGTCTCAACACGTGTTCACAGTCCCTCAGAATTCGGGCACCGACGCCACGGGCGATCGCTGGGAGTTCGGGTTATGGGCGGGTCACCTCGGTGGCGTGGAGGTTGCGCAGGGCGCCGTCACCGGCCTCGTGCTGGGAGGGGTAGAGCAGTTGCACGGCCACGGTCAGGGGTGTGCCGGGCTCGATGGTGTGTGGTGTCATCCGGTGTGGTGATGACGACCGATCCGTCGGTGCCGTCCTCGAGCACCTTGTACCACTGGGTTTGCTGGGGATTGATGCGGGTTCGGGGCGGGACGTCGAAGCCGATCTCCCACCACACCACCCGCTGCTGGTGGGCGGCCAGAGTGAGTTCATAGCTGATCACCACCCTTTGGCGTCCTCGGGCCAGGTCTGTGGCCACTGCCCGACGATCACGGGGGACACGGTGACCGGTGGCCGATCGACCTCGGTGGTGACCGAGCCGGAGTGCCGTTCGGCGGTGTTGGCGCGGGAGGGTGAGGTGACAAGGCTGGTGCAGGTGAGCCTGCCTTCGTACTGCGAATCGATGGTGCCGGTCAGGTTGATGGTCGCTTTGCTGCCCTTGGGCAGGTCGATCGGCATGTGTAGGCCGTCGCGGACCGAACCGGTGCCGCAGACGGCTCCGTTCTCGGCCTGGCAGGTGACTTCCAAGTCGGTCAGCTCTGTCGGGACGGTGGCGTCCAGCACGGCGTCGGGGGCGTCGTTGGGGCCGAGGTTCTGCACGCCGATGGTGTAGGCGATTCGCTGTCCGGACTGCGCTGTGCGCGGGCCGTGGATCTCCAGCGGCATTTCCGCGGGCAGGGTCACCTTGAGGTTGCGGATGCGGTGGGAGGCGGTCGCGGCGCCGGTCCCGGCGGCAAAGCCCAGTTTGAAGGTCTGCGGCACGGGTGGCTGACCGTCGGCGCCGGCGAGATGGAAGTCGTTGATCAGCAGGGTGCCGTTCGGGTTGGTTTTGTCGGCGTGGCGCACGGTGAGCCGGCCGCCGACGATGGAGACCTGGATGTGGGCGCCGCGCTCCCAATCCGCTCGGAAGCCACCCGGCACCGCAACGCCGGTGAGCCACCTGAACCCTTCCCGCAGGTTGCCGGCTCCGCGCACCCCCAGAGTGTTGGGCCGTTGCGCACCGCCTCCGGTACCGGCCAGCGGCGTGGCGAAGTTCCCGTAGTTGTCGAAGCCGACGCCGACGAACCCGGCGGTGACTCCCGGCGCGACGATCTGCCCCGACCCCGTTTTCGTGACGGAGTAGCCGAGTGCGGCGCCGATACCGCCGGGCTGGGTGGTATGCGCGCCGTCGATCACGTAGACGCTGAAGCCGTCGCCGAGGCCAGCTGCTCCCTCGCAGGAGTAGTCGAAGTCGATGGTGACCCCGAGCGTGGAGGAGAACGGCTGATCGAGGAACGCTGTCCCGGCTTGGGAATCGGTGTTGGGGGTCAGCTCCAGGCTGCCGCCGTGCAGCCGCGCACTGCCCAGCAGTTGCCAGTGCGGGTTGGTCACGGTGTCCTGGGTGAACGATTCGATGATCGGGAACTGCGCCTGCTGGATGGTGACCGGTGCATACGTCGTCATAGTCGAATCCTCTCGGGGGGCGGATACGCCAGGAGATGGGCGATTGCGCCACGCGGGTCGGCTCCGCCGCGGGTCCGGCGAACCCCCGGTCTATGAGGTTCCTTGCCGAGCAGCCAAGGGCCACACAGTCGACTGTAGGAACAACCGGGCGCGACCGATTCACCTCTTTCGAATGAACCGGGGCAACCACCGGCCCGCACTCTGCGGCTTCGCGGGTGCAGGGCCGGACCGAACCCCTGGCCGGGTGGACCGGCGAAGTCGTCGTTGCAGCCGTGATCCGCGAAGCGGGTGTGTGATCCGAGGGGACCACCCAGCGGTCGGCTCCGTCACCGACGGCGACGAGGGAGGCTTCAGCGGGCGACCGAGTTCTGCGATACCGGAGAGCGCGTGTGCGGTGCAAGTGCGCCGCACACGCCACCACCCAGGGCGTCATGCGAGAAGGCGTCCTGGGCGGGTAGGGAGGCGAGTCGCACAGTGCTCCCTCAAACCGGTCGCCGGACGATTGAAGGGAGATCCGACGACACACCCACGATAACACCGGCCAGTCGGTTTAATCTCGGCGTCCCCTCGCCCAGGGATCCCGATGTCTGGGGTATCGCCTGCGCGTTCCCGGGGCGCCACACTCGAGAATCTGCGGTGACGCCAGCGCAGGTCCTGGTGGCGCACCCCGCGAGAGATCCGGGCGACCGCGACCCCACCGGCGGCCCATCAATGGTGCTGTGGCGTTGCGGTTGTCCTGGTCGGGCACCGTGTACGACAGATCTCACTGAAGTGCGGCGGAACGCAGGATCGACTGACAGATCGTTGTGCAACTGGGCAATCAGTTGTTCCGGTTCACCACAGGCCGCAGTGACCGCCTGCGCGGCGGGTGGGACGAACGCCAGAGCCAGATGGTGGGCGGCGAATCGCCGGTCCGCGTCGAGCAGCTGGATCGGTTCCTGGCCGGCGACACGGGCGCAGGCAACGCAGCAGCCGACGCATCGTCGGCGAGGAATGAGGACACCTCGTTGTCCAGCAGTTCAGTGAACGCCAAGTCGCCGGCGTGTCCGGTCTGCCTCGCCAGGTTCTCCATGGCCTGCAATGCCAGCGACTCGGCATGAAGCGACGCCGTCAGCGAGGCCAGATGCCCGACATCGGATGCGGTCGGTATCGCGTGGTGAGAGGAGATACCGCCCCTTCCCCGGGCCGGTGAGACCTCCTCGAAGGCATGGTGGTCCTTTCTCCAGATCGATCGTCCGGCGTTTCGGCCGCAGTCCCCCCTGGAGCAGCCCGTGAACTTCGAGTGTCAGACAGCGGCCGAACAACCGTATTTGCTACCGCTGCGACGAAGAAGGTTGTCGGGAGGTCCTTTTCGACAGTTCCGGACACGGCGTTAGTCAATAACGCGGTGAATATGGCGGTCCGGGAACGGAAAAGATCCCACGGCGCTATATTACATGCCGACCACGGCACTCAGTTCACATCCTGGTCGTTCGGAGAAAATCTCCGCAGACACAATCTGATACCCTCGTTCGGAACCGTGGGCGACTGCTTCGACGACGCCGCCATCGAAGCGTTCTCGAACCATGTCGGTCCACTCTCCGGTTGTCGAGAAAATGTCTTTGTCGAAATCTGAAAGTGCGCTCGGGGGTAGCTCATGGTTTTCCAGTGACCAGTTCATCAGGATTCGGGACGAACTTCCGTTGTAGTCCCTGTAGGGGTGGATGGAGATGTAACGTCGCTGGAGTTCGGCGGCGAGCTGGTAGGGGTCGGTGCCGGGCAGTTTGCGATCGACGTTGTACCAGTCCGAGAGGGCTTGAAGTTCACCCTCGATTGCCTTCGGCGGGGTTCGGTACTCGACCGCACTGTAGTCCGGCCCCAGGGGGACGGTTCCTTGCGGCATGTGTTCCAGATAGGGATTCGCCTCGATTGCGGCTTCCCTGTCGGTGAATGGTCTCTCGCTGAGGGCTACCCGCCTGCGGCGACTAGTGACCCCACCGATGTGGGGCTTAGTGAACTGCGATATTCGCCGGTGGAGTTCGGTCATGAACGGCACGGTCAACTCTTGATCACCGTAATGGCGGGCGAAGGCGCGGGCATCCAGATAGCCCGCCCAATCCCTCTCACCGAACGTCAGTTCCGGGCGCGGGTAGCGCGAAAGCAGGGCTACCTGATGGGCCGGCTCGTCGATGAACAAGCTCGATTCCAGCGCACGCTGGGCCGGTGTGTGCAACCCCAACTCCGCCGACCGTTGATCAATCAGCCCCGGCAGCCCGGCAATGTTGTATGAGAAGGGCGGCCTCGTGATGTCGGTACTGTCGGGGTTCGACGGTCGCTCGTCACGTCCGGCTTCCTTGCGCTCGGGCAAATCACCGACGTGCGTCGATTCAACCTCGGATCCCCTGCCGTGCCGTTCCAGCCATTTCGCGAGCGTCTCGTCGGCATGCGTCGTTGTCGACACCGCAGACCGAAGACCGTACGCGGTGCTGGAGAGCGGGTGCGCCGCTGCTTTCGCGACGCCGTGTATGTGGTCCGCACTGAGCATGTCGCGCACGGCTTGCAATACTCTACTTATCCGGCTCACAGCACCGCTCGATCGATTACATCACCCATCGAGCAAGTCGTAGGTGTAGTCGGAAAGCGAGCGCTCGCCGACCGCGCCGCTGCTGTGATCGTCGCCAGGTCGACCTCGCGCCGCGGCTGCCGCGGCACGGTCACCGGGCACCCCTCACGCAGCAGAACGATGACGAGACCAATTGCCTTCAGCGTCGTTGTCGCCGATGACGGCACGCGCAGCGTGCAGAGCGGCCGAGATCTTGCTGGTAGTCGACTCTTGCGGCATCTACTCGCCTACCGCATCGTCGTCGGGCGGGAGAGGATCGATGCGCTCGCGCATCAGCCGTTCGAGCTCCGCCAGTGGCGACAATGCGCGCTCTGCCAGCCGCATCGCGGCCGGTAGCTCGCCGCGGCGGCGATGGGCCTTCGCGATGAGCATCACCGACGCGGACAACTGCGCGAGTAACAGCGTCTCGCGCGCCGTGTCGTGGGCGGTGGCCGATTGTTGAGCCAGCACATACGCAGTCCGCGCAAGACTGGCCGAAGGGGCCCCGTCCGGCCTCGGGCGGGGACCGCTGCTCCGGGCCATGCCGGATCGGGCAACTTGCTCGGATGCGGTGGCCAACGGGCCACCGGAGGCGGGTTCGGAGCGCAGCGACCAGATGGCGAGAACTCCGGCGACTCGGGTGGCCGACCACTGCCAGCTTTGGCGATCTGCTGCCTCGGTAAGCCGTAGGCGGTGATTGAACTGTGCGGCATCTACCAGCGCTCGCTGCCACATCGCCTGCGAGGTCAACAGGATTGATTCCCGCTCCCGTCGGCCCATAATGCGCACATGTCGCCACTCCGCCGCCGCCTCCGACCGTGCCTGTTCGCTGGAGTCCCAATCCAGGCGCAGCACCTGCAGCAGGCAATCGCCACCGAGTTCTGCGTCCGATATCTCCGGTCGCAGAAGCGTTGTCCGCGGATCGCGCAGCGAGAAACCGACGACAGTCGAATCATTCGCACCGAAGCGTGGCTGCAACATCATTCGCGGCGTGCGCAGCCGACGGACGAACTCTCCCTCGCTCACGCTAGCGACCGCTGCGGCCCGCACGATCCTGCGCAGCAGATCGAATTCGGTTGCCGGGTCGGCATCGCGGCGTTCGGCATGCGCGAGTTCATGCTCCGCGCCAAACGGACCCCACGCGAGAAGACCATCTGCGGGCACTATCCCATAGAGCCCTAACCGGTCAGGTCTGCAACGACCATCATCGTGGTGGCGCGGCTGGTCGTCCTCGTAGAAGCTCATCGTGAGTCCGCCGCTCGATCGTGGCGCCCGGGCACATCGCTCAGCCCGCCGACCACTGGCGCGCATCTCGCACGCGAATGCCCGCTCCTGCTGTGCCAGCATCCCTTCGGCGTAGCGCAGATCGTCGGCGTGGAAACCGGAAATTCGGCCACGCCGAGCAGGTCCGGTAGCCCTCGCGGACTGCGTTTCGGTGGCGCAACGACATCGAATACGGTCGTCGGTGCGGCAGCGGCGCTCGAGGCCAAGACGTATCGCGTGTGGCTTTGCGCTTCGGCACTCATCGCCCGTTCCCCGAGAGATCATGCGAGGCTGCGGCGAACCAGTCGGTCTGGCCGTTGGCGCCGTACCCGGTGTGCGCGACAGTGACGGTCGCGTAGTGCAACAGGGTTGCGGGATTCGGCAGGTCAGCGTTCGCCGCGATCTCAGCGCCGACCGCGGCGCCGATCTGATTGACCAGCCTCGGGATCTGTCCTAGAGGGTCGGCGCTGATAGCGCCGACGAGTTGACCGACTGTGTCCGCCGCGGCCTGGGTCTGCTCCGTGGTCGGCGCGGGAGTGCGTGGATCTACTGCCTCCGCCAGGCGCTGCGAGACGGTTTGCGCGGGTGCTTGGTTCACCTGGCCGGCCGGATCAACCGTGACATCCGACAGCAACACCGTATTGGCTGCCTCGGTTACCGTGTGGCTCCATACCCCTGCCAGGCTGCCCGCCGCCGTGATCGGGTCCCGCAGGTCGGCCTGCGCCGCGAGTCCGGCTGCCGTGCGCAGCGCCGCGGCATGACCGGGGGCATCGCATGCCAAATCACCCGCCGCGCAAAACTCGCCCACTCGCCCGGCAAGGGCACCGAAGTCGGTGCCCCGGTCGGCAATGCCGCCGCTGCCCGGGACCGGCGACAGCCGCACATGTGCGGGGTGTGTGCCGTCTGTGCCCGGCGGGGCACTCGGCGACGCCTGGCCCCCCAGACTCGGTGTCGGCCCTGTCCCAGCCGGTCGGGTGGGATCACTCAGCAGCGCAATCGCGGCCACTCGATCTGCAGGCACCGGACCGATACCTGCAGTGGTGTCCTGCGCGAAACCGGACACTACCGCGGCGCCGCCGGAATATCCCGCGGCGCGATCTGCGTGTGTGGGCAGCGGTCCACGACCTCGGCTGCCGTGGCGTCCAGTCGAGCGGGGGCCTGATCAGTCGAGGAGGCGAACGGGTCGGTGGCCTGTCCGGCGCCCAGCACACCACCGAATGACGTTGGGTAGGGAATGTAGACGCGGTCCACGCTCGCTCCCTCAGCGACTATCGGAGCGAACAGCCGGCCGAGCATTCCCGAATCCGCAGTAGGGGAGGCGGTCGGCGACGACTCGGAGGTGCCCTGCACGTCCAACACCAGCAGCACCGGGCAGCCGGGCAGCGGGACGGGGCCTTCGTCTGCGGCCGCAGTGCCAGCGCCCGTCGCCATCACAGCGGCGGTGGTCACCGCCACCGCTTCCCACTCCCCCGGCTCGTGCACTCGTACGGCAGCGGCGATGCCTACTCACGCACTCACCTCCACAACTGCGCAAGCACAGGCTTCGCGCAGCGACCTGGATACTGCCGAGCGCCACACTGGACTCGGCCACGATCCGTACAATGAAACGTCGCAATGGAGTTCCTCTTTCAACGATCGAAGGCATTGGTAGATAGACAGCGCAGAAGCGACGGACTCCCAGGAGCCGGCCCGCAGCGTTAGGGCCGGATCCCACCAAGCCGGTCGATCGCGCCGAACGAGTGCAGAATCGCGATCCCGTTCGCCAGGATCGACAGGCCGCTCGAGACGAGATTCGAAACTGCGTAGGCCGAGAATGTCCATGAGTTAAGTATTCCTTTCATTACTGACGCACGAAGGCTATACAATCGGAATAGTGGCCGCCTGATATGAACTGATGACATTTCACAGCGAGCTTCAGTGGTCGCACGGCAGTGAATGGAAGTAAACCTCGTACACGTGCAGCGCACAGCGCAGCAACGGCGCACGCAAATTTCCCACCGCCCCCGGCGAATGTCAGCCCTACACATTCATAACCGAGCAGATTCCCCACAGCAGCTACCGCCGGGATGTCCGACCGAATACTGAATGTTCGGTCTACAAGTAAGTCTTCGGTAGCAAGATGTACGTGTCAACGCTCTTTTGGGTATCCACTTTGTATCACATTCTGCAGAAAGACACCCAGACCGTCAGCGCCACCGACATATCGGCAATTTCACCCACGCTGGGTACATTTTATGTCGAATGTTGGCTGCATTCAGGTGATCACACAGACCTGCTCTACACTCGCACCGCCGGCGACAAAAGGGCCGGCGTCGCCTGCGATCACCCGCACCAGCCTCAGTTGCCGGACACCGGAAGGAGTGGAACGCATCGTATTGCAATATCGGTGCGCTGCCGAACGCCTCGACACGTGACGGTGGCCGCCACAGTTGTAAATAATCGGCTACGGCGGCAATTGACCGCTAGAGAGTTGGACAGATCGAACCCCATACCCTCCACATCACGACTGGATGGGTCCGCACTCCATGCTCTACCGGCAGCGTCCGCGTCGATAGGTGACCGACAGCCGACGCAGACGCGCTAAATGCCCCGATCGAGTTGACAACCGCTCAGCAATCTCCCACACTTCCTCGACCCAGCTCCTTACCTGTCCATATTGTGCGAGAAAGCAACAGGTTCAGACATCCGCCCCTACGGTAAAGGTACATACGTAGGCCACCCTGAGCCAGAGCCTTCAGCGAGATAGTCCCCCGGAACGGTGCGCCCCCGGTGGCTGCCGTTGCGGATGGACGCCCCGCCGTCGCGCCGGATCGCTCGCCTTCACCCGGGATATCGCCAAGGTGATCGTGCGACCGCCGGGCCGCCCATAGTCCAGCGGCACAGCGACGTTCGCGCATTCGCCACCGGCCTTGTCCAGGTTCTCGACACCGCACGGCTTCCACTCGAGCGGCTGGTGATAGAAGCGGTCCAAGTCGTTCCGGTGCGAGTCGCCCACCGGATCGGCCCGGCTGTACGCGGGCGCGGCCAGCAGTGCGGACACCGCCACTATCGACATCGAACGCCAGAACGGATTCGTGGACAACGAAATTCGCCTCTCCGCCGGAGCGAGCACATAGGTGGATGCGAAAGAACCGTATCGGATCTGCGCTCGCCACGGCGGCAACGCCTTCCCCGCGCGGCGTGGTCGGATCGAGGCGTCCATTCATCTCGTCCGGCCGCGACGGGGCGGTACGGGTCCTCACGCCCACGGCCGAACGACCCCATGACCGGCGGAACCGAGGCTGCCCCCCGCCCAACCAAAAACACCGGGGGGGGGGGACCAAAAAAAAA